>JANXMS010000506.1 GCA_025354525.1 Acidobacteriota bacterium
GCTCAGGCGGCTTCCCCGAATCTCGATATCGCCCATCGCGATGCCGGCGGCAATCCCCGGGTCGTAGTGCCAGGGCCCGGCATTTTCGCCGGCGATGCGATCCGACCGCTGGATACCGCCGTTGTTCAACGACGACGTTTGCTTCAGTAGGTCAAACGGATTGTCGGCTGATAGCGTGGTGACGGCGTTCCTCCGGAGCTCAGGCGGCTTCCCCGAATCTCGATATCGCCCATCGCGATGCCGGCGGCAATCCCCGGGTCGTAGTGCCAGCCGGCGATGCGATCCGGCCGCAGGATACCGCCGTTGTTCAACGACGACGTTTGCTTCAGTAGATCAAACGGATTGTCGGCTGATAGCGTGGTGGCGGCGTTCCTCCGGAGCTCAGGCGGCTTCCCCGAATCTCGATATCGCTCATCGCGATGCCGGCGGCAATCCCCGGGTCGTAGTGCCAGGGCCCGGCATTCTCGCCGGTGGTCAACACCCGCCGCGGCGCAATCACGAACCCCAGCGAATGCTAGACGACTGGCGTCACGTGACCATTGCGCCGCACCGGTTCGTAGCGGTGTTAGATCGGCTTCACGGAGCGCTCCCAACCCTCCGGAGGACGCAGGCTCGGCCAGCGCGGAATCGTATCCAGCATCGCCAGTACCGCGCCGCTAACGCGCTCTCCCGGTCGATGGGATAGGCCACACTGGCCGTCCACGAGAGCAACAGGATCCGGGCCAGCTGGGACAGTTCGATCTCGAACCGCGCCTTCCCTTTGACGGCGACCACGCCGCTTTCCACCACTCGCCGCATCGCCGCCACCGCGTAAACGTCGCTGGATTCAATCGTCAAGGGGAGCGGAGGCAGCGCCACCCACTCCCCGGCGGGGACCACGATCGGGCTAGTCGGCGGAGCCAGGTAGAACGGCACGCCGCCAATCGACATCCGCTCGAAGCGGACGCCGTTTAGCACCGCCCGGTCTTTCGTGAAGGCCCGCCGCCGCAGCCGCAAAGCGATGCGGTGGGTCTGGAATCCGGCCCACTCGACGCGGGCGATCGCGATACTCGCCTGGGGCTCGGCAGCGGTTGTGAAAAGGGTAAGGAGAGCGAGGATCATGGCCCTGCTTTTCGCTACGGTAGATAGAGGTCAAGGAAAGCGGGGCGGAACGATTTCGGCGCATCCGTGCGCTCTTTAACAGCGCGGCGGCGCTGCCCGTCGAGCAGCGGGCTGCCTACATCCGCGAGCAGTCGGCGGGCGACGCGGCGATGGAATTGGAACGAGGGAAGCTCCTGACGTCTGTCGAAAGCGCCAAGCAGGACGGCTTCCTTGATGAGCCCGCCTGAAAGCGGGCAGCTGTAGCGGCACCTACCGAAACCGGAACCTGGTTCGGTCCCTACCGCATGGTCCGGCGGTTGAGCGAAGGCGGCACGGGCGCGGTCTATCTCGTCGCGCGCGCCGACGACGCCTACCAGCGCCAAGCCGCTGCAAGCGACGGCTCTCGTCAGTGAAACGTATCTGCGGCTGTTCGGCGGGCAGCCTGTGAAGGCCAACGAGAGCCACCACTTGTTTGCGCTGACGGCGCAGCCGATGCGGCGGATTCTCGTCGATCACGCCGGCGCCAAACACGCCGGCAAGCGGGGCGGCGTCAAGATCTCCAGCCGCCAGACGATGCGCTGAACAAGTTGCAAGATTTCGAACCGGAAGCCGCCCGCGTCGTGGAGCTGCGCTTCTTTGGCGGATACACCGACCAGGAGACGGCCAACATCATTGGCATCAACATCGCGAAAGTACGGCGCGATTGGCAGTTTGCCAGCGCCTGGCTGCACCATCATTTGGCGCAGGCCTAGGTTTTCCTGCGCATTGTCGGCTCGGGCTGGGTTTTGACCCCGGGCGCGGCGAATGCGGACGGCCAAGCGGTCCTCTACTTTAGTTTCGGGACAGACGGGGCGACCCACCGCGAAACGGCGGTGGCCTATCGGAACGCCACCGACGCGCCAGCCACTCTGACGCTCCAGGTATACGATCATTTTGGCAAATTGGTGGAGGCCCCCTACCTCGCTAGGGACAACGCAGTGACCCGGCTCAGCCAAGTTGACTAACAGCTACCGGGGCACGGCTCCAGCGTCGTGGTGACCAATGCGAAGGAGACCCCCTACAGAAAGGGATGGTTGCGGATCGTTAGCCGACCAGAGGGAGCAATTGTCGTGACGGCGCATTCGCGATCACAGGGGGGAAACGGGGCCACGACTCACTAGTACTCTCTGCAGCGGGTTCCGAACCGGAGGACGCAGAACATTGGACCGCTCGACCCCGATAGAGTAACGCTGATCGCGCGGAACTGCTCCGGCGGGGAGGTGTGCCGCGAGAGTTTCTCGATGGAGGCCGCGCGCTGGTACAAGGTGCCGTACACTCGGGCACGTCGCTGCGATTCCTGTGCATCCCGGCCCTACTGATGCCGCTGAGCCAGGTCTGGAGCAGAAGCTGACCGACTTCTGAAAGCCGCTGAAGAAAACCGCCGGGGTGAAAGTGTGACGCCCGTGTGATCCTGGGTTCTGTCTCGACCGCGACGTGAACCCTTCAGGAATGAGTTCGGCTGACTATTTGCCGCCGAGGATTTTGGTGCGGTATAGGCTTCCGCCAGCGGTGATGTAGAGCGTGCTGGCTTCGGCACCGCGGCCGAAGCCAACGTTCGTTGGGCGCTCTGGCGTAGGCAGATAGGCTAGCTCTTTGCCTGTGGGCGAATACACGCTCACACCGAACCGCTTCTCGTTTCTGACGGCAACGAAGAGGTTGCCGGCGGCATCACAGACGAGACCGTCGGGGCCGTCTTCGGGGGCGTAGTTGACGAGGAGGGCGCGGAAGGTGGCCGTGCCGTCAGAGTGAAGATTGTAGGCGTTGAGTTCCATGCGGCCTTTTCGCGCGGGTGTGCCTTTGGGCATTTGATCGAAGCCGAGCAGGCCGTCGTCGTTCGAGACGACGTAGAGCGTCTTCTGATCGGGGGAGACGGCGACTCCGTTCGGCTTGGACGCATCCGTAATGATGCGGTGGACCTTGCCGTTGGGATCGAGGCGGTAGACCGCCATGACGGGCTGTTCGATGGGTTCGTGGCCGAGGTAGCGGGGATCGCTGAAATAGATGCGGCCCTGGAGATCGATGGCGATGTCGTTGGGCGAGTTGAAGGGCTTGCCTTCGAACAGTCCGGCGAGGATGACGCTTTTGCCGGTGGCGAGGTCGGTGCGGGTAATGCGGCGGCCGCCGTAGTCAGCGCCTTCAGCGGCCAGCATACGGCCTTGGGCATCGAACTTGAGTCCATTGGACATGCCGCTGGGGGAGCGGTATACAGTGGTCTTGTTCGAGCGGGGATCGAAGCGCATAATATGGCCGGCTTGCATGCCGGTTTCGGTGGTGAAGGTGATGTCACTGAAGAAGACGGTTCCATCGGGCGCGACGGCGACGCCTTCGGTGAGATGGCCGCCTTCATACAGCTTTTCGAGCTTGGCTCCGGGGGCGAAAATCTGCGCGGCGAGTTGCGCGGCGGAGAAGGTGAGGAGGAGGACTGACGAGGTTCGCATGTGGGTGCGATATTATCACGAGGAGTTTTCTATGAAGGCATGGCGATTCTACGGGTTCCGAGACTTGCGGTTGGACGAGGTGCCGATTCCGGTTTTGCGCCCCCGTCATGTGCTGGCGCAAGTGCTGGTAGTGCAGCCGAGCGTGACGGAGGCACAGCTCGCGGCGGGGGTGAGGACGCTGGCGTTTGACCGGATCAAAAAGCGTCTGGAGACGGAAGCGCCGGTGCAGCTTTTCGGGCATGAGTTCTGCGTTCGAATCGTCGAATTGGGTGCCGGGGTGACGCGCTTTAAGGTGGGCGATCGCGTGGCGGCGCGGGCGAAGTTGCCTTGCGAGGCTTGCCCGTTGTGCGATTCTGGGCGCGGGCATTTGTGCCGCAAGGGGCCGATTATTGGGTTCCAACTGCCGGGCTGTTTTTGCGAGTATGCGGTGTTGCCGGAGATCGCCTTGACGCTGGTGGACGACCGGATTTCGGACAACGAGGCGGCGTGTTTGCAGTCGTTGAGCGATAGCGTGGCGTCGGTGGAGACGGCCGAGATGCGGATCGGGAATTCGGTGGCGATCCTGGGGCAGGGAAGTATGGGCCTCGAATGCTTGCAGGTGGCGCGGGTGAGCGGGGCGGGGCGAATTATTACGGTGGACGTGCGGGACGAGGCGTGCGCGATGTCGCTTGAGTTAGGGGCGGACTACGCGATTAACGCGACGCGGGAGGATCCGGTGGCGGCGATCCGGGCGTTGACCGATGGCAACGGTGCCGATATCGTTTTCGAGTGTGCCGGGGGGAGCCCGACACAAGGGTTGGCGGGCGTTAAGAGCGTGACGCAGGCGGTGGATGCGGTGCGATCGGGCGGAAAGATTGTCGGCGTATCGTGGTTCGGCTCGCCGTTCGAACTGGACGTGGACTTACTCCGGGAGCGGAGCCTGCGGTATTTGTTTCCGGACATAAGTACGCTGGAGCACTTACAACATACGGTGAATCTGGTGGCGTCGGGGCGGGTACGGATGAAGCCGACGATCACGCATGTGCTCGACGGGATCGAGAGCGTGCCGCAGGCATTCGAGATAACAGCCAACAAGGGCAAGTACAAGGCCATTAATCCGGCTCAAGTGAGGATTGCATTATGAGTGAACAGAAGCGACTGATGAAGTGCGGCACGGGGCCGGTTTCCGATGCTCTGGGGAAAGGCGGAGCGATGGATCACGGGATGCGACCGTGGTCGGGAAACGCGAAGATGGCGGGACCGGCGTACACGGTGCAGGTGCATACGGCGGATATTCTGATGGTGAGCAAGGCGCTGGCGGAGTGCCCGGCGGGCCATGTGTTGGTGATCGACGGGCATGGGGAGCGGAACACGGCGTTGTGGGGTGGATTGACGACTTTGTCGGCGGAGCTGAAAGGATTGTCGGGGGTGGTGATCGATGGAGCGATCCGGGACTTGGCGGACATAAGGGGGAGCCAGTTGGCGGTATTTGCGCGTTCGGTGGTGCCGAACGCGGGCGGGGCGGAGTATGTCGGCAAGTTACAAGTTCCGGTGGCTTGTGGAGGGATCGTGGTGAATCCGGGGGATTGGCTAGTGGGAGATGATGACGGGGTGGTCGTGATTCCGCTGGCGCAACTGGAGGAGACGATGGAGAAGGCGGAGCGGATCGTGCGGGCGGAGAAGAAGATTGCGAAGGCGATCCGGAATGGGGTTGAAGTGGCGACGCTGTTGCGGGTGGATGAGTTACTGGAGCGGAAGGCTAAGGAGATCTTTATTCCTCAATTGCGGGTGAATGCGTAAGACGAAGTGGCCCTCGAGGCGAATCGAATTGACAGCACGAACACCAGCCCGGGGGCGGGGCTGAAGCCGTATTTGCCCGGAGCTCCATTGGCGATTGCAGGGGCTTCGGTGGCTGCCGCGGCGCATTCGACGTTAAACGTTCTGTTCCCCGCTCAACGGGCGATTTTCGACGCGAAGCACCAGCAGGCTAGGCTGAGCGGTAGCGGACTGGACGACATGGCCTGCGGGTGGCAGCGGCGATCTTGATGCTGCGGAAGGGCGACCCGGGCAGGAGCGATCTCGGCTGGAATTCGTCCATGGCGGCGGGGGCGCATCGGCCGGATTCGGACAGCCCGAAGCACGAGTACCATGCGCCTTACTCATGGGGCGAAGTCGAACGGGTTCGCGATTACGTTGCGGCATGAGTTGGGAGCCGGTGAGCGCGGTGACCGGAGCGGAAATGCTTGCGTCGCTGCGAGAGGTGAGCGGGAAGGGGATTGCTCCGGAGTTGATTGGGACGTTGCCGACGGGGATGACGGCGCGGACGGCTGAGCAGACTCTTTGGGCCTATGATGGGGCGGCAGAATTGGGGGACGCCGCCGCGGTTTTATAACCAAATTGTCAGGCAAGTGGCCAAGCTGAAGGGGAACTCGCCGGCGCAGAACGGGCGGCTGTTTGCGCTGGTGAATGCGGCGATGGGGGACGCGGGGATTCTGGCTTGGGAGCAGCAGTACATCCATAACTTCTGGCGGCCGGTAGTGGGGATTCGCGAACAGGACAGCTCGATGGGTCCGGCGGGTACGACGATTAGGGCTGAGTGTGACCCTGGTTGGTTGCCGTTGGGGGCACCGGCTTCGAACTCGATGGGTAAGAACAGGACGCCGCAGTTTCCGGCCTAACCATCGGGGCACGCGACGATTGGGGCGGCGGCTTTACGGCTTGTCGGAAGGGCCCGGCGAAGGAGACGGTGACTATGCGGCGCTGGCGATTGTCTCTGACGAGCTGAACGGGGTGACCCAGGACAACAAAGGGACGGTTCGGCCGAAGCATACGCGCCAGTTTGCGCAGGGTTTATGGGGAATGATTGAGGAAAACGGGCGGAGCCGAGTGAATCTCGGGGTGCACTGGCTGTGTGATGCCTCCGTCGAGAATGACGACCATTCGATGGACTTGCGCCGGAAAATTGGCGGGGTGCCGTTGGGGTTGGCGATTGCGGAGGACGTTGTGGCGGCGAGTAAGACGGCGGGTTGGGTTTCGATAGTGAAACCCAACCCGAGTTGAGTTAGAGAAGGGTCGGGGCGACTTCGTCGAGTGCGACGAAGCACTCGCGGAGCCAAGTGCGGCAATAGCGACGTTCGGTGAAGCCGGCTTCAGTGCCTTGGCCTTCGCAGAAGGCGGAGAAGGCGACGCTGGCTTTATCGACGGACTGATAAACGGTGCCGTCAAGGACGGGAATGGTGATTTCCTTGGCTCCGGCGGCGAGGATATCCCTGCGGATGTTGGAGCCGTCATAGACGTCGAATTTGGCGGCGACGCCGAGGTTCTTGACGATGATGTAATCGACCTTATCGCCGAGGGCGCCGTAGCATTCCTTGAGATGGCCGACGCTATCGACGGCACCGCCGACGACATAAACGACGGTGATGCCGAGGTTGTCGCTTTCGACTTCTTCGAGGGCTCCGCCCTTATAGAGCCACTCTTTCAAGTCTGCGCCGGAGCGGGCTCCGAGGTCGACGAGGGCGAGGCGTTTAGGGGTGCCATCCATGAGGAAGTCGAGGACGGGCGCGATGGCGGCGGCCTTGTCCACTTCGACGGCTGAGGTCTGGCCGGGGTGGAAACGGAGTAGTTGACCGGTGGGTCCTTCGGCGTCAAAGGCGCGGAAGGAGGCGTCCCGGGAGGCGAGAAAATCGGCGACGAGCCGGGCGACGGTCGTTTTGCCGACGCCGCCCTTTTCGCCGTGAGTCAAGATGAGACGAGGTTTGGCGGTGGCAGCCGCAGTCTTTGATTTCTCTGAGATGGTAGCAGTACTCATTACGGTTAAAGGTCCTCGATACAAGAGAATGGGTGAACTTTGGGAACGGGTAAGGTGGCGTGGCCGAGCAATTGACCGGAGAGTTTCCGGCGGGCCGAAGGCGTCAACTGAACGGTACGATGAAGGGCAATCAGCACCCATGCTGGGGTTGGAGCCCGGTTGGTCAGCCAATCTTCGATGTCGGCAGGGGAGACATCGGCGAACTGGACCGCCAAAGCCGCGAGGGAACGCAAAGCCTCCACTTCTGTTTCCAGAGCGTCGAGCAGTTCCTGGATAGTCGCCTTTGGTGCGCACGAATCGGCCATTAAAGAACGAGAAATTGGACTGGGGACAACAGAGTCTCTATCGCCATGGGGCTTGGTTTTATTCTACCAGTCGGTGGCCTGATAGTCTTTCAAAAACTGGCCCCAAAGGTGGGTTCCGCTATTGATTCCGCTGATGATGGGATCGAGGATGCGGGCGGCGCCGTCGACGATATCGAGGGGCGGGTGGAAGCGCTGTTCGATGGTCTTGCGGGCGGCGATTTCGAGGGGATCCTCGTCGGTGACCCAGCCGGTATCGACGCTGTTCATGTGGATGCCGTCGGCGAAGTAGTCGGTGGCGGCGGTGCGGGTCATCATGTTGAGAGCGGCCTTGGCCATGTTAGTGTGGGGGTGGCGAGTGGTTTTGGAGTTGCGGTAGAACTGGCCCTCGACGGCGGAGACGTTGACGATGTGCTTGTCGCGGGTGGGGGTGCGCAGCATGAGGGGTTTGAGGCGGGCGTTGAGGATGAAGGGGGCGACGGCGTTGATGAGTTGGACTTCGAGGAGTTCGACGGAGGAGACTTCGTCGAGGAGTAGGCGCCAGGAGTTGCGGCCGCGGAGGTCGACTTGTTGGAGGTCCTGGTCGAGTCGGCCTTCGGGGAAGAGATGCTTTTGGCTGAGGAGTTCTTCGGGTAGGAGGGCGACCTGGGAGAGTTCAGCGGAGTTGGCCGGTTTGAGTTCGGAGGTGTGGAGGAGTTGGTGGGCCGGGGCGGACATTTGCGCGAGAGCGGCTCGTTCGCCTTCCATCATATGGGCGTAGAATTCGGGCGGGCGGCGGACGGTTTGGCAGGCGTTATTGATGATGAAGTCGAGGTGGGAGCGGGTGGCGAGGAGTTCGCGGCAGAAGGCTTCGACGCTGGGGGTGTGGCGGAGGTCGAGGCCGAAGATTTCGAGGCGGTGGCCCCAGAGGGGGAAGTCTGTTTCTTGGGCGTAGCGGTTGGCGGAATCGCGGGGGAAGCGGGTGGTGACGATGAGTTGCGCGCCGGCGCGGAGGAGTTTGAGGCCGGTTTGGTAGCCGATTTTGACGCGTCCTCCGGTGAGGAGGGCGACGCGGCCATGGAGGTCGGCTAGTTCGGTGCGTTTGGCGAAGTTGAACTCGGCGCAGGGGGGGCACATCTGGTCGTAGAAGTGGTGGATGAGGGTGAACTTTTGCTTGCAGACGTAGCAGTGCTGGGGCTCGACGGACTCGCGGGGTTCGGGTTCGTCGGCGTGGACGTCTTGAGTGGAGAAATCCGTGGGGGGAAAGACGTTGGGGGTGGTGAAGACGGGCTTGCGGCGGAGGGCGCGGATGCCGGTATCTTCGCGGGCGGCGTCGACGCGTTGGGCTTTGGCATCGCTGCGTTCGCGCTCCTGGGCTTTAAGGCGGGCGCGGCGGGCGACGGGGTCGGGGTTGAAGTGTTGGGCGATGAGGTATTGGAGGCGGCCGCGCTCGGGTTGAGGGAGATTGGCGAGGAGGTCGCGGTCGGTGTCTAGCTGCTCGAGGAGTTCGAGGGTGGCGCGGAGGCGTTCCAGGATGTTGGGTGGGGTCACTTGTTTTCGGTTTGGGCGAAGCTGAAGAGGGAGTTTCGGGTACGGACGAGGAGACGGTTGCCGACGATGGCGGGGGTGGCGAAGACTTCATCGGCGAGGTCGTTGACGGCGAGGATTTCCCACTGGGCACCGGCTTGGAGGACGGTCATTTTGCCTTCGGAGTTGAGGGTGTAGACTTTGCCATCGGCGGCGACGGGGGAGGCGAAGTATTCGTTGAGGGCTTTAGGGGAGCGGCCTTGCTTGAGGGTCGCGCCGGTGGCGGGATCGAGGGAGGTGATGATGCCGCCGTCCTTGACCATATAGAAGACGCCGTCGAAGAGGATGGGCGAGGGGACGTAGGGTAGGTTGCGCTTGACGCGCCAGCGGACGGCGGAGGATTCGAGTTTGCCTTTGCCGGAGAGGGGGATGGCGACGGCACCGTATTCGCCGAGGCCCATTTGGCGGGCGGTTTCCCATTCTTTGGCGTCGATCAAGCCGTCTTTATCCTGGTCGAGCCAGCCGAAGTTGTCGGTGATGTTCTGGTTGGTGCGGCCTTCGGCGAGGGAGACCTTTTGGTCGGCGTTTTTGTCGAGTTCGGCGAGGGTGGCGGCGAAGGTGGGGAGCCAGGGTTGGTCGGAGCCGGAGGCGGTGACGATGACGGAGTTACCGAAGAGGACGGGTGTGCCCATGGCGCCGTTGGAGGGGAGGGGGAGCCACCAGCGTTTTTCGCCGGTGGCGAGGTGGTAGGAATCGACGCGGGTGGAGCCGACGGCGATGATTTGGTCCTGGTGAGCTAAGGGTACGGACCAGCCCTCGGCGCTTTCGGGGCGTTCGGTGCGCCAGCGCTGTTTGCCGGTGGCGGGGTCGAGGGAGAGGAGGAAGGAGCCTTTGGCGTGGTCACAGAGGAGGAGGAGTTGGCCGCCGGCGAGGATGGGCGAACTGGACATGCCGTAGAAGTTATCGAAGGGGCCGAGGGGGTGGCGCCAGCGTTCTTTGCCGGCATGGGAGTAGGCGATGAGGCCGAAGTCAGCGAAGAAGACGTAGACGGTTTTGGCGTCGGCGACGGGTGTGGGCGACGCGGCGTCGTTGGATTTATAGATGGTTTGGAGTTTGGCTGGTTTGTGGGCGCGGCGCCAGAGTTCGCGACCGGTGGTGAGGTCATAGGCGAGGGTGAGGAGGGAACCATTCTCGGTGGCGGAGAGGAAGACGCGGTTACCGAAGACGATGGGCGAGGATTGGCCGAAGGGGACTTCGACTTTCCAGGCGACGTTTTTGGTGGGGCCGAAGGTGACGGGGAGGCCTTTGGCATCGGCGACGCCGGAACCGTTGGGGCCACGGAATTGGGGCCAATCGGCGGGGTGGGCCAGGGAGAAGCTCAAGGCGGCGAGCAGGCCTAGACGACGGTGGCTCATGACCTGAGTTTACCGTACGGATACGGCACGGCGAGTAGGCACACTTCGAGTGAACCGGGTAAGGGGTGGGTTTTCAAAGAGCAGAAACGGGTTTGAAGGCAGCGGGGTTCTACGGAACGAAGCCAGATCAGGAGCGGAAGGTGTGAACGGGGGCACCTGGAAGCCCATTTTCGCTTTGAAC
>JANXMS010000581.1 GCA_025354525.1 Acidobacteriota bacterium
CTGCAATGGGCTCATGGCTGTCGCTCCTTGATGGATTGAATTTGGTTGTGCTAATAACCTCATTCCAACATGAGCCCTTCTTCGGGCAAAGGATAGCCTACGGGAAACGAGCAGCTTCTATCGCATAGCGATTTAGTTCAATCATCATTTTGGGTTTGTGGTTGAAAATAAGAGAAGGATGATAAAAGTGGGTGGGACCTGAGCGATTGTGGTGGAGGTTGTCTGCTCAACAACCGCGTCACATGCTCGTCATAAAGCATCATCCAGGACTACGCGCCATTTTACGAACACGGCTTCATAAGATAAAAATGACCCAGTTGAATCCTCGGTTTGTACTTCTTTCAAACACACTCGCAAACCTCTTGGGAAAAATTTCGACCACACTGAGCGGAGTAATCTTAACTCCTCTACAGTTGAGAGCTTTTGGCAACGAAGCCTTTGGTGTTGTAACAGCGTGCAATACGTTTAATACAATCCTCACGTTGTTAGACTTCGGCCTAAGTCGGGCGATTCAGGTCGACGTAGCTCGATCAAACGTACGGAAAGAGGGAAAGACTCATTCGTCCCTCTTCTCGATCGGAGAGGTGTGTTACTGGACATTAGCGCTACTCGGCTATATACTGTTGTGGCTGCTGAGTCCTCGTCTCGCGAGTGGCTGGCTTCGTTCTTCGTCGATTAGCGCAGACGAGCTAACTACAATTATTCGACTTTGTTGCATCCAATTTTTCTTTTCATTTCCAATTAGCCTTTACATCGGTGCCTTATCCGCACTTGAGAAACAGGTTGCCGCCAATGTGGCTCTCTCGCTTGGTGCATTGGTTCGAGTCTCCGTTGGCTTCTACATTCTGACCCGAGGAACCCCCAGGCTTAGTGACTTATTGCTGGCAAACTTGTTTGCTACGGTTGTTACTTGTGCCATTCTCTTCACCTTAGCCAGAAAATATTTCGAATACCAAGGATTTGTTAGGCATTTAGGGATCACACTTCTTCCAAAATTGAAACTGGCCGGCGGTATTGCGGTGATTTCTTTTCTGAATATCGTAACTTCTCAGGCTGACCGATTGGTGGCGACCGGCATGCTGACGTTGGACCAATTGGCCTCACTAGGCATCGCAACATCGTTTTCTCTTATTCCAGTTTCTCTCGGGACCAGCATTAATAGTGCCTTTGGACCGCGTTCCGTTACTGCTGCCGCAACACAATCTAAGAAAGAGACAGCTACACTGTACAAAAGGGCAACGATCCTAAGCGCTGCCGTCATCGCCCCAGTTTCAGCCGTAGTCATAGCATTTTCACCTCAACTAGTTGATATTTGGACCGAACGCCACAGCATGGCAGCGCAAACCGCTTATCTCATCGGATTAACGGTTGCAGGATCCGCACTCGCCACCGCCTCCTACCTAATTGTATCCTTGCAATACGCGTACGGAAATACCACAATCGGCTCAATAGTAAATCTCGTTACTCTCGCCGTTAGTCCGCTCATTACGTACTTCGGTATCGTGACTTTTGGGCTACCAGGGGCAGCTCTTGGTTCAATAGTTTCGGCAGCTGTCCAATTTTCTTTAAACCACGTTCTCACATTTCGATTTATTCTTGATGGTGAGACCAGATGGGACTACTACTCGATTTTGCTCTCCATCGTTTGCATCGTTTGCGTCGTGACTTCATTCGGAAAGTTTTTTATCACTTCTCTCCAGCTGAGGCCAATCCTTGTGCCTGCGGCGATGATTATAGTCGTCCTCTTGAATGGGCTCTGTGTTCTGCCGGTCATCTTGCGATTCCCTCTTGCAATAGGTCGTTACTCAAGAACGTAGTCCACTGGCTTAACACTAATGCTAAACTGTCCGATCTGCCACAGGCCTGCGAACAGTCAATGGGGAGGGAGTTTTGGATGTCTTGTTGCTCGTTAAATGGTTGTAATTGTGAAAATTCTGATCACGACTCCCCACTATCTTCCATCTCTGGACGGTGTATCAATTGCGGTTGCGGCCCAAGCTCGGTTATTGACCACGCTCGGCCATGAAGTAACGATCTTCACGGCGGTTACGCCGGAAGCTCAAGGGGAGCGCGAAGGACCAGAGGCCCTCCTTCGCCGGTTCGATATTGCAGGGTGTAACCATCCATGGGTTCCGCTTCGGGGCGACTTAGAAAATTATCGCAGAAGCGTCTTGTCCAGTAACTTTGAAGTGATCATTGTGCATGCTTGGGCTTGCGCGACCACCGATGCACTGCTTGAAGTCTGGCCAATATTGGCAACGCGCCTCATTTTTTGTAGCCATGGCTCGGTCATTACCTCGATTAAATTGCTTTGGAAGTCCCCTCACATGTGGATTGGATGGCTCAGGTATCACAGGAGCGTATTTCCCTTCGTATTAAAGCGATCAGCAGCAGCGGTCTTTCTTGCAGATCTCGACGACAGAGAACGCTTCTGGGACGTGGACGTTGCGAAGAAAATGTGCCCCGAACGCGTCACTTTTATTCCGAATTGCATTGACCTCGGCGTGATGGACGAAATCCCGCGAGATTTTGATTTTGGCCTTGAGTCCTCTTCAAGCTGCGTCATTCTGTGTGTCGGTCGGTTTACTAAGGAGAAGAATCAACAAGCTCTTATGAGAGCTGTACGCGAACTTGATTTGGTCGGCGTGAGCGTAATATTCGTCGGCCCTCAGCAAAATGAGTATGCCGACGGCTTGCTGAGTGAGTGGCGATCAACTCCCCGACCAAGTGGGGAGTGTAAGATTTTTTCGGCATTGTCACGGCGAGACACCCTTAGGGCGATCAAGACAGCCGACCTGCTGGTCTCGACGTCAAAAACTGAATGTCAACCGTTGGTTATTCTCGAGGCGATGGCATTTGGCGTACCGTTCGTCTCGACGAACGTCGGCTGTGTCGACGAGCTAAGGGGCGGTTTAGTGGCTTCTTCTTTTGCCGACCTAGTGGATGGTCTTGCAAAGCTTGTCTCTGATAGAACTCTGAGGCACCATATGGGATCGGCTGGACGCGCCCATATTGAATCAACCTTTACGACGGCAGTCGTCGAGCAGCAGCTGTCGGCAGTTGTCGACAGGGTAGGGTTGGAAAATGAACAGGCCCGGGCGACTGCGAAGTGCCAGCAGGCCCACCAATGACGACACCTTCACTCGCTTCAAGCTACTCAGGGGAAGTATTTCCCGACAATGAGCAGGGAAGCGACCGACTTGTCGAGAAGGTCATCCTGGCGTTCGCGACCTTATACATTCTTTTACTTTATTTCAAATCGGTTACCTTGGTTCTCGGCGGCGCAGAAGGCGCGGAGTACGTGAATTTCATCGCGCTCATCGCTGCAGCATGTCTCCTTGCGACAATAATCAAGCGTCCCTCTCTGATTGGACGCAACGCGGTCGCTGGCCTCCTTGCGGCCGCGTTCTTACTCGTCGCGCTCTCCGTTGTGCGCGGTTCTCAGCGCGCGGACATTTGGAAGGAAGCAAGGGGGATTCTTGGGAGCTGGACCACCTTCATTGTTTTTTATGGTTTGGGCCGGAGGGCATACACTACAAGGGCTGCCATGATTGCGCTATCGGTATGCGCTGCGGCTAACGCGACAATTGCGCTTTGGGGCGCAGCGACGGGAGAACGTCTATTTAACGCTACTGTCGAGGACGTGGGTTTTGGGGCGTTTGGATATGACCCAATCACAGGACGCAGTGGAGGTATTGTAGGCGAAAACTATATGGGGATGTATACTTCTCCAGTGGTAGCATTGGGTTTGGCCTGGCTAAGAAACAGGAATACGATGATTCTTGGAATGGCAATGACAGTCCTCGGCGTACTTGGGACAGCGGCAAGCCTTTCGCGTACATCGGTGCTCTCAGTTGCAACAACTGCATTTGTTGTCAGTATCACACTATCAAGACGCAATAGAATTCAGTTCGGCGTTGGTGCGCTTCTTTTTTTTGGCGCCTATCAATTGTTTACCCAATCGTTTTTGAGCGTCCAACTTGATAGACTCGACGAGCGAGCGAGACTTGATGCGACTTCTCGCTGGACAAGCGACGCTTTCCAGGACGACATGCGGTTTTCAATTTGGGAAAGCTATGCAACCGATCTATTGCTGAATAGCATCGTCGGGGGTGGGCCGGGCTATCTGGAAGAACGCCTTCGCCAAGGTGATTTCCTCCCCCACAACTCATTCGCGGATGTGTCCCTGAAGTATGGCATCCCAGGCCTGTTAGTGTTCACCCTGCCCACACTGTGGATTATCTCCAAGCGCTCGCTCCTCTTCAGCCGTATGGCCTCGGATCCAATGTTGTGTGCTGCCATTGGCGCCGGAGCAGCCAGCATGGTAAGCATGATGTTTTTGAGCAGTCCAGGAGCACGGCATCTATGGATTTTCTGTGGACTCACGATTGGAGTTCTTGCTCGAGGCGAGCACGCGGTACTTCGTCGAGGAGGACCGAAAGGTAACAAACTGCAATCAATCTGATCTGCTCGTGGCCCCCAAGGATTCCCAAAGGCTCATGATGGTGCTCCGCAGCAGAGTAAGGCAGATTATGGAGCAAAGCCTCAAGCGATTTCAGAAAGTGCTGAGAACTTCAGTAATGAGGAAGGATTTAAGTCGTGATAGCTACGAGAAATGAGCCGATTGTAGTTGTCATGTCGAGGGGCGGCCTAGGCAATCAATTGTTCATCCTGGCGGCTGGCAGGCTATTGGCAGACGCCCTCTCCACGTCCCTCCGTGTTGATGAGTACAGTTGTTTCGTCAATGACCGTTTCGGACGCCAACCTAGAACTCTGGAACTGGCAACTCACGTGCGGCTACTGCCCCGATCCGCTTCGCGATTTCTTAAAATGGCTCTTCGGGCTCTTTCTGTTTCCGCGCTTCGGCGACTTGGAGTTGTAATCATCCATTCTGATAGCGCAGCCGCTGAGATCATTCTTCGCGGTACTTGTAGCCGGGGGCAATGGCTGATCGTCCTTGATGGATACTTCCAGGCCCTACCGTCCATACTAGTCGAAAGGTTCGACAATTGCAAAGCGGGATTCATGTCCCCACAGAATTTTCTGCCACTAAAACGCCAGTTATTTAAAGACGAGTCTGGTTTCGGAGCTATCCATTTGCGCTTAAATTGGGGTCCGGTGCCCGATGGAGATCGTCTCAAGCTGGAACTTCCGATACAATATCTGCGAGCCGCGCTTGAACGTGCCTCGAGGGTCAACGAACTAATTAAGTGGATTGTGTTTACCGACTCTCAAGATGAGTCGATCCGCGTACTCCGGGAAGCAGGTTTCAACAAACCATATATATTTGCGCACGATGCAGGGTTTATTGGAGATTTATCGCAACTCCATGGACTAGCGGCAGCCGACGTTCTTGTACTGTCTAATTCAACCTATAGTTGGTGGGCTGGAACGTATTGTTTGCAGAGAGGTGGGGTCGTTCTTTCTCCGCCAATGGAACGGTTTGGCCAATTATGCTCTGCTCCGAAGGGAGCAATTGTATGGAATTGCCAGCCCGAAGGACCCCAATGGACAAGTTAGTGTCGGTCGTTATGGCGGTCCGCAACGAGGAAGCGTTCGTCCGCGCCGCTGTGGAATGCATCAAAAATCAATCCTACCCGAGAATTGAACTCATAATAGTAGACGATGGCTCTTCGGATTCGACGTCATCCGTTTTGCAGCGATGTCAGTTTTCCGGTCTCAACGTGATTCGAGGAGACGGTTCAGGATTGGCCGCCGCTTTGAACGTTGGATTGGCTCAAGCTCAGGGTGAATTGATCGCGCGACAAGACGCGGATGATTTTTCATTCCCCTCCCGAATATCAGAGCAAGTACACTTTCTCTCGCGCAATGAGAGGTGTGGTTACTGCGGAACTCACTTTGAAGTGGCTGAGAGTGGCTGTCCGAGTCGAACATTTGCCGGGTCGGGGCGATCCGAGCATCTTGTCGGACGATTCTTGGAAATGGATGTTCCGCTACCGCACTCATCGCTTCTCTTTCGGCGGTCGGTCCTAGATTCAGTAGGCGGTTACGGACAGGAGTTCAAGAAGAGCGAGGATTATGACTTACATCTCCGCCTCCTATCAGTAACCTCTCCTGGCTGTGTTCCGACTGTACTCGTCAGAGTAGCAATTCGCGCCACGTCGATGCAGCGAGTTGATGGTCTATTGGTACCAGCTAAATACACGCTCTACGCGAGAGTGAAACACGCCGTGAGGAACGGAGAGATCGACGATCCTCGCTCAAAGTGCGCTTCATTTGAAATCTTTGATCGGGAAGTTGTCGACGCTCAATTAGAACGGGTCATAAAAAGCGATATTGACGGTGGCCTGGCCGCTGCCGAATTCCGCAAAGGAGCCTATTTCTCCGCTTTGACGTTATTTCCTCTAAACGAACTTGGCGCATTTAGGTTGATGTCCAAAATTACAGGTACTATTTGGGGACGTTGGAGCGGGGGATACCGGTCACTAGTTTCGAGTAAGTTGGAGCATGACATTAGCTAGAAGGTCCGTAGCCTACCTTTTACGGTATCAGTTTCGGGGCGGCGCCCGCAGAAGTCACCGACTCCTTTAGGAGGCGAAAGGATTCGAAGGCCTTCATTAAATGGGTAACGATAACTGTGGTACCTAAGGCTAGCGCCGAAGGACAATAAGGGAACACAAAAGATGAATTATAACTCGGGGATCGGAGTTCGCAATCGTGCATATCGCAATTGACGGAACGGCACGCCTTCACGGAGGCGGAGCCCTTCACTTACGTGAGTTACTTTCTGCGTGGAGTCGGTCCGGGTTGTTGCAGGAACACACCATTTCAGTATTCTGCCGTGAGGAGAACGCGGAAGTCATGCGCGGTTGGATCTCAGCTTCCAGTCGAGGGACGTCAGCAAACCCGATAGAAATCAGATCGGTCATTAAGTCCGGAGCATCAAACTTCGCTAGATTGAAGTGGCAGCAATTGACGCTACCTCGAATTGCAAGTGCTGAAAAGTATGACGTGGTCTTCTGTCCAGGTAACATATCTCCCTTGTTCTGCAAGGTCCCAACCGTTGTTGTCTTCCAGAATGCCGCTCCATTTTGCTCAGCCATCACTGTTGGGAGCGAAGGATTTGTCCGATGGGTTTCATTCAGCATCCTTGGGATATTAATGCGGCTCTCTTGTAAAACCGCGACAAGAACGATTTTCATTTCGCACTACTTCATGGACTTGTTCCTCAGTATGGGATATTGTTCGAGTAATCGGTCAGACGTAATCTACTTAGGTAGGGAAGCCATTCAAGAAGTTCTTGGCACTAACCCGATTCATGACCGAATGGAAGGGTATCAAACGTGTGTATTATCGGTGGGGCATTTATATCCGTACAAGCGCTTTTCGAATCTGGTGCGCGGGTACGGAAGCAGGAAAAGCGAACTTATAGATGCGGGAGTTCGTCTCTGTCTTGTCGGCAAAGCTGTGAATGACGCGGAGTATGCAAAGATAGCTAGTGAAGTGAAAGCGTTGGGGTTGCAAGATTGGGTGGAAGTGTGTGGTCCCGTACCTCCGGAGTGGGTAGGTCCGCTTATGCGGCTTGCTTCGATCTTCGTTTTCCAGTCGACCTGCGAGAATTGCCCAAGCACTCTGATAGAGGCACTGAGTTCTGGAACGCCGATCCTTTGTTCGGAGATGGGCGTGATGCCGGAGATCGTAGAAGAGGCCGCTCTGTACTATGATCCGCTTGTTCCCACCGACATAGGAGCGGGGCTCGTGAGGCTCGTGCATGATCAGCGGCTCCGCGAGGTCTTATCCCAACGAGGCCTTGAGCAATGTAGGAAATTTCCTTCGTGGGAGGAAGTAAGTATTATGACTCTTAATTCCCTTGAGGCCGCAGCCAAGGCTGTGAAACATGGTTAGGGCAGGGGATTCCCGGTACAATGGTGGAAAGTGACGAGGCACCAACACTCCTAATGAACGAGGATAAGCGCGTTGCCGTCGCAAGGATGAAACCCGTGCCAGGGTGCTCCCCATCCTTCGAGGCAGGGATATATAGCGCCAATGACTGGGGCCGTGACGCGCCGGCTGCTCGGGCGATGTACGAGTATGAGAAAGTCTTTGATTTACTGGGGGAATGCCTGGACTCGCTCTCCCTTGACCGTCCAAACCGCGGCACTTCCCGATGGAACCCCCTGGGGGGGTTGGTTAACCCGGGCGAGACCGTCCTGGTCAAGCCCAACCTTGTCAAAGAATCTCATCCTAGGGACCCCGATGGTTGGCAATATGTTCTTACTTCTGGCAGCGTTATTCGAGCTGCGTGCGAATACATCTACAGAGCGCTGGAGGGCCGTGGTCGCATTATCATTGCTGACGCCCCTCAGACCGACTCGTCGTTCTCGACCGTGGCAAGCCTCTTGCAGTTACCCGAACTTGTTTCCTCGTTTCGTAGACGGGGCTATCTTTGCGACTTGTTCGATTTGAGAAGGGAGGAATGGCGGATAAGGGAAGGGGTTATTGTTGAGAGAATAAAACTTCCAGGCGATCCCAGTGGATATGTTGCAATAGACCTGCAGACTAAAAGTGAACTCTTTCGACATGGCGGGTCGGGTAGGTACTACGGGGCTGATTACGATCATGTCGAGGTAAACCGACATCACTCTCAAGGAAGGCATGAATATCTAGTTGCCGGATCGGCGGTTATTGCCGACGTCGTATTCAGCGTTCCCAAACTCAAAACACATAAGAAGGCTGGCGTTACGGTCGGGTTGAAAAACCTAGTGGGCGTAAACGGGGACAAGAATTGGCTTCCGCACCATACAGAAGGGAGTCCGTCAAACGGGGGAGACGAGCGCCCCGACGGAGTCGGGTTGGGGTTTGAGCGTCGAGTGGTGTCATCACTCCGTGACGTAATCATGCGGTCGCCCTTACTGCGTGATGGTGCCCATCGGGTGGCCCGAAAAGTGGGGTTGGCCCTTTTTGGCGCGTCTGATCAGATAATTCGAAGCGGTAACTGGTTCGGCAACGACACTATTTGGAGAATGTGCCTCGATCTAAACAAGGCGATCAGCTATGGTAACGCTGACGGTTCGGTCCGGCAAGGTCAACTATCGGCGGCGAAGCGGCACTACGTGCTGGTGGATGGCATCGTTGCAGGGCAAGGAAGCGGGCCAATGAATCCTGATCCTTTCCCGTCTGGCTTGCTGATTTTTGGAACCAACGTTCCTAGCGTAGATGCCGTGTCCGCATTTCTTATGGGATTTGATCCCGAAAGAATTCCGATCATTCGCCAAGCGTTTAAATGTAATGAGCTACCTCTTGCAAACTGGGACTGGCCAGATGTTGAAGTGGTGAGTCATTTTGCGCCGTGGAACGGTAAATTGAAGACGATCGATAACAGCTCAACATTTCGCTTTGCCCCGCACAATGGTTGGAAACACCATATTGAACGAGTTGGACGATGAGGAGCACGCGGGAATGAAGCGTATTTCAGAGCACATTTTAAGACTTTATGCAGTTTCGCCCCCATCGCTTCAAAATGTGTTTTGTAGCGCAGAAGGCTTACGGATCCAATTTAGCCGCTACGGAGGGGATTACAGCCAAGTACTGGATGAAGTAATCGCGCGATCGTTTTGGAGCCCTTCTCGCGTAAGGATTTATCAAGATATTCGAATTCGTCATTTTCTCCAACGCGCAGTCGCCGCTACGCCCTACTATCGAGGAGGAAATTGGCCAAACATTGGCTCGTGGACGGATATCCGGGGAATTCAGGATCTTTCATCGTTGCCTGTCATCCAAAAACAACACGTTCAAGAGCAAGCTAATTCGTTTGTGAATCCGACGATCCCGGTCGGTCGTTGCATTGACGTTCACACGAGTGGAACGACTGGGAGCGGATTACATTTTAAAGCGACCAGAGCGGCAATTCGAGAGCAATGGTCCGTTTGGTTTCGGTATCGGAGTTGGCATGGTATTTCCGCCTCGCATTGGTGTGGATACTTCGGGGGCAGATCGGTTGTGCCCATCGAGGAACGGCAGCCACCCTATTGGCGAATAAATGTACCCGGGAGGCAGGTGTTATTTAGTACTTATCATCTCTCTCCGGAGTCGGTATCCTCCTACGTCTGTGAGATGCGCCGAAGGCGCTTGACATGGCTACACGGTTACCCATCAGTGCTTTCACAAATTGCATCGCTCATCGTTGAGCAAGGTATCGAATTGGGCTACGAAGTAAAGTGGATTACCACGGGTGCCGAAAGTTTGCTTCCCTTTCAAAGGGCAGTCATTCGAAGGGCGTTCGGCGTCGAGCCACGGGAGCACTACGGGATGGCGGAAGGTGTCGCCAATTTTTCGGAATGTCCGTTGGGGCGGTTGCACGTTGACGAAGATTTCTCGGCTGTTGAGTTCCTTGCAACATCGGATCCGCAACTGTTCCGTGTTGTTGGTACAAACCTTTCGAATTGGGCGACGCCATTGGTTCGATACGAGATGTCGGACTTAGCGAAGATTTCGGATGCGTCTTGCCCTTGCGGTCGACCAGGGAGAATTGTGGATAGTGTAGATGGAAGGAAGGAGGACTACGTTGTACTGCGCGATGGAAGTAAGGTTGGGAGGATGGATCACATCTTCAAAGATATGGTTAGAATTCGGGAGTCCCAGATTGTTCAGCGCCAACCGGGAGTGATGGTATTCCGAATCGTTCGCGGGGAAGGATACTCGATAGCCGACGAGCGTTTGCTCAACGCTGAGGTAAGGGCGAGGCTTGGGGACCAAGCCGAGTATACAATCGAATATGTCGAAAAAGTGCCTAGAACAGCCATGGGTAAATTACGGTTGGTCGTTTCATCTATTGATGAGGCAATACTCGTCAAGGCTAGTCCTACCGTGCAGTCCATTCGAGATGCCGAGTAAATTCTATGCAAATTGTGCAAAGCATTAGGAATGGAAAGACGGAGCTGCTAAGGGTGCCTTCATCGCTGGGTGGGGGTAATGGGCTTGTCGTTCAATCGGTTTTGACGCTCGTCTCTAGCGGAACCGAAAAGATGCTACTGGAGTTCGGCCGGGCTGGTTGGTTGCGGAAGGCGCGGCAACAACCGGACAAAGTGCGGATGGTCATCAATAAGATCGGGACGGACGGGCTTTTGCCAACGATTGAATCCGTCCGCGCTAAGCTTGAGCAACCGATTGCGCTGGGGTATTGCAGTGTCGGCGTTGTACGCCACGGTGAAGGTTGGGAGCCCGGTACTCGGGTCGCTTCAAACGGTTCCCATGGAGAATTAGTCAGGATTCCGAGGAACTTGGCGGCAACAATTCCTGGGAATGTGTCTGATGCGACCGCTTCGTTTACGGTGCTTGCGGCAATCGCGCTGCAGGGCATTCGGCTGCTGAAGCCGTCGTTGGGAGAGACGATGGTCGTTATGGGACTGGGTTTAATTGGCCAATTGGCGGTGCAGATCTTGAGGGCAAGTGGGTGCCGGGTGGTAGGTTTGGATCCAGACCCAAAGCGGGTTGCGTTGGCAAAAGAGTGGGGTGCTGAGGATTGGGACGGTTCGACAGAGGTGGATGGGGTTCTGATTGCAGCGGCGACGCAGTCGAGTGAGCCGGTGTCTCAGGCGGCGAAGATGTGTCGGAAACGAGGGCGGATTGTTCTGGTGGGAGTTACGGGTTTGGAACTCTCCCGTGACGATTTCTACAAGAAGGAATTGAGCTTTCAAGTTTCCTGTTCCTATGGTCCGGGACGCTACGATCCCTTCTACGAGGACCGAGGGATTGACTATCCCAAGCCATATGTGCGCTGGACGGCGCAGCGGAACTTCGAAGCGGTTCTGCAGTTGATGGCGGAGGGGAAGTTGGTCACGGAAGCCTTGATTACGCATCGGTTTCCCTTCGACCGGGCGCTGGAAGCGTACGAGATGATTACGAGCGGGACGCCTCATTTGGGTGTCTTGCTGGAATATCCCGACGCGCCGAAGATCGAAACTACAATCACGGTTACTCCTCGGCGGGCCAGCGGAAAGCCGTCTGGGGCAGTGGTTTCATTCGTTGGCGCTGGGCAGTATGCGACTCGGGTATTGATGCCAGCGGTTAAACTGGCCAAGGTTCATTTGAAAACTGTCTGCGCTTCCGGCGGAACGAGTGCGGCGCTGGCGGCTCGACAGTTTGGGTTTGAACAGGCAAGCTGCGACCGCGCGGCAGTGTGGAACGACCAGGAGACTAACGCCGTTTTCATTGCGACGCGGCACGATAGCCACGCTCGCTTGGCGATCGAAGCGCTGGCGGCAGGCAAGCATGTTTTTGTGGAGAAGCCGCTAGCGCTGACGAACGAGGATCTAGACGCTTTGTGCCTGAAATTGGATGAGCAGCCGACTCTGCAACTGATGGTGGGCTTTAATCGACGGTTCGCCCCGCTAGTGATAGAGATGCAGAAGCATCTCACACGCACAGGGGGCAAGAAGGCGATTGTTATTACGGTGAATGCGGGGGCCATCCCCAAAGAGCATTGGAGCCAGGACCCTGAACTAGGCGGAGGGCGCATTGCGGGGGAAGCTTGCCACTTCTTAGATCTAGCGCGTTTCTTGACTGGAAGCGAGATTCGTGGCTTACAAACCACGAAGGCGGAGGAAGATACGGCGAGCTTACAGGTGCAATTCGCCGACGGTTCATTCGCTACGATCCTCTACTTAGCGAATGGGAGCAAGAAGTTTCCTAAAGAACGGGTCGAAGTGTTCTATGCGGGGCGGATTTTGCAGTTGGATAATTTCCGAGTCTTGCGGGGGTTTGGAGTACCAGGGTTGACGAAGAAGAGTTTGTGGAAGCAGGACAAGGGGCAGGAGGAGTGCGTCAGGCAGTTTCTGGACGCGATAGAGAAGGGGAACGTGGCGCCCATTCCTGTGAGTGAAATTCTGGAAGTGAGCCGGTGGATTCTCAAAGCGGCTCGCGGGTAAGCGCTTGGCGGAAGTTCAGCCTGTACTGGCATACGGTTCGGCATTTGCGGCCGGTACAGCTCTACGGACGATTGGGCCGGAAGCGATCTAAGCAATCGCGAGGCGAGACGCCGTCGGTTCGCGAACAGTTAGCCGAATGGGTTCCGGCTCTGGAATCGAAGTGTGGCTGGAGTGTGGGGCGGCGGTTCGAATTTCTCGGAGTAGAGAGAGGAATCGAGAGTTGGAATGATGCGGGGGTGCCGAAACTCTGGCTCTATAATCTCCATTATCAGGCGGGGGCAACGGAGAAACTGATTCGGTGGTGGATTGAGGAGAATCCTCCGCTGGCAGGGAACGGATGGGAACCGTACCCTTTATCGCTCCGGATGGGTAATTGGCTGCGGTGGCTGTTGCAGGGTAACGCCCCTGCTGTTGGAATGCTTGCGAGTTTAGCGCAACAGGCGAGAGTGCTGGAACAGACTGTGGAGTGGCATTTGCTCGGCAATCACTTGTTTGTGAATGGCAAGGCGCTGCTCTGGGTCGGGAGCTATTTTGAGGGGGCGGAGGCAGAGCGCTGGCGTCAGCTCGGTATGCGCATTTTGCGGGCCGAGTTGGAAGAGCAGGTGCTGGGGGATGGTGGGCACTTTGAGCGGAGCCCGATGTACCATGCCCTGGCGGCGGAAGACGTGCTGGACGTGGTGAACCTGGAGCGGGCTTATGGGGACTTGGGTTTAGGGGTTCGGGAGAAGGCGGGGACGATGTTGGGGTGGCTGGAACAGATGCGCCTACCTAGCGGAGGGCTGGTATTTTTCAACGATACGACGGAAGGGGTGGCACCTGCGTATGAGGCGTTGCGAGAATACGGGGAGCGGTTGGGCATTAAGGCGGGGCGGCGGGAGTTGGGAGACTCTGGATTTGTGCGCCTGGAAGGCGAGGGAGCGGTGGTTTGGATGGATGCGGGGAGCGTGGGGCCCTCGTACCAGCCTGGGCATGCGCATGCGGGGACATTGAGCATCGAAGTGGTGATGGGGGGGCGACGCGTACTGGGGAACGCCGGCATTTCGACGTATGAGAAGAACGCTCAACGGCAGGCAGAGCGGGGGACGGGGGCGCATAGTACGGTGCGAGTGGATGGAGAAGACTCGAGCGAAGTTTGGGGCGGGTTTCGGGTGGCACGGCGAGCGAAAGTGGTGAGCCGGGAGACGGACGGCAAGAGCTGGGTGGAGGCGGCGCATGATGGATATGGACGGTTGGGGAGGGGGTTGGTACACCGGCGGCGGGTGGAGATTCGGGCCGGTGAGGTTCGGGTGACTGATCGAGTGGAAGGAAAGGGGCGGCATGTGGTGGAGGTGCTGTATCATATGGCTCCAGGCGAGACAGGGGAACGGGTGGGATTGGATGAGAAGATGCGTCGGGAGGAGCGGGTGGGGGAATTTCATGGTGGATATGGGAAGACGGAGGCGATTGTAACGGTGGTGGGAGTGTGGGAGGGGGAGCTGCCGGGGGAGTGGGTGAGCGTGATTCGGCGGGATGTTAGGCTATAAGGCAGAGGGTTGCGAGATGGCACAACAAGTGACTTTACCGGAACAATGGGTGGCTTTTGTGGAGAGAAAGGTTCGAGAGGGTGGGTACGCTGACACTGGAGAGGTGTTGGCGGCGGCGTTGGAAGAATGGGCGGCGCGGGATGAGGGGGGAGAGGATTGGCCGAAGTTGACGGCGGAGGAGGAGCGAGAGTTGCGAGCGGGCATAGCGGAGTCAGAGGCGGAAATAGAACGAGGCGAGTACTTTCGATTCGACCCGGATGGGGATCCGGAAGCGTTCGTGGCGGAGATACGGGCGGGAGCGATGCAGGAGAGGGAGCGGCGCAAGGCGGCTGCACTCGGAAAGTGACCCCAGTATTTTATACAGCCAAGGCGAAGAGGCAGTTGCGTCGAATTTGGGAGTACTGGGACGAGCGGGTGTCAATGGACGTGGCGAATGGGCAAGTGCGGAAGGTTTGGCAGGGGATCGCGTTGCTGGCCCAGCAGCCGACCGCGGGTAAGCCGGTTCCGCAATATGGTGAGGGGCTATGCGTGGTGACGGCGGGAAAGTATCTGCTGTACTATCATCGCCGCAAGGGCGCCGTATGGATTGTGCAGATTCTGGCCGGGGAGCGCGACCAGCGGAGGGCGTTTTCTAGCGTGAAGGGCTAAGCTTGCGGAGTTAATTTTGATGCGAATCATCGTGGTGGCCGGAGCGCGGCCGAATTTTATGAAAGTGGCTCCGATGCTGCGTGCCTTCGGGGCAAGGCCGGAGGTTGAACTGCTGTTTGTGCATACGGGGCAGCACTATGACGCGAAGATGTCGGACGACTTTTTGCGGGATTTAGGGATGCCGGATCCGGATGTGCATTTAGGGGCTGGGGGGGGGAGCCATGCGGAGCAGACGGCCAAGGTTTTGGTGGCGTTTGAGAAGGTGTGTTTAGAGCGGCGGCCGGACTGGGTGGTCGTGGTGGGGGATGTGAATTCGACGGTGGCTTGTACGCTGGCAGCGAAGAAGTTGGGGGTGAAGGTTGCCCATGTGGAGGCGGGGTTGCGGTCATATGACTGGGGGATGCCGGAGGAGATTAATCGGCTTTGTACGGACGTGATTTGCGATTTGCTGTTGACGACGGATGCGGGGGCGGACGCGAATTTGAGGAAGGAGGGGATTCCGGCGGAGCGAGTGGAGCGGGTGGGAAATACGATGATTGATTCGCTGATCCGGAATTTGGAGGAGGCGAAAGGGCGGGCATTGCCCGCGGGATTGGTGGCGGGGAGTTATGCGGTGGTGACATTGCATCGGCCTTCGAATGTGGACCAGGCGGAGACGTTGGGGCCGTTATTGGAGGCGGTGGGGGAGATGGGGAGGAAGATGGGGGTGGCGTTTCCGATGCATCCGCGAACGCGAAAGAATGCGGAGGCGTTTGGATTGATGGGGCATTTGGATGGGGTGACGATTTTGGAGCCGATGGGGTATTTGGATTTTGTGGGGTTGGTGGCGCGGAGCCGAATGGTGGTGACCGATAGTGGTGGAATCCAGGAAGAGACGACATATTTGGGGATTCCGTGCTTGACGCTGCGGGAGAATACGGAGCGCCCGGTGACTTGTGAGATTGGGAGCAATGTTTTGATCGGGGGGGATTTGGTTTTACTGAGGGAGAAGGTGGGAGAGGTTTTGGCGGGCCGATGGAAGGAGAGCCGGGTGCCGGAGTTGTGGGATGGACGAGCGGCGGAGCGGATAGTGGAAAGGATTTTGCGTGCGAATTCTGTTTCTTGCTGATAACTTTCCGCCGGAGCGGAATGCGCAGGCATCGCGGGTGTATGAGCGGGCTTGTTACTGGGTGCGGTGGGGGCATGAGGTGACGGTGGTCACTTGTGCGCCTAACTTTCCGGAGGGGAAGCTTTTTGCGGGGTATGAGAACAAGTGGTGGGCGACGGAGGAGATGAACGGAATTCGAGTGGTGCGGGTGAAGACGTTTATTGCGGCGAATGCGGGGGCGTTGTATCGGACGGTGGATTTTCTTTCGTATATGGTGACGGGTTTTTGGGCGGGGTGGCGGGAGGCAAAGCCGGATTTGGTGGTGGCGACATCGCCCCAGTTTTTTGCGGCGGTGGCGGGCTGGGGATTGGGAAAGGTGAGGGGGGTTCCGTTTGTGATGGAGTTGTCCGATTTGTGGCCGGACTCGATTGTGGCGGTGGGGGCGATGAAGAAGAACTTCGCGCTGGAGGGGCTGGAGCGGCTGGAGCTATTTTTGTATCGGAAGGCGGCGCGGGTGGTGGCTTTGACGGGGGCGTTCAAGGAGAATTTGGTAAGGCGGGGGATTGAGGGCGGGAAGATTGACGTGGTGATTAACGGGGTGGATTTGGAGCGATACGCTCCGCAAGTGAGAAACCATAAGGTGGGGCGGGAGTGGGGCATCGAGCCTAGCGATTTTGTGGTGGGTTACATTGGGACGCACGGAATGGCTCATGCCCTGGAGAATGTGCTGCGAGCGGCGGAGCAGATGCGGCTGAGGCCCGTGAAGTTTTTGTTTGTGGGGGCGGGGGCGGAGCGGGCGCGGTTGGTGGCGCTGCGGGATGAGTTGCGGCTGGAGAACGTGGTGTTTGTTCCGGCGCAGGGGAAGGATAGGATTCAGGACTATTGGTCGCTGTGCGATGTAGCGTTGGTGCATTTGAAGAATACGCCGACGTTTGAGACGGTGATCCCTTCGAAGATTTTTGAGGCGATGGCGATGCGGTTGCCGATATTGCTGGCTTCGCCGAGGGGTGAGGCGTCGCGGATTGTGGAGAGAGAGCGGATTGGGTTTTGGGTTCCGCCGGAGGACGCGGGGGCGTTGGCAGAGGCGGTGGAGCGGATGTTAGCGGACCGGGAGGAGACGGCGTTGTTTGCGGAGACGGCGTTGCGGGCGGCACCTCGATATAGCCGGGAGAAGCAGGCGAGGGATATGGCGGCGAGCTTGGAGTTAGCGGTAGGTAGTCGCTGACATCGTTTAGATGTCCTAGTAATTGAGTGTTTTACGCATTACTTAGTGCGGCTGCTGTGCCGGCTTACTGATATTGGGTTCATTCATGATTTCCCTAGCGCTACTTGCCCTTGTGGCATTTACTATTGCCTTGCTCTTCACGCCAGTCGTGCGGAATTTCGCGATTGGCCGCAGATGGGTGGACACCCCAGATTACGGCCAGAGTGGGGCGCGGAAGCTGCATCGACTTCCAATTCCCCGTTTGGGCGGAGTCGCGATCTTCGCGGCCTATGCGATTTCGTTCGTCGTGCTGATCTATTCGCCGCTAAAAGGGGCGCGGCTCGTTGAGCATGAGTTGGGCCTAGTCGCGCGGATGGCTCCGGCGGTGCTGCTGATTTTCGTTGTCGGGTTGCTCGACGATATTTTTGGGATGCGGGCTTGGCAGAAGTTAGTCGGCCAATTGGCGGCGGCGGGGGCGGCCCACGCAGCGGGCGTCACTCTACATGCCATCGGCGGGCACACCTTACCTGGATGGGCGGAGTTGCCGGCGACGCTGATTTGGCTAGTGGTGTTGACGAATGCGATCAATCTGATTGATGGCATGGACGGGCTGGCAACTGGCGTGGGGCTTTTCGCGGCATTGACGATGCTGACCTCCGCGTTGCTGGCGGGCAATGTGCCGCTGGCCATGGCTACCGTGCCGCTGGCGGGCGCTCTGCTCGGGTTTCTCCGGTATAACTTCAACCCGGCGACGATCTTCCTCGGCGATTGTGGGAGTTTGCTGATCGGGTTTCTCCTAGGATGCTTTGGCATCATCTGGAGCCAGAAGTCGGCGACGATGCTGGGAGTGACCGCTCCGCTGCTGGCGCTGGCCATTCCGCTTCTCGACGTGGCGCTCGCCGTCGTCCGGCGCTTCCTGAAGCGCGAAAGCATCTTCGGCGCAGATCGGAGACATATTCATCATCTGTTGTTGGACAAAGGATTGAGTGTTCGGCAGGTGGCGCTGCTGCTGTACGGGGTGGCGCTGCTGCTGGCAATTCTGAGCCTGGTTAGCTCGGTAACGCAGGATTCCTATGCAGGCGTGGTTCTGGTGCTGTTTTGCGCAGTGACCTGGATGGGCGTGCAAGGGCTGGGATACGTGGAGATTAATATGGCAGGACGATTACTGATTGGCGGTGGATTTCGACGGATGCTGCTGGGGCAGTTGGCGCTGCGCAGCTACCAGGAGAGTATGAAGACCGTGCGGGACGCGGCCGGCGCCTGGGAAGTGGTGCAGGAGACGGCGCGGGAGATGGGCTTTCATCGCGTGGCGTGGAAAGTGGCGGGAACCGAGTGGGAGGCGCGCGTGAGAGAAGAGGTGAGCGGGGCGGAATGGACGGCAGAGCTGCCGCTGCGGGATGGGGATTGGGTGCGGCTGTCGAGGCCGTTCGATTCAACCGTTCACCAGGCGGCGATGGGGCCGTTTCTGGATACATTAAGAGGGACGCTGATGGAGAAGAGTAAAGGATGGGAAGGGGAGAAACGGATGGCGGCGGGGACGTAGTTTTAAGGATGGTAGAAAGGGGCTTCGGCCCCTTTTGGTGTTTGTGGGGGAGCCTTAGAAACACCTCCCTGACGGTCGGTGCTCGGTTACGGTTTGATTGGGGGGGGACGGGGAGGGATACCTCCCTGACGGTGGGTGCTCGGTAACGGGTTGGAGCGCAGCGGGTGGAGCGACGGAGCGGATGAAATGGGGGGGGCAGGAGAGTATACTTTGAATCAAGGAGTGCTTGCGATGGCAGGATTGCAGATTACGTTATCGGAAGAGTGGGGCGTGTTTGTCGAGAAGGCGGTCCGGGAGAGGGGATACGCGGGTGCGGCAGATGTGGTGGAGCAGGCGTTGGCGGAATTGGCGGCGAATGAGGCCGAAGATGCTGCGATGCCGGTAAGCGATGAGGTGCGCCGGAAGGTGTTACTCGGCAGGGCGCAGATTGAGCGGGGTGACTGCTCGTCGTATGAGCTGAATGAGAATGGACGGCTTGAGTTTTTGGAAGCGGCTCGGCAAGGTGGTCGGGCGGTGTTGGAGCGACGGCGGGCAGCGGCCAACGATAAATGACGAAGGCGGTTGTATCCGAGATCGCCTAAGCCGAAATTAACGACATTTGGGCGTACTGGTCGGAGAGGGTATCGGATCAGGTGGCGGATAGGCAGGTGGATCGGATTTGGTCGAACGTTGCGTTGTTGGCAAGGCAGCCTTATGCGGGGCGATTGGTGGACGAGTTTGGGCTATCGGTTCGGGTGATTTCGGCTCAGAAGTATCTGATTTATTACGAGATCCGGGTTGACGTCGTGTGGGTGGCGCATGTGGTGGCGGGGGAACGGGAACAGAGGCGGGCGGTGTTGGGGGGAGAGGGGTAGGAGTGCGGGGCGGCGGAGCTGCCGGTGACGCTGATTTGGCTGGTGGTGCTGACGAATGCGATCAACCTGATTGATGGCATGGACGGGCTGGCTACTGGCGTGGGGTTGTTTGCGGCTCTGACGATGCTGACGGCCGCGTTGCTGGCGGGCGCGCTGCTCGGGTTTCTGCGCTATAACTTCAACCCGGCGACGATCTTCCTCGGGGATTGCGGGAGCTTGCTGATTGGGTTTCCGCTGGGGCTATCTGGAGCCAGAAATCGGCGACGCTGCTGGGGGTGACGGCTCCGCTGCTGGCGCTGGCCATTCCGCTGCTGGATGTGGCGCTGGCGGTGGTCCGGCGGTTTCTGAAGCGGGAGAGCATCTTTGTCGCCGATCGGGGAGCGGATCGGCGCCATATTCATCATTTGCTGTTAGAGAAGGGATTGAGTGTTCGGCAGGCGGCGCTGTTGCTGTACGGGGTGGCGCTGTTTCTGGCGATTTTGAGCCTGGTTAGCTCGGTAACGCAGGATTCCTATGCGGGCTTCGCTTTTTTGATTTTCTGGGGGGTGCTGTTTTGCGCAGTGACCTGGATGGGCGTGCAGGGGCTGGGATACGTGGAGATTAATATGGCAGGAAGATTACTGATTGGCGGTGGTTTTCGAAGGATGCCGCGGGGCAGTTGGTTTTAAGACGCTACCAGGAGAGTATGAAGACGGTGAAAGACGCCGACGGGGCGTGGAAAGTGGTGCAGAAGACGGCGCGGGAGATGGGGTTCCACCGGGTGCAATGGAAGGTGGCGGGGACGGAGTGGGAGGCGCGGGTGAAGGAGGAGGTGAGCGGGGCGGAATGGACGGCGGAGCTGCCGCTGCGGAATGGGGATTGGGTGAGGCTGAGTCGGTCGTTTGATTCGACGGTGCACCAGGCGGCGATGGGGCCGTTTCTGGATAGTTTAAGGGGGACTTTGATGGAGAAGAGTAAAGGATGGGAGGGGGAGAAACGGATGGCGGCGGGGGCTTAGATTCAGGAGGGTGGACAAGGGGCTTCGGCCCCTTTTGGTGTTTCTGGGGGGCGTTAGAAACACCTCCCTGACGGTCGGTGCTCGGTAACGGGTTGGAGCGCAGCGGGTGGGGCGGTGGGGCGGATGAAATCGGGGCGGCGGAATGGTAGGTTATAGGAGAGGAGGAGTTCAATATGGCGCAGCAAGTGAATTTACCGGATGAGTGGGTGGAGTTTGTGGAGCAGCATGTGCGGGGCGGGGGGTATGCGGATTCGAGCGAGGTGGTGTCGGCGGCACTGGCGGAATTGGCGGCACGGGAGTCGGAAGGTTCGGTAGACGATATGACGCCGGAAGAGTTGAGGGAATTGCGGCAGGACATTGCGTTGGCGGAAGCTGAGTTTGCGAGCGGTGCGTTTCGTCGATATGAGATTAATGCCGAAGGAAAGGCAGCGTTTCTGGAGGATGCGCGGAGGGGAGGACGGGAGTTGTTAGAACGGGAACGGGCGGCACATCGTAAATGATGCCTGTAGTCGTTGTTGAGCGGGCTGGAAAGGCGATCGACGAGATATGGAAGTACTGGGCGGCACGGGCATCGGAGGGGGTGGCAGATGGACAGGTGAGCCGCATTTGGGGAGTTATTGGTTTGCTGGGTAAGCAGCCGGGGCTGGGACGGGCAGTGCCGAAAATTGGATTGGGGTTGCGGGTGGTGCAGGCGGGGAAGTATTTGATCTACCATCAACAGCGCAGCGGCGAAGTGGTGGTGTTGAACGTGGTTTCGGGCGAGCGCGATCAGCTTCGGGCGGTGTTGGGGGGAGATGGGTAGGGGTGTGGGGGTTGGTTTACTTCGGTGGTTGACAAAGGGGCTTTGGCCCGTTTTATCGTTTCTGGGGGAGCCTTAGAAACACCTCCCTGACGGTCGGTGCTCGGTTACGGCTTGATTGGGAGGGACGGGGAGGGATACCTGCCTGACGTTTGGTGCTCGGTTACGGGTTAGAGCGCAGCGGGTGGGGCGGCGGTTGCTCGAGCGCGGGGGGAAGGCTGTTGGGATAGAATCGAAGGAGAGGTGCGTTATGACGTTGGAGATTGCAGACGAGTCGGTTGCGCCGGCGGGGCTGACGGCTGCTGAGCTGAAGCGGGAACTGGCGACTACGCTATTTGCGCAAGGGCGGCTGTCATTGCGGACAGTGTAAGGGGGGGCGGGCGATGGAGGTGGCGGAGATGGATCGCATTTCCTTTCAACAGTTTCTGGGCGAGCGGGGCATTGCGACGGCTTATGGGGGCGTCGAGGATTGGTTGCGGGAAGAGGCTGATTTGCGTCGGCAAGGAGTGTGAAATGAAGATTGGAATCCAAGATGCGGGCATTTATGACTGATTGGGAAGCCAGAATGTATTCACAGATGCACGCGACGGGGACGGCAAGCGCTGAGGAAGTTCTGATGCGGCTGCTGAATACCCAGGAAGAACAGGACCGATGGCTGCTGGAGAACAAGTCGGCGATTGAGGACAAGATTCAGAGGGGGCTGGCGGAGTTGGATAGGGGAGAAGGTATTGTTGATTCCGATTTGGCGGGAGTGCTGGCTCGGTTGAAAGCTGAACGGTAATGAAGCCGTGGTTTGTGTTTTCCGCAGAGGCGGCGAGGGACTTGGCGCAGATTTGGCTTTATCTACGCGAAAATGCTGGCGAGGTGGTGGCGGACCGGGTTGAAGCGGTTCTCTTAGAGAAAGTGGGCTACTTGGCTAAAAATCCTGGGGCGGGGCATTGGAGGATGGATCTAACGGCGGCGCAGGTGCGGTTTTTCCCTGTGTATTCGTATTTAATTGTTTACCGACCCGGGCAACGTCCGCTGGAAGTTGTGTCCATTGTTCATGGGCGACGGGACGTGGAAATGGTGCTGAAAGAGCGGGATTAGGGGGGGGGCGGGGCCTGGGTCAAGAGGAGAGTGGAATGGGGCTTCGGCTCCTTTGGGCGATTCTGGGGGTGGAGCGCAGCGGGTGGGACGGCGAGCGGATGAACTCATGGGGGCGGAATGGTAGGTTATAGGAGAGGAGGAGTTGAATATGGCGCAGCGGGTGACGATTCCGGATGAGTGGGTGGAGTTTGTGGAGCAGCATGTGCGGGACGGGGGGTATGTGGATTCGAGCGAGGTGGTGACGGCGGCATTGGCGGCGTTAGCGCTCCGGGAGGCGGAAGATCCGGTAGACGATATGACGCCGGAGGAGGTAGACGAACTGCGGCGGGACATTGCTTTGGCGGAAGCCGAGATTGCTCGCGGTGAATACTATACCTTTGATCCAAGCCCCGCAGGGGAGGAAGCGTTTCTTAAGGATGTTCGGAGGGAAGGGCGGGAGATAGCGCGGCAACGGGCGGCGGACCGAACCGGCGGATGATAGGATTTAGATAGAGGACTGGTGCCAAGCCATGAGCGACGTTCAGACAGCAGACGCGAAGATTCAGCTATCCAGCTTATTCGACGATGCAGAGCGGGGAGAGACTTTGGTGCTCACGCGCCACGGGCGAGAGATCGCGACGATCTCACCGGAGGTGGTGTTTCAGAGGTGTGAGGTGGCGGAGACGTTGCGGGAGTTGACCGAGTTTCGGCGGACGCGCGGGCGGGCGACCGTGGAAGAGATTTTGTCCTGGCGGGATGAGGGTCGACGGTAGGGATGGCGTTTGTTCTGGACGCTTCGGTGACGCTGTGCTGGGCGTTTGAAGATGAAAACGACTCGGCTGCCGAGGTTGCGTATGGGCTGCTGCAGACGGACTCCGCCGTGGTTCCGGGGGTGTGGTGGTTCGAAGTGCGGAATTCGCTGCTGATGAGCGAGCGGCGGGGGAGATCGACCGAGGAAGATACTCGGGTGTTCTTGCGGCTGCTCGGACGGTTGCCGGTATTGATTGACCGATTGGGCGGGGAAGCGGAAGTGATGGGGTTGGCTCGGAAGCACGGGTTGACGGTGTACGATGCGGCTTATTTGGAGTTGGCCGTGCGGAGGAAGAGTCCGTTGGCTAGTTTGGATAAGAAATTGTTGGGGGCGGGACGGGCGGGGGGGTGGTGATGGTGGGAGGGGGTTAAGGGTAGCGGGTGGGACGACGGGGCGGATGAAATCGTGGGGGTTGGAGGCTACACTAAGAATCGAGGAGGACTTGCGATGGCTGGGTTGCAGATTACGTTATCGGAAGAGTGGGGCGTGTTTGTGGAGAAGGCGGTGCGGGAGAGGGGATACGCGGGTGCGGCAGATGTGGTGGAGCAGGCGCTGGCGGAATTGGCGGCGAATGAGGCCGAAGATGCCGCGGTGCCGGTGAGCGATGAGGTGCGCCGGAAGGTATCATTGGGAATGGCTCAGATTGAACGGGGTGAGTGCTCGTCGTATGAGCTGAATGAGAAGGGACGGTTTAAGTTTTTGGAAGCGGCTCGGTTGGGTGGCCGGGCGGTGTTGGGGGGAGAGGGGTAAGGGGTGTATGGGTTGCTTCGGCCCCTTTTGGCGCTTCTGGGGGCCTTAGAAACACCTCCCGGACGGCCGGTGGCCGGTTCCGGGCGGTCGCGGAGTTGCGTTAGTTACGGGGTGGGGGTAAGGCGCTGTTTACGGCGTCATACGGGAAAAGTTGTTAACGAACGACTTATGGGTTGCATGGGGTCGGTATTTTAGCCTATAACTAATGATGAGGAGCAAACTAGAAAAAATGAAAACGGCTCTATTGTGTTTGGTGGTCGGGGGAATTGCACTGGCGGCGGGCGCGGAGATGCGTGGCACGGCGGCGAGTGTGGACGGATTGCAGGTCAACGGTGCGGCGGTGCCGGTGAATGGAAGGAAAACCTGGCCCGTGATGGCTGGGGACGAGATCAAGAGTTCGGCGGCTCCGGTGGTGCTGACGCTGAAAGACGGATCGAAAATTGTATTGGGCGCGAATAGCGCGGCCAAATTTGAAACGACGGCTGGCGGGCGGGAAAGCCTACGGCTGGTGAACGGTTCGATGAACTACCAGATGTCGGCGGACGCACGGACGCAGTTGGTGGTGAATAACCAGCCGCTGGTGGTGACGCCGGGAGCGACGGGTTCGGCTGGTGCGGGCGCAGTGGATGCGATGCCGAAGGTGGGGGCGCAGGCTCCGAAGGCCGCAGATTTGCCGCCGTTGTCGCGTCGGAAGTAGTTGGTTCGATTGTTTAAGCATGGGCCTGAGGCGGAGACGCTTCGGGCCTTTTTGCGTTTGGGGGTAGGGAGAGAATGGGCGTGATGAACTGGGCGGCGCTGGTGGTGATGGGGATTTGCTTGTGGGGGGTGACGCTGGCGCAGGGGGGCGTTTATGTGG
>JANXMS010000223.1 GCA_025354525.1 Acidobacteriota bacterium
GGTTACTACGACGAATATTGCTATCTTCCGCTCTACATATTTGCGGGTGAGCACTTACTCTGCGCCCGGTTGCGGCCGTGCAATCAAGACGGCGCGACTGATTGTGTGGAGGAAGTGCGGGCGATTGTCGAGCGGATCCGGCAAACGTGGCCGACGGTGCGGATTATCGTGCGGGGTGACTCGGGTTTCTGTCGTGACGAGTTACTCAGTTGGTGTGAAAGTCAGGCGGTACCCGTGGATTATGTGGTGGGATTGGCGCGTAACTCACGGCTGGAAACGATGCTGGTTCCGTGGATGGAACAGGCGCGTGCCATCCAGGCGATAACGGCAGAACCGGCACGGGCTTTTGCGGAATTGCGGTATCAGACATTGACGGGAAGCTGGAGCCGCGAGCGGCGCGTGGTGGGCAAGGCGGAAGCGTTATGCGGGAAGGAAAACCCGCGGTATGTGGTGAGCTCGTTGCCGGAGAAGGAGTGGGACGCACGGGCTCTGTACGAGGACTTGTATTGTGCGCGAGGGGAAATGGAGAATCGGATCAAGGAGCAACTCTCGCTGTTTGCGGACCGGGTGAGCGCGGAGACGATGGGTGCCAATCAGTTACGGGTGTACCTGGCGGGGATGGCGTATGTGTTGATCAGTGCATTGCGGCGGATCGGATTGGCGGGGACGGAGATGGCGCGGTCGCAGGCGGTGACGATTCGTTCGCGGCTGCTGAAGATTGGTGCGCAAGTCAAGATTACGGCGCGGCGGATGTGGGTGCATCTGTCAGCGGGGTTTCCATTGCAGGCGGTGTTTTGGCATGCGGCGGCGCGACTGCGCTGCTGAAGGGCGGCCGGAGGGGCAGCGAAAGCGAGGACGAGAAGGCGGAGGGGGTCCGGCGGGCGGAGCCGTGGCCGAAAGAGGCCATTGGCGAGCGATTAGAGCCCCGCCACGGGGTTTCCGGGCCGCCGAGGCGACCCCGGGATCCCCTAGACGAGGGAGGCTGTCGCGCTTTTCGGGTAAAAGCGGTCGAAAGGGTACTTTTTGCGGCAAAGTGCGGTAAAGCTGGATGCTGGTGAGAAATGGCGGCTAAACGCCCTCAACGTCATGCGCCTCGCCTCCCCCGAAAGCGCTATTCTTTCTGCCGTCATCTTCAACGCGTTGATCATCGTGGCTCTTATCCCCCTTGCCCTGCGCGGCATTCAATACCGCCCCAGCAATGCCTCCCAGTTACTCCAACGCCACCTCCTCCTTTACGGAGTCGGCGGCGTCTTACTGCCCTTTGCCGGCATTAAAGGCATCGACATGATCCTCGCATCTCTCGGATGGGCCTAATGATAACTACCGCGCTCCGCATGATCCTCACCCTGACCGTTCTTACCGGAATTCTTTACCCTCTCGCCATGACGGGACTCGCCCAATTGCTCTTCCCCCACCAAGCCAACGGCAGCCTCATCCGCCGCCAAGGAGCGGTCACTGGCTCCCCCTGGATCGGTCAACAATTCGACGATCCCAAGTACTTCTGGCCCCGTCTGTCCGCCACCGGCCGCTTCCCCTACAACGCCGCCGCCTCTTCAGGCTCCAACCTCGGCCCCAAGAATCCCGCCTTGTGCAAGGCCATCGAAGACCGGCGCCAAGCCCTCCTCGCCGCCGATCCAACCAACCCCCTCACTCCCCCCATCGACCTCCTCACCGCCGCTGGCAGTGGACTCGATCCGCATATCTCCCCCGCTGCCGCGGCTTACCAGCAAGCCCGCGTCGCTCGCCTCCGCGGTCTCCCCCTCGCCACCCTTGAAGGCCTCATCGCTAAACATACCTCCGCCCGCCAACTCGGCGTCCTCGGCGAACCCACCGTGAACGTGCTGTTATTGAATCAGGAACTCGACCAGCGCTGAAACGCGACATCAAATGATGGAGCAGGACCGACCCAACCCCGACGAACTACTCGAACGCGCGACCCAACATGCGCAGAAAGAGCAACGCGGCCATCTCAAGATATTCTTCGGGGCCTCCCCCGGCGTCGGTAAAACCTTCGCCATGCTCGAAGCCGCCCAAATCCAAAAGCGCGCCGGCATTGATGTCGTCGTCGGCCTCGTCGAAACCCATCGCCGCGCTGAAACCGAAGCCCTCCTCGACGGCCTCCCCGCCCTCGCCCGGCGGCCCGTCGCCCACCGCGGCGTCACGGTCCAAGAGTTCGATCTCGACGCCGCCCTCACTCGCCGCCCCGAATTGCTCCTCGTCGACGAACTAGCTCATACCAACGCCCCCGGCTCTCGCCATCGCCAACGCTGGCAGGACGTCCTCGAACTCATCGACGCCGGCATCAACGTTTACACCACCGTCAACGTCCAACACCTCGATAGCCTCAACGACGTCGTCGCCCAAGTTACCGGCGTCACCGTCCGCGAAACCATCCCCGACTCTGTTCTCGACCAAGCCGACGAAATCTCCCTGATCGACCTCCCTGTCGAAGAACTCCGCCAGCGTCTCGAAGCCGGCAAAGTCTATCTGCCAGACCAAGCGCAACGCGCCATGACCGGCTTCTTCCGGCCAGGAAACTTAATCGCCCTTCGGGAAATGGCCCTCCGCCGCACCGCTGACCGCGTCGACGCCCAAATGCGTTCCTACCGGCGGGAGCATTCTATCCACGCCACCTGGCCCGTCACCGAACGCCTCATCGTATGCATCGGCCCCAGCCCCTTCTCCGCCAAACTCATTCGCGCCGCCAAACGCATGGCCGAACGGCTCCAAGCGGAATGGATTGTCGCCTTCGTCGAAACTTCACAGTTCTCGACCATGCCCCCCGAAGTGCGCAGCCGCGTCCTGTCGTCCCTCCGACTCGCCGAGCAATTGGGTGCCGAAACCGTTACCCTCTCCGGCGACCGCATCGCCGATAGCCTCCTTCGCTACGCCCGGACCCGAAACGTTTCGAAAATCATTATCGGGAAGCACGCCGGATCCCGCTGGTCCCGCTTAGTCCGCAACTCCCTTCTCGACGACCTCATCGCCGACAGCGGAGACATCGAAGTATGCGCCATCTCCGGCGAGCCCGGCGCCCCCCTCGCCACCGCCCAACCAATTGCCCCAGCCGCTCCCGTCCCCTGGCTCGCCTACACCCAAGCAGCGCTCGCAGTCGGCGCTTCCATCCTCGCCAGCCTAGCCTTTCGCGACAGTCTGAACCCGACCAACCTGCTGATGTTCTACCTGCTCGCCGTCGTCGTCGTCGCCATGCGATCCTCCCAGTCCGTCGCCCTCTTCGCCACCATCTTCAGCGTCGCCGCCTTCGACTTCTTCTGCGTTCCGCCCTACTTCACGTTGGCCGTCGATGACTGGCAGTACCTCGTCACCTTCGGAGTCATCGTCACCGTCGGAGCCATCATCAGCGGACTCACCGGCCGCACCCGAAACCAGGCCGCCTACGCCGTCGACCGCGAAGCCCGCACCCAAGCCCTTTACCGCCTCACTAAAGAAATGGCCGGCGAAACCCGCGCCTTCGATGCCGCCCGCCGTGCCACCGCCATCTCCAGCGAAATCTTCGACGCCAAGGTAGTCGTCTTCCTCGAAGACGAGCCTGGCAAAATCTCCTTCCGCCGCCGAACCACCGATTTCCTCCCGGTACCTCAAACCGAAGAGGGCACCGCCCAGTGGGTCTTTGACCACGGCCAAAAGGCCGGTCGAGGCATGGATACCTTGCCCGGCGCGACCGCTCTCTACCTCCCGCTGAAAGGCGCCGAAAGCGTCGTCGGAGTCATGGCCGTCATCCTCCCCACCATCACCGGAACACCCGAGCAGCAGCATCTCCTCGACAACTTCGCCAGCCAAACCGCCCTCGCCATCGAACGAGCCCGCGCCACCGCGACCGCCCGCGAAGCCCAACTCCAAGTCGCCACCGAACAAGTTCGCAGTGGCCTGCTCAGCGCCGTCTCCCACGATCTGCGCACCCCCCTCGCCTCCATCACCGGTGCAGCCACCACTCTCCTCTCCCAGCGCGAGAACCTCTCCGCCGAAACTCAAAACGAGCTCCTCGAAAGCATCGCTCAAGAAGCCGAACGACTCAGCCGACTCGTCAATAATCTCCTCGAAATGACCCGTCTTGAATCCGGTGCCGTCTCCGTCAACCGAGATTGGCATCCCCTCGAGGAAATCGTCGGTGCCGCCCTCCGCCGGGTCGCCACTCAACTCGGCGACCGCCGCGTCGTCATCGATCTCCCCGCCCACCTGCCGCCAGTTTCGGTAGACGATGTCCTCATCGAGCAGCTATTCTTGAACTTGTTCGAAAACGCAGCCAAGTACACTCCGCCCGGCTCACTCATTCAGTTGCGCGCCCGCCCCGACCGCGCGGGCTTGCTCATAGAACTCTCCGATTCCGGCCCCGGCTTCGCTCCCGGCGACGAGAAACTAGTCTGGGAAAAGTTCTACCGCGGCACCTCCACCGGCACCCGCGGTGCCGGTCTCGGCCTCGCCATTTGTCGGTCGATCGTCGTCGCCCACGGCGGCACCGTCGAAGCCGCAAACCAACCCACCGGCGGAGCCCTCATTCGAATCTGGCTGCCTCTGGGTGGTAATCCCCCCAAGGTACCCCCCGGTGCGTAACACCCCCGAAATCCTCATCGTTGAGGACGACGAACAGATTCGCCGCTTTCTCCGCGCCACCTTAGCCGCCGAACGGTATCGCTTCCACGAAGCCCTCACCGCAGCCGAAGCCATCGCCCAGACCGCCGCCCGCCAGCCCGATCTTATCGTTCTCGATCTCGGCCTCCCCGATGCGGATGGGTTAGAGGTTATCCGCCAAGTCCGCCAAACCAGTCAAACCCCCATCATCGTCCTCTCCGCTCGGGGGAGAGAGAAGGACAAAATCGAAGCCCTCGACTTAGGCGCCGATGACTTCGTCAGTAAGCCCTTCGCCGTCGGCGAGTTACTCGCCCGCATCCGCGCCGCCCTCCGCCGCGCCGCCACCATCTCGACCGACCAGGAAGGATCCATCTTCCAAGTAGGCAACATCAAGGTGGACCTTGCCAAGCGGGTCGTCACCGTCGCCAACGAAGAAGTCCACCTGACGCCCATCGAATACCGACTCTTGCAAACCCTGATCCGCCACGTCGGCAAAGTCATCACCCAAAGGCAGCTACTCGTCGAAGTTTGGGGCCCCCAGCACAGCGAACAGGCCCAGTATCTTCGCGTCTACATGGCCCAACTCCGGCGTAAACTCGAAGCCGATGCCGCCCGCCCCCGCCATCTCCTCACCGAGCCCGGCGTTGGCTACCGACTCGTCGAACTTGACTAAGCCACACTGAAAGAGTGCCACGCATGCTCCAGCTAAGAAACGCTGCACCTTAATCCCGAAGAGTAATCCTATCCGTGAACGATACCCGCCAGCAAGCTCACCAGTTGATTGCTCACCAGCTGATTGACCGCCTGCCTAAGACGCAGCTCTCCGGTCTGGTGCAATTCTTTGAAATGATAATTTATCCTATAGCCACCGCCCTACGCAACGCGCCGCTCGACGCCGAGCCGGAAACGGAAGACGAAAAAAGCGCCGTCTCCGAAGCTGGCGGCTAGCTCCAGAACAACGGCGGCAAGGGCATGCCCGCTCCGAGGCGATGAGGAGCTCGCTATGCCAAATTCTCGGCCACTAGACGAGTCTCGTCTCCGTTCCGCACAAACAAATCGGCATCGGGACGGCCACCCAAACCTCCGGCGACCCCGCCCAAACCAGCCCCTGGACAAGCATCGGATCGTGGAACCCGACCCGTGTCTGCTTCTACCAGCGCCGCGCTTTTCCGCCCCGGTCGCCACCAGTGTACGATGAGACCAAGGCAATGCTATTCACATAATGGCCCAAAAGCAGGATCCGCAACGATAGCGTAAGGGAGTAAACCTCATGGCACCGATCTCCAACACAAACTCCAGCAAGCTCACGCCCTGCTCGATTAACTTTCCCCCGCCAAACTCGGCGCGTTTCGTTCTTTGCTCGAAGTCATGATTGATGACGAGGAACTCACCGAGGAAGATAGCCGCGCCCTGCACGCCTCCAGTGAATACTTCCGCCATGAAGGCGCAGGTATTCCCTTCGAACAAGGAGTCACCGATCTTGGCTTCACGATGGAGCAGATCCGTGGCCATCGTCCTCCAGAGTAGTTGTGAAGAAGATTCTCTTCGATCCGCAGGTCCCGGCGCATGTCCGTCCCATTCCCCAGCACATCGCCATGACCATTCTCGAAGCCATCCACCGCTATGCTGAAACCGGAGCGGGACTCGTCAAACCGCTCTCTGGCGAGATCGAGGGCTTTCTGCGCTTTACAGTGGGTAACCACCGCGTCTTCCTCAAAGAAACCGACGACGGGACACGATTCATCGCATCCACAACCGCAAAGACGCCTACCGCTGAACCACCGCCCTTCTCTCCCCGCCGCGAAACTCGCCCTGCTTACAGAAGACGTGAATCGCGGTTGCCTTTTCCCAGAAGATTCGCTCGGGTCGCATCACCCGGGCCGTTGCCGTGGGAAAGTTGACTCCCGCTAAGCTCGATGCGGCGTCGGAATGGATTAACCGGGCCTCCCACGGTTCGCCCGTCGAACGAGCTCCAAACTCGAGCATCACCACCGCCCATACGTAACCCGAACCCACTGCCAATGGAGCGTATTCGAAGTACACTTTCTCCTCTTCCATCGATAGCTTCGCCGTCAAGCCTTGATCCATTAAGGCACCGGAAATGTGGGGTAAAACCGTTTCGTGAATCCAAACCGGCAGTCGCGAGTGAACCTCTTTTGTCCACCGCTTCTCTTGGCTGCGGGATGGCGGCAACGGGTCTAGCCCCGCACCCGCCAACTCCGGTGCCAGAACCCGGATGTCGTAGGTAAGGTCAACGTCGTCGGAGAATCGACTGATGATTCGGTAGCCCTTCGACAGCGACGATCCGCCTTTGAACACAAGATACTCGCCAAACGCCGCGCCGAAAAGCACATCGAGAATCCAAACCAACCACACATCTTTGTCCAGTCAGTGAATCGGCCTTCCCGACGCCGCTGCCGCCACCGCTAGTGCCTCGCGCCGGTCGGCTGGTGATAGTTTGAGGAATGTCTCAGCCATTGGACGCGAGTCTACTCACCTGCTGTGCCAGCCATGTTGGCAGCATTCTGCGCAGTGCAAGCAGGGCGATGAGTTCCGCGGGCGAGAGTATCTTTCGAAGTCCCTCGCTCGTTTTGCCGGCCTGCTCCGGCCCCATCCAAGCCAGTGCCCGAACCGCTGCTCCCGCTGGGTGCCCGGGAAGCGCCAACTGCCAGACCGGAGCGTGGCGGAGTTCAACCACCTGTTTGCCCAGTGTCTGTTTCCTCGTAGGGTTAGAGGTCAGGTACACTTCCCGCACCGGAACTTGCGTCGTCAGTCCTAACTCATACGCTGCCGCGGCTCCGTGGCGAACGACGCTTTCACCGTGCGGTTCGATGATACCTAAATTATGCACAAGGCACCTGCCGGTCGGCCTGAGCTGGCTGCGGTTTTCTGTTGAGGTAGCGTTGGCGAGCCCGCCAATATTGGGGTAAAACGGTGGGAGGCCGTGCGTGACTTTTTGAGGCGTGGCCAAGAAAGG
>JANXMS010000119.1 GCA_025354525.1 Acidobacteriota bacterium
AAGTCCATAGCGGCAACGTCGAAAGACCCTTTATCGGTTCGCTTCACCTTCGACGTAACCGTCAAAGCCAGCGGACAACGTATGACGATGGACGAAATGGGCTCTACACCGTAGCTGACGAAAAGATCGCCCGCGAAGAATTCTTCTACGCCCAGGCCTAGAAACTAACAACCCAACCCCCAACGCAGACAAGCGCCCCGTACCCCCGAGGCGCTTCTCGGCGTTTACCGGATATTGGGTCGGTAAGCCCGCCGTCATCGCCAAAAGCGCTGGCTGGGCAGCCGCCCACCAAGTCCATAGCGGCAACGTCGAAGGATCCTTTATCGTCCGCTGCACCTTCGACGTAACCGTCAAAGCCAGCGGACAACGTATGACGATGGACGAAATGGGGCGCTACACCGTAGCTGACGGAAACATCATTCGCGAAAACTTCTTCTAGGCCCAGGCCTAGAAACTAACAACCCACCCCCCAACGCAGAGAAGCGCCCCGTACCCCCGAGGCGCTTCTCTGCGTTTACCGGGTATAAGATGGAGGCTAGAAAGCTATGTTGATGAAGTATTTCGTCCGCACAATCCCAGCCGGAGTCAGTCTCCTGCTCTGGGGGCAAATCGCCGAACCGCCGTTGAAGAAGGTAGACTTCGTTCGCCACGTCCAGCCAATTCTCGAAAAATCCTGCGGCAACTGCCACGGCGCGAAAGCTCAACTGGGCGCTCTCCGCCTCGACGCCAAATCGCTCGCCTTCGCCGGCGGCCAAAGTCGCCACGCCGGCCTCGTCCCCGGCAAGCCCGAAGACAGCACCATCTTCCAGCGCATCTCCGGCTCTACCGACCAAGCCCGCATGCCCATGGGTGCCAAGCCCCTCGACGCGGCCTCCATCGCCACCATCAAGGATTGGATTCTCCAAGGCGCCGAATGGCCCGAAGTCGCCAGCGCCAAGGCCACCGAAATCAAAAGGCACTGGGCCTTCATCCCGCCCGTCCGACCCAGCATCCCCGCCGGTTCCGGGCATCCCATCGACTATCTCGTCCGCGCCAAGCTCGCCCAGGAAGGCCTCCAACCCTCCCCTGCGGCTGACAAAACGACGCTCCTCCGGCGTCTCTCCCTCGATCTCATCGGCCTGCCTCCCTCCCCGGCCGAAGTCGATGCCTTCCTCGCCGACCAGCGCCCGAACGCCTACAGCAAGCAAATCGACCGCCTCCTCGCCTCGCCCCACCATGGCGAACGCTGGGGCCGTCACTGGCTCGATGCCGCCCGCTACGCCGACTCCGACGGCTTCGAAAAAGATAAACAACGCTTCGTCTGGTTCTACCGCGACTGGGTCATCCGCGCCATCAATCAGGACAAGCCCTACTCCCAGTTCGTCATCGAACAGATCGCCGGCGACCTCCTGCCCAACGCGACCCAGGAACAGATCGTCGCCACCGGCTTCCTGCGCAATTCCATGGTCAATGAAGAAGGCGGCGTCGACCCCGAGCAGTTCCGCATGGAAGCCATGTTTGATCGCGTCGATACCGTCGGCAAAAGCATCCTCGGCGTCACCGTCGGCTGCGCCCAGTGCCACAACCACAAATTCGACCCCCTCACCCAAGAGGAGTACTACAAGGTCTTCGCTTTCCTTAACGACTCCGCCGAAGGCAGCGCCAGCGTCTACACCCCCGAACAGCAAATCAAGCGGGCCGACGTCTTCCGCCAAATCAAAGAAATCGAAGACGACCTCGAACACAAGAATCCCGACTGGCGCCAGCGCCGGGACCTCCAAGCCAAGGCCCAACCCGCCTGGAGCACCCTCACCCCCGAGGTCGACGACATCTCCACCGGTGGCCAGAAGTACCTCCTGATGGGCGACGGCTCCATGCTCGCCGCCGGCTATGCACCCACCAAGCACCGCGCTAAAATGGTCGTCAAAACCAACAAGACCGGGCTCAGCGCCCTCCGCATCGAACTCCTGAAAGACCCAAACCTCCCCCACGGAGGCCCCGGCCGCTCCATCGAAGGCACCGGAGCCCTCACCGAAATCGAACTCGAAATCGCCCCGCAAGACGCCCCGGAGAAAATCGAGAAAATCAAATTCGTCCGGGCCTCAGCCGACTTTGAAATGGCCCCGACCCCGCTCAAATCCATCTACTGGGACAAGACCGATAACACCAAGCGGCTCCTCGGCCCGATCACCTACGCCTTCGACGGCGACGACAAAACCGCCTGGGGCATCGACGCCGGACCCGGACGGCGTAACCAGCCTCGCCAAGCCGTATTCATCACCGAAAAGCCCTTCGGCTACCCCCAGGGCACCGTCATCACCGTCTACCTGAAACAGAATCACGGCGGCTGGAATAGCGACGACAATCAGAACAACAACCTCGGTCGGATGCGACTGGCCGTCTCAACCGCCGCCGATTCGACCGCCCAGCCCCCTATGACCTTCTCCGCCTTCCGTCAAACCGTCCCCGAATGGAAAGCGCAGAACGAAGCCATCGAAGCCCTCTGGAAGCAGCATCCGGAACCGACCTCCCAACTCGTCATGGCCCGCGGCGACAAGATGCGCGAAACCAAATTGCTCCTCCGTGGCGACTTCCTCAAGCCCGGCAAGACCGTCCAACCCGGCGTGCCCGCCTTCTTAAACGCACTACCCGCCGACGCCGAAAGTAGCCGCCTCACCTTCGCCAAATGGATGGTCGATCGCCAAGCCCCGACCACCGCCCGGGCCTTCGTCAATCGCGTTTGGCAGAGCTACTTCGGCCAAGGCCTCGTCACCACGCCTGAAGACCTCGGCAAGCAGAGCGATACGCCCTCGAACGCCGAACTGCTCGATTTCCTCGCCGTCGAGTTCATGGAGTCCGGCTGGAGCATGAAGAAACTCCACCGGCTCATCGTCACGAGCGAGACCTACCAGCAAAGTTCGAAAGCCACTCCCGAAGCGCTGTCAAAGGACCAGTTCAACCGCTGGCTCGGCCGTGGTCCCCGCTTCCGCGTCGAAGGCGAAATCGTCCGGGACATCACCCTGGCCGCCTCCGGCCTGCTGAATACGAAGATGGGCGGCCCCGCCGTCTACCCCGCCGCACCCGAGTTCCTCTTCCTGCCGCCGAACTCCTATGGCCCCAAAATTTGGAACGAAGAGAAAGGCGACGAACGCTACCGCCGGGCCGTCTATACCCACCGCTACCGCTCGGTGCCGTACCCGATGCTGTCCAACTTCGACGCGCCGAACGGCGATGTCGCCTGCGTACGCCGCTCCCGGTCGAACACCCCGCTGCAGGCGCTCACCGCCCTCAACGAACCCATGTTCCTCGAAGCCGCCCGAGCCTTGGCGCTGAAGACCCTCCGCGAAGGTGGAACTGCCGACGCCGACCGCATCGAGTTCGCCTTCCGCCGCGTCGCCTCCCGGCACCCCATGGCCGAAGAAACAACGGTGCTGCTCGCCATGCTCGAAAAGCAAACCCGTCGCTTCGCCGACGGAAAACTGAACGCGAAAGAACTGCTCGGCGGCGACCCGCCCATCGGCGTCTCCGCCGCCACTGCCGCAGCTTGGACGACCGTCGCCCGCGTCTTGCTCAACCTCGACGAAACCATCACAAAGGAGTAACGACCATGAGCCACAACAGACGTTGGTTTTTCGAACAATGCGGCGTCGGCCTCGGGGCCATGGCGATGAACGCCCTCGCCGCCGCGAATAGCCAGCAGCCCCACTTCGCGCCCAAGGCCAGACGGGTCATCTTCCTCTTCATGGCCGGCGCGCCCAGCCATTTGGAGCTGTTCGACAACAAACCCCAGCTCGCCAAGTTCGACGGCCAACTGCCGCCCGCCGAACTCCTGAAAGGCTACCGAACCGCCTTCATTAACCCGAACTCCAAGCTGCTCGGCCCCAAATTCCCCTTCGCGAAATACGGGCAGAGCGGGGCCGAACTCAGCGAACTGCTCCCCCATCTGAGCAAGGTCGTCGATGACATCACCATCGTCAAGAGCATGTCGACCGACGCGTTCAATCACGCCCCCGGCCAGCTCCTGATGAACACCGGCGGCATGATCTTCGGCCGCCCGAGCATGGGCTCCTGGGTCACCTACGGCCTAGGCAGCGAATCGAAGGACCTTCCCGCCTTCGTCGTATTCTCCACCGGCAAAAAAGGACCCAGCGGCGGCAACTCCTGCTGGGGCTCGGGCTTCCTGCCCACGAGCCACCAAGGCGTCCAATTCCGCTCCACTGGCGACCCCGTGCTCTACCTCTCGAACCCGGCAGGCGTCGATAGCGAACTCCAGCAGGATTCGCTTGAGTCGATCAAGCGGCTCAATCAAATGCGGCTCGATACGACCGGCGACCCCGAAATCGCCACCCGCATTGCCAGCTACGAAATGGCCTACCGGATGCAAATGAGCGCCCCCGGCGTCATGGACCTGACCCAGGAGCCGAAGCATATCCTCGACATGTACGGCGCCGACCCGGCCAAGCCCAGCTTTGCGAACACCGTGCTCCTCGCCCGGCGCTTGAGCGAGAAGGGCGTCCGCTTCGTCCAGATCTTCCACGAAGCCTGGGACCAACACGGCAGCCTCGTCAAAGACATCAAGCAAAACTGCAAGGATACCGACCAGGCCTGCGCGGCGCTGATCCAAGACTTAAAACAGCGCGGGATGCTCGACGATACGCTCGTCATCTGGGGCGGCGAGTTCGGCCGGACCCCGATGGTTCAGGGCGGCAGCGACGGACGCGACCACCATCCCAACGCCTTCTCGATGTGGATGGCCGGCGGAGGCTTCAAACGCGGATTCACCTACGGCGAGAGTGACGAGCTCGGCTTCAACGTGGCCAAAGACAAGGTCCACGTCCACGACCTGCACGCGACGATTCTCAACCAACTCGGCTTCGACCACCTGAAGCTGACCTACAAATTCCAGGGCCGCAACTTCCGACTCACGGATGTCCACGGCGAAGTAAAGGGAGACCTTCTGGCGTAAGATCAACTCTTAGAGCGATACCCGCCTTAATGGAGGCGTTCTGGAAACCCGAACTACCGGCCCCATATTGGGCGGACGGCAAACTACGTTTGTCCCAGCTCAGGGCCCCGTCCATGCACGCGCTTGTCGTCGATCTCGCCGAGGCTCTCTCCCCCTTCCTCTCTCCCGACATTGCTCCGGATCTCTCTAGACGTCGCGGATTTGCCCTCTGTTAAGTCAAGACTTGCTATAGTGCCTCCAGACCTCGACTATCTGCTAACAGTTTGTCTTGAGTCCGCCAAGAAGCTTCGGGCGAAACGGGGCCAGCTTTACCCTCTTGCGGCCACGCTTTCTGAGGCAGGACACGCGAGTCGCTCTTGAAGGAGCGCCAAAAACAGATACAGTTCCCTAGGCGCTGAAACCATCACTGGCGATCCCGCTCTGGTCTTCGCCCTCTACGAAAAGCGTTTCTTGCTGGGCTGCCGTTATGGTTCGCTCCTTGCGATGAGACGAGATCGGGAATTCTTCACAAAACTTCAGCCGCGGTTAGTTGGGCGGCACCGGCAGCGGTTCGATCAGGGCCGTCCCCGGCTGTCGAAGCCGGTTCGATAGTAGAAAGTAAAATAGGCCATATCGCAGGCCGTGTAGTGTGAAAGCATTGATCGGCGTCAGTGATCCCGACCTCGCGAAACAACTGGAGCGCATAGGCCGAGGCTCGGCGCTCCTAAGCAACTATCAACGGCAGGTCCGCCTACGGATGGCCGAACAAACGGCCCAACAGAAACAACCGCTCCTCGGCACCAAGGAGGTGGTCGAGATGGATCTCCGCGCCGTTCAAGTCGCCCGCGAGCGGGTCCTGCATATCGCGGGTTACCACGCAGGACCCGCTCGCCGTAAAAAGAAAAGAAAAGCATTCGCAGTATTTTAAATCCAATGGATCTACTGCCCGATGGAACGACGACCGAAACGGACTCGGTCACCCGACGGACCACCCTAACCGCGCCGGAGGAAGGACGGTTCGTCTCCGGCACCCTCCTGGGTGGTCGCTACCGAGTCCTCGGCCTGCTGGGCGGCGACCTTTTTCACCTACCTGCCTATTTTTGGCCTGATCATCTTCGTGATCTTGCGATTGGGGATGGTTGCGTACATTTCGACCATGTTTTTCTTCAACTGCCCAACTTTTCTGCCATTAGAGCAAATCTTGACTTAACGGAGTAAATATCCGCAGTGTCGGAAGAGATTGTTAGCAATTTCGGGAGAGATGAGGGCGAGGGCCTTGGGGAGAGCGACGTCAAGAGCAGCCACCGACCTAGCCATGAGCTGGCGCAAACGTTGTTTGACGACCGACCAGCAGGGCTCGATCGGGTTGAAGTCCGGGGAATAGGGAGGGAGGTATCGTAGCTCGGCACCGGTGGCTTCAATCAGTTCTTTCACCCCTTCTACTTTGTGGGCGGAGAGATTGTCCATCACCACGATCTGCCCGGTCTGCAATGTCCGGCAGAACACTTCTTTGAGGTAGGTCAGAAATACGTCGCCGTCGGTAGCCGATTCGACGGTCATAACCGCTTGCCATCCCTTGCAGGTGACTGCACCCAGAATGGTAACCGTGTGCCATCGTCCGTCCGGGGTCCCCTCAGGAATGCGTTGTCCGCGCGGCGCTCTTCCA
>JANXMS010000122.1 GCA_025354525.1 Acidobacteriota bacterium
GACGAACTCCGCGGCCTCAAAGCCGCGGGCAAGCTCTCCTACGTCATCTTCCTCGACGATACGTTTACCATCCATCACCCCTGGGTCAAGGAATTCTGCCGTCTCTACAAGCTAGAGTTCACCGAACGCTTCTGCCTCCACGCCCGCGTCGAAACCGTCAGCGAACCCATGCTTCACATGCTCGCCGAAGCCGGCTGCGACCAAATCACCTACGGCGTTGAAAGCGGCAGCGAACGGGTCCGCCGCGAAATCATGCATCGGCCCGTGACGAACCAACGTTTTCGCGACGTCTTCCGTTGGTCGAACCAAGCCGGCATCCGAGTCATCGGCAACTTCATGCTCGGCCTGCCCGGTGAAACCCGCGCCGAACTCGACGAAACCTACGCCCTCGCCGAAGAACTTGACACCTTCGATTTCGGCTTCTTCGTATTCTATCCCTACCCCGGCACCCATCTCTTCCAAACCTGCCGAGAGAAAGGCTATCTCCCGGCTGATTACATGCAGCGGCCGGCCAACCACCGCGCCAGTATCTTAACCCTGCCCGATCTCGACCAAGCGGATATCGAGGACGTGTACGACAAGTTCACCGAACTTCGCGTCCGGCGCGAACGCATCCGCGGCACTGGGGTTCCCGTTGTCGACCACGCTTACGTCGTCGCCCGCAACGGTTAACCCTTCCGCCGCAGTCGCGCAAAGTAAACCGCATACTCGGTCACCGACCGCTCGTTCACCCGCAGTCGCCACGGCACTCCGTCGCGCTCGGCCTCAATCAACAGTCCCGTGTCGATGCCCGCCGCGCACTCCGCCGACAAAATCCGCCGGAATTCCAGCAGCGACGAACCGTCCTGCGGCCCCCTTTGCGAGTGCCCCCCCATCCAAGCCGAGGAAGCGGTAGCCCCCACCGCCCAGTCGAACGGAGTGCTCAACGCCACTTCCCCGCCCTCCACCACCAACCTCCCCAGCTCCACCAATAAACCCAAAGGCGACTGCACACAATCCAGCAGATTTAAACAAAACGCCCCTCGGAACGCCCCCCGCGAAAACGGCATCGCCGCCGCATCCGCACACCAAAAGCTAACGTTCTCCCGCGCCAGTTCCGGTGCCGATTCATCCACGGTATCAAACACCAACCCCACCCGCCTCCGACGGTACCGCACCCGCCCCCGTCGCCGAACCTCCTCGGCGATCCGCAGCATCGAAAAATTCAAATCCAAGCCCACCGTCAACTCGCCCGTCGCCCGCGCCAGTTCAAACGTACCCCGCCCCACCGAGCACCCAACATCAATCCAAATGCCCCCCGGCGGCGCACTCAACAACTCCATCCCCGCTCGAATCAAAGACAAATAACTCGGCACCGGAACGCCCCAATGCGCCTCCGCATAAATCCCATTATTCCCCCGCTCCCGATCAAAGTCCGACCCCGCGCCCGCTAAATCCCCCAGCATCGATTCGGCGAAGGGAGACAGATCCACCCGTCTCATCACACCCGCCAACTGACTCGCCGCCCAACTTGGTCCATCCGTTACCACCACTGGAATTCCGTCCAAAATCGGATGTTCCCGTTGGCACAGCGGGTCGCTACAAATCAGCACTCCTTCCCGAATGTCGCCATCCTCTTCCAGCGCCACTTCGCCGATGTACAGCGCAGAATCCTGCTCCCGAGCCACCCGGCAGTAAGGACACCGCGGCTGCAACTTCGCGAAATGCTCCCGCAGCACCGCGAACTATCCGCCCACAATGACGTTAGTCGAACACGGAGGAATAATCTTCCCCGTCGGACTCGGAATCGGAGCGATACACGTCGCGAAGGCAACCATATCGCCCATCCGAGCCGCCGGAAGCATACCGATCATCACGGTCGCCGAACCTTTTGCAACCAGCCCCGGGCCCCCAGGTACGCACGACGGCATCATGCAGGGTTTCGTCATGCTAGTCACCACCGCCGCCTGCAAATTGTTAATCATCACCGTCGGCACGCACATCAGCACGATGTCGATGGGAATCGGCGGGTGCGGTGCCGGAGTCGGCACCGGCCCAGGCGGATGAATCGGCGCATGACAATGCGGACTGTCATGCATCACTTTGTCGGAAAATCTTGCTGCGGGAGGCATATTAGTTCAGGTAAATCATCTCGCCTTTCACAATCACATCCCCATTGGCGTTCACCCGAACATCGGCCACGCCACTCAACTGCATCGCCCCGTCCGAATGCACGTCCACACTCTCGCTCGCCCGCACCTCAAAGTTCTTACACGAAACGTCCACCGTCTCCGCCGCCCGCAGCGACAGCCGCACGCTCTCCATCTGCAACACCGGCCCCTCCGGAGTCATCTTAATCCGAAGCTCAAGCTGCCCTCCCGCCCCATGAATCTCCACCAAATCATGACCCTCTTCCGGGGTCACGGTCAGCGTCTTTGCGTTCTGCAGTTCAATCGTATGAGCGGCCATGAAACAAGAGCTCCTCGGCGAAAAGGTTACCACGAATTCGCCCCCACTTCGACCCTCTCGCCCCAGCGTTCAAGCGGCACCGCTGACGAAGCCAATTTGTCGTCTCCCATTACTTGGTCCCAATCCATCGCTCCACTCGCCGCCCACCACCCCATCGCATGACGCACGAAGTCAAACCCTGCTTCGCCACGCCACGCCCCGAACCCCTCACACCCTCCCGCCAACCGTGGCCCCAAATTCCGTTCCATAAAATCCTTCACCCTCGGCAATTCCAGCAACGCCCGCGGCCCATATCCGATCAAGCCATAAACCGTCGCCCCCGCCTCCACCAACCCCTCCCCCGCCATCTCCTCACCAAAGCATCCCACCGTCGCCGCCGCCCGCGGAGGAGCCAACACCGCCGATAAACACAATCCGTTCCAAGTGGCGTCCACCTTCCATCTCGCCTCTCGTTCCGCCGCTAATGCAGAGAGCGCGATCGTCGTACCCGCCCGTTCCAGGCTCCGCCCCGTCTCCTCCCAATGCCGCGCCACCAAGTCATCCGGCCACTCCCGCTGCCGCCGCGCATACTCCTCCACCATTGGCATCGCGATCATCACCGGCCAAGGCTCCGCCGCCGGCCAGGTCACCATATAACTCCCCATCCGCTCCCGCCAAGCCACCTCCGCCCCGGCCATCGCAACAGCCGGGTCCTCCGGAATCGCCATTGGCACTCCGCTCTCCAACTGCCAATACGGCGCGATCCATTCCCCCGGTGCCGCCGAAGTCCACGGCAGCCGACTCCGATAGCGCGGCTGCGCCAGCCACGTGTGCTCGGCAAACAACGGATCCCCCGCCCGCAACTCGTGCCAGTACGCCGTCGCTTCAGCCCACGCCACTCCCGCCTCCACACTTCCAGTCTTCGCCAGCAACAAATTCTCAAACAACCGCCCAAACGCCGCCATCATCTGCTCCCCATGCGCACGCAACTTCCCCGCCTCGTCCTGAGCGGCTAAATGATTCGCCATCAACGCCGCATGGTCCTCCCCGTCGAACGCGCGCAGGTACTCCACACCCCCCGCCGCCGCCCCCCACGGATCATCATACCGTCGAGCCACCGCAACCTCATTCGCCGCCCGGTCCAACATCGCTGCCCGCGCTAACTCCAGCAGATCCCGGCTCTCCGCCAGATACGCCCCCACACTCCCCGCCCGGCCCGCCAACACCATCTCCCGATCCAGCGCCACCAACTGATGCCGATTCAACTCCGGCTGCAACAGACATCCCGCCCGCAACCGATGAATGTAGTGATGCTCTCCCAGTACCCCGCTCATCCAGTAACCAGCATAGCCGGGATATCGTCAAGTTATGATGTCCCGACTTCTCCGTGCGGCCGCGTGCTTCGCCGCCCTCCTTCCCGTCTACGCCCAACCCCCCGTCGCCCCGCCAAAGCCCCCGGCCTTCCGCCGCCCTCCCGCCTTTCCAGATCGTCCTCCGGCCGACCCCGCCTCCCTCGAACGCGGCAAAGCCGTCTATGGCGTTCACTGCGGCTTCTGCCACGGCGTAGATGCCCGCGGCGGCTCCGGCGGCCCCAACCTCATCCGCACCTCCCTCGTCCTCAATGACAAGAACGGCGAACTCATCGGCCCCGTCATCCGCGAAGGCCGCGAAGGCATGCCCAAGTTCGACCTCACCCCCACGCAAATCTCTGACATCGCCGCCTTCATCCACAACTTCAAAGTCGGCGGCTATGACGTCTCCCGCATGACCCCGCCCTCCATCGTCACCGGCAACCCCACCGCTGGCGCCGCCTACTTCGCCAAAACCTGCTCCGGCTGCCACGCCAACCTCAACGGCATCGCCTCCCGCATCAGCGACCCCAAACAACTCCAGCAAACCTGGCTCATGCCTGGCTCCGGCGGCGGTCGCGGAGGAGGCGGTGGCGGATCCAGCGTCTCCCCCACCACCGTCACCGTCTCCACCGCCGCCAGCAAAGTCACCGGACGCCTCGTCCGCATCGACGATTTCTTCGTCTCCCTCGTCGATGCCGAAGGCACCCCGCTCACCTTCACCCGCTCGGGCGATGTCCCCAAGGTCGAACTCCACGATCCGCTCATCGGTCACCGCAAGCTCCTGTCCACTTACTCCGACACCGACATTCATAACCTCACGGCCTTTCTGGTGACCCTCAAATGAAATTCGCCCTCTGCCTATCTTTCACCGCCGCACTCTGCGCCCAAGGCCTCGACCCGGCCCTTCTCTTGAAGCCCCTCGCCAACGATTGGCCCACCTACAACGGCGACTACTCCGGCCAACGCTACAGCGGTCTCACCCAAATCAATCAGGCCAACGTCAAGAACCTCACCCTCGCCTGGACCACCCGCGTCACCAGCGGCATGGGAGCAACCGGCGGCCCTGTTGGACGCGGCGGCTTCGGCGGAGGCCCACCCGTTATCGTCGGCGGTGAAGGCAACGCCGAACTTGCCGCCAGCTTCGGCGGCAACACCAACATCCGCGCCTCCATCCTCATGGTCGATGGCCGCCTCTATTTCTCCACCCCCGACAACGCCTGGGCTGTCGACGCCCGCGACGGCCGCGTCCTCTGGCACTACTTTTGGAAAACCAAAGGCGGCACCCACATCGGCAATCGCGGCCTCGGCATGTGGGGCAAATGGCTCTATATGGAGACCCCCGACGATTACCTCGTCTGCCTCGACGCCCTCACCGGCAAAGAACGCTGGCACAAACCCATCGCTGACTTCAATCAGCAATACTTCTCCACCATGGCCCCGATTGTCGTCGGCAATCATATTCTGATCGGCACCGGTAACGACCTCGACGCCCCCGGCTATGTCCAAGCCCGCGACCCCGAAACCGGCGACGTCCAATGGACCACCTACACGGTTCCCATGAAAAAGGGTGACCCCGGCCTGGAAACCTGGGGCAGCCTCGAAGGGGCCCGCGTCGGAGCCGGCAACGTCTGGATCCCCGGCGCCTACGACCCCGAAACCAAGCTCTACATCTTCGGCACCGGCAACCCCTCCCCCAGCTATACCAACCCCAAATCCCGCGACGGCGACAACCTCTACACCTGCTCCCTGGTCGCTCTCAATGTCGACACCGGCAAAATGGCCTGGTACTACCAACTCAACCCCCACGACACCCACGACTGGGACTCCAGCGAAACCCCCATCCTCGTCAACGGCGAATTCAAAGGCAAACAGCGCAAAATGGTCCTCCACGCCGACCGCAATGGCTACTTCTACGTCGTTGATCGCCTCACCGGCGAGCACCTGCTCACGAGCAAATTCTCCGACACCGTCAACTGGGTCAAAGAGATTAACGCCAAAGGCCAAACCATCCGCAACCCCGCCAAAGATTCTTCGGTCCCCGGCGCGCTCGTTTCGCCGAATAATTACGGGGCCACGAACTGGCCGCCCGCCGCTTACTCCCCCGACACCGGACTTTTCTACGTTCCCCAAAGCGATACCTACGCCATGTACTACCTCACCGAAACCGACCCCCGCGGTGCCATGGGCCTCGGCGGAAAGGACGAGCAACAGGTCGCTTCAATGGGTAGCTATCTCACCGCCATAGATTACAAAACCGGCAAGATCGCTTGGCGCCATCGCTACCCCGGCGTCGGCGGCGGCTTCGGAGGCGGCAATGGCATTCTCACGACTGCCAGCAAACTCCTCTTCGCCGGCGACATCAGCGGAAACCTCGTCTCCTACGACGCCGCCAACGGTAAGATCCTCTGGCATTCCCGCATCGGCCAAGTCTCGAATGCGCCGCAAACCTACATGGTCGACGGCCATCAGTATTTACTCGTGGCCGCCGGCGACCAACTCTTCAGCTTCTATTTACAATGAGTTGGTGACGAACTTCCTTTTGAACAGACTCTGGCTGATGGCTTCTCTCCGATTTGCCGCCCTAGCCACCGCTTCTCTGCTCGTGCAGTGGCTCTTCTATAAGGCGGCTCACTTCCTCGGCTGGGTGCTGACCAGCCCGCGCAAGGTGGAAGGAGACGTCCTCCTCTACTTCTCTTGGGTCGAAGCGATGATTGTCGGCCAAACCCCTTATATTGACTTTTCTGTCCCTTACCCGCCCCTCGCCCTGATCGTCACACTCCTGCCTGGCGCTCTAGCGCGCAGCTACGCGGCATACCTGGTGACCTTTAGCCTGCTGATGCTCGTCAGCACAGCCGCCCTCTTCGCTCTCACCGAGGCCTTTGCCCGGCAACTTAATCGCGACGCCCGAACCCCTCTAAACTGGCTAACTGCTTTTCTAACTCCACTCGTCGGCCTGGTCCTCTGCCGCTTCGATATCCTGGTCGCCGTCGCCACCCTCGGTGCGCTGCTGCTCTTCGCCCGCGCCCGCCCTGGCGCCGCCGGGGTCGTCGCTGCCCTCGGCGCACTCATCAAACTCGTTCCGGCCCTCGTCCTCGTGCTACCCCTGCTCCGGTTCCGCATCGAACCTCGTATCGCCCTTCGCTCCCTCGCCGGCTTCTTCATCACAATCGCCGTTGCGCTGCTGAGCTGGTTCGCCTTCGCGGGGCCGAGCCTCCTCGCTTCCTTCAAAGTTCACTCCCATCGCGGCATGGAGTTCGGCTCCCTCGGGGCCGGGCTCCTCCTGATCCTCGGCCAACTCTATCCGCAATCGGCCTGCGTCGACGGCTCAGGTTCCTGCCTCTGCTTCGAAGTCCACCACGCCTGGGCACCGGCGATGGCTGCGGCCGCACTGCCCCTCCAAGCCCTCGCTCTCACCGTATCCTCGGTCTGGATCGCCCGTCGTAAGCAACCAGACGACCCGAGCCACGCGGCGCTTCTTCTGCTCGTGTACATCCTGGCAGGAAAAGTACTCTCCCCGCAGTACCTCATCTGGCTCGCACCCTTCATCGCATTCTTACCTCGCCTCCAATGGCCTTTCCTCGCCGCCTGCTTGCTGACCATCGCAGTCTACCCCTTCGGCCTCGACAGCCTCATGAACCAATCCGCTTGGCCCGTCATCACCCTTAATCTTCGTAACGCCATCCTCGTCTACTGCGTCTGGCTTATCGTGACCCCGGCCTCCGCACGAGTAAACTGAAAACATGCCCCTTCTGGCGCTGCTATTCCTTTTCTGGCAATCCGACCCCGCCGCCCTCGGCATGAAAGCGCTCGAAGATCAGAAATTCGACCAAGCCGTCACCCACTTCGCCGCCGCCCTCAAAGCCGACCCCGAAGACCTCAGCGCCAACTTCCACTACGGCCTCGCCCTCAGCATGCTCAATCGCGACCCCGAAGCCATCGTCGCCTACGAAAAAGTGCTCGCCAAACAAGCCGATCTCTTCGAAGCCCAACTCAACCTCGGCGTCATCCTCCTCCGCTCCAAACGCCCCGCCGACGCGCTCGTCCTCCTCGAAAAAGCCCAAGCCCAGCAGCCCAAACAGTTCCGCCCCAACTACTACCTCGGCGAAGCTCACCTCGATTCCAGCCACTGGGAAGCCGCCGAAATCGCCCTCCAAGCCGCCCTCGCCGCCGACGCCAAAAGCGCCCCCACCATGGCCTCCCTCGCCAAAGCCATCGCAAAACAAGGCCGGCTGAAGGAATCAGCAACCTGGTATCACAGTGCCGCCCAAGCCGATCCCAGCTTCAAAGACGCCCTCCTCGAACTCGCCAGCTTCCACGAAGCCGCCGGCCAGAAAACCGAAGCCGCCGCCCTCTACCGCCTCTTCCCCGACAACGGTCCCGCTCGCGAACGTCTCGGCGTACTCCTCATCGAGCAAGGCCAAGCCGACGACGCCATCACCCAACTCGAAAAATCCGTCAAGGACTCCCCCTCCACCGCCAACCGCCTTGCCCTCGCCACCGCCTATCTCAAAGCCAAACAAAACGCGAAGGCCGCTCCCCTCCTCCAGCAAGCCGCCGCCGCCGAACCCGGCAACGCCGAACTCCGCCTCACCCTCGGCCGCATCTATCGCGAAGATAAACGCCTCCCGGACTCAGCCCGCGAATTCCTCGCCGCCGCCCAAATCGACGCCAAACTCAAACCCGCCTGGAGCGAACTCGGCGCAACTCTCTTCCTCCTCGGCGATTATCCTCAATCCCTCAAAGCTTTCGCGCGTCTCAAATCTCTAGGAGAAAATCAAAACCCTTCTGTGCTCTACCTCGAGGCCCTTTGCTACGACCGCCAACAGTTGTATAAAGAAGCTCTGCCCGCCTACGAAAAATTCCTGGCGGCGGCCGGGGGGAAAATGCCCGAAGAAGAGTTCAAAGGTCGGCAGCGTCTCCGCATCGTCAAAAGGATGGTCGAAAAAAGATGAAGTGGCTCCTCGTCCTCATGGCTAGCCTCCCGTTCGCCGCAGCCGCGGATCTCAAATCCGTCCAGGCCGAGCCCAACCTCGAACGCCGCAGCGAACGCGCCCTCGACTACTCAAGCGAAGTCCTCACCAACCTCCGCATAGACCTCGAAGGCAAAGAGTGGAGCAAAGTCTCGATCGAACTCGCCGACTTCCGCGCCGGCGTCGACCTCTGCGTCGGCTCTCTCAAATCCACCGGCAAAACCGCCCGCCGCAACCCTAAATACTTCAAGAAAGCAGAGGTTCGACTCCGCGAACTCGGCCGACGCCTCAAAGGGCTCCAACAGCTCCTCCACGTCGACGACCGCACCAAAATGGATGACCTAATGGACTACGTCGACAAGGTCCAGGACGAGCTCGTCAATCTCACTATGGGAGTCCGATGAAACTGCTCATCCTCTTGCTCTGCGCCATCCTGCCCCTCGCCGCCCAGAAGGATTTCCTCACCGGCGACGAGGTCGACCAGATCCGCCTCATCCAGGAACCCAATGAGCGACTCAAGCTCTACATGCTCTTCGCCAAACAGCGCATCGATCAAGTCGATAGTCTGCTGAAGCGCGAAAAAGCCGGCCGCAGCGCCCTCCTCCACGACCTCCTCGACGATTTCACCAAAATCATCGAAGCAGCCGACACCGTTGCCGACGACGCCATCCGCCGCAAAGTCGCTCTCGACGAAGGGCTCATGGGCGTCATCAAGGCCGAACGCGCCTTCGCCGATCGCCTCGGCAAAGTCAAAACCGCCGCCCCCAAAGACCTCGCCCGCTACGAACTCGTCCTCGACACCGCCGTCGAAACCCTCACCGATTCCATCGAAAGCGCCCAAGCCGACATCAAAGACCGAACCACCAAAATCGCCACCCGCGAAGAGAACGAGAGGAAGGAACGCGAGACGCTCATGGGCGATAAAGAACTAGCCGCTAAAAAAACAGAAGAGAAAAAGGAAGCCGCGACCGAAAAGAAAAGAGAGGCGCCCACCTTAAAGCGAAAGGGTGAAACCACACCGCCTAAGTAGTTTTTACCGTTGATTACTTTTCAACAAAAAGCTACAATGAACTGAATGAAATCGAGACGCGTTTTCCTCGGCCTCACCAGCGCCGTCGTAGCCCCCGTTCTCTGGGCAACGAGAGTCGAACCCGCTTGGCACGAAGTTACGGTCACCCCAGTTCGTGGCCTCCCCGCCATGCGGATCCTTCATCTCTCCGATCTGCACTGCTCCGACGGTCTCCCCGCTTCGGTCCTCCTCCGCGCCCTGGACATGGGCCTCGAACATCGTCCCGATGTCATCTGCCTCACGGGTGATTACGTCTCCACCACCCACGGCTTCGACGAAGCCGGTCTCCGCGGCATCTTCCGCCGCGCCGCCCAAGCCGCCCCCTGCTACGCCGTCCTCGGCAACCACGACGGCGGCCATTGGCTGAACCAGCGCTTCGGCGGCAATCCCTCCTCAGTTGCCATGCGCCAAATGCTCTCCGGCGAAGGCGTCCAAGTTCTTCATAACCAATCCACTGTCCTTCCCAACGGTATCGAACTCGTCGGCCTAGGCGACATTTATTCCAGGGAGTTCGGACCCTTCACCGGCACTTCCCCCGGACCTCGCATCGTCCTCTGCCACAACCCTGACGGCAAGGACAACTTGGTCAACGAACGCTGGAATCTCATGCTCAGCGGCCACACCCACGGCGGCCAGATCCGCCTCTGGCCAGCGCCCACCGTTTGGGCGCCGGTTAACGACCAACGCTTCATCTCCGGGCTCCACGACTGGGCCGGCCGCCAACTCTTCATCACGCGCGGAGCAGGTTCGCCCAAACACGTCCGTTTCGGTTGCCGGCCCGAAGTCTCTATCCTGGAATTAGCAGCGTAGCGTAGGTGGCGGCGTCAAAGCCCACCACCAGCGTTTTCCCTCGCCGTAAGGTCGGTGCCCGCAAGTTCCCGCTCGGGCCCACCACCAACGCCGCCACCTCGTCATCGGACGGGTTCGTCCGCATGTCCAGATGGATCACGTTTTTGCCCTTCGTCGCGTAAACCTCGTTCATCTGCCGAGCCAGCGCGATCGCCGCTCCTCGGTCCATCGTCTGCTTCTTTGCGTCCACTTGGGTAGCCGTGGACAAGCCGCTTTCCGCAAGAAACTCCTGCGTTTTGCCACAAGTTTTTCAACCAGGGCGGTGATAGCTCCAATCAATAGGTTGGTTAGGCATAGTATTGAAGATGCTACAACGGAAACAAACGGTATGCCAATTTCATTGCAGTCCCAGGTTGATCAGCAGGGGCGCCTCCCCCTTCCCGGTCCGATGGAGGTCCGGGGGCTTTACAGCGTGATCGTAGCGCCCCGCTCCGCCGGCGGCGCGTGGATTGTGACTAAGGCAGGCGAGCGCGATCTTCCCCTCCCGATCCGCGTCATCTCCCGCCGCGTGGCGGTGGATAAGGATGGTGCCATCCGCGTCCCGGACGAAATGAACTCCTGGAAGGGCAAAATCGTAAAGATCCGGCTGGAGAGCCCGGGCAGGTGGATCGCCGAGAAGGTCTGATCGCAACATGACGCGCCATCTCCTGCTCTGCAGTCTCGTCGGTGCTTCCCCCGCTCTGGCCCGTCTCCCCTCCCCGCGCCACAAGATCTGCTTCGACGGTGTCGGCCCCCCTGCGCATCGGCATGGCCGAACCCGCCCTCCGCAACATCCTCGGCCCCGCCCTCCGCATTGAAACCCACGATTCCGGCGTCTATGCCACTTGGGGCGACCCCCATCTCGGCCTCGTTCTCGTCGATGGCAAACTCGCCCGCATCGACGTCTCCGGCGGTCGCTGGCGCACGGTCGGCGGAGCCCGCGTCGGCAGCCTCGAATCGGAAATTCGCGATATATTCAAAAAACGAATCGAGTCCCGCTCCCACTCCTTCGACCCCCGCGGCCGCGTCCTCCTCGTCCCATCCAAACTCTACGCCCTGGCTTTTGAAACGGATGGCGACATCGTCACCGCCCTCCGCGCCGGCCTCCTCACCGCCGTCTGATCGCTGAAATACAAACGACCGCCAGCTTGCGCCGACGGTGGGAGGTTTGGAACGTGAACGGCGCCTTACTTAGAGCCCGTCCAGAATTACCCCATTTTCGACACCGGACCCCCTCTCGCGGGAAAGTACTTTTCGTAAGCGAGGGATCCGCGCCCTCTCCGGCCCCTTACGCCGCCAACATCGTCTCCT
>JANXMS010000139.1 GCA_025354525.1 Acidobacteriota bacterium
CCAAATCAAGTCGCGAGTTGCTCCCCCACCCTCATTCATCACGTTTATAGCAAGTCGTGACTTAACAGAGGGCAAATCCGCGACGTCTGAAGAGATCCGGAGCAATGTCGGGAGAGAGGAAGGGGGATAGAGCCTCGGCGAGATCGACCACAAGCAAATGCATTGACGGGGCCCTGAGCTGGGACAAACGTAGTTTGCAGTCCGCCCAATACGGGGCCGGTAGTTCGGGTTTCCAGAACGCCTCCATTAAGGCGGGTATCGCTCTAGCGATTCTGGGCCATCCGCACTTCGCGGCACCTGGTGGCCAAACCCGCGTGGGCACTTCTCCGGTATTCCGCCATCTCCCTATGTTGCAGCACTGTGGCTAAAAGCGGCCCGCCTGAAAGGCGGGGGGATTAGACCTGGCACTCAGAAACTAAATAAGAACCCAACCGTTTTGCCGTGTGTGTCGCCGGTCCACCCTACCCGACTGCCTCGTGTACAGTACCGTCTAGGAGTCGTTGTTTATGACAAAACTTGATTGGGCACAATGCAGGGTTGTGGAAAGCGTTGCCGACCGACGTAACGGTGCCTAGGTGTTCCGCAACAGCCGAATGCCCGTCGCAACGGTTTTTGAAAATCTTGAACTGGGCACGAATATTGAGGACATCGACGAACAATACGAACAATACAATGTCACCCGAGCAGAAATCAAGACGGTTCTGGAGTTCGCCGCCAAAAGTCTCGGTCTCCGCGGCACGCTACCGATCATATCGTCCCCAGCTTTTGGCCGCGTTTTGTCGAAGAGGTCGCGGACCGGAACCGACAACTCCCCCGCAGCGAGCAGCTGGACTCTACTGGGGTGAAATTCCCGCCGGCAAGCCGCTGATGGCGAAGCGTTCACAGACCAAAAAAATAAATGTGCCACGCCGATATCATTCAAAAGATGGGAGTTATGCTTTTTGATTAAGATTTGCACACGGGAATGCGTGCATTCCTCACGATAGCCTTGAATCGAAGTAGCTCTCGCCTCTTCAGAAAGAAAAAGGAGTTGTCTTGAACGAAGAACAAAAATTCCGCGCGGCAGCACGCCATCAAAGCGACTTTAACCGTTCCGCCGCCAGAGTAGATCCTTAGCGATGCCTCCGGAAGTCTTGGCTGAATTCTCGCGCTCGCCGCCCGCGCAAGAAAACGAACGCCTTGACCACCGCTCCTTTTCCCTTGGTTGCTTAGAAAAGCGAACCCAGAAACAGAAACCTGAAGGAATCAATAAATCGAGTGTAACTACCCCTGTCGAAATTAAGCCGAGGCGCGACGTCGGCGACCCGGGCATCGCCGCACGAAAGCGTCGGGATTCGCCAGTCCGTTGGAAAAGCGAACCCAGACAAAACCATCCTGGACGGTGAAGAAGCCTCTTGTAATGAATCATATAGCGCCGCCGAGGCAGGAATCGTATGCGCTGAAATCACGCGTTGGGGGCACCCTTCCTGCGACCCGGGCATCGCCTGTCCATTGAAAAAGCGAACCCAGAACAAAAGAATCCCAGACAGCGAATAAGCCTATTGTAATGAATCATATAGCGCCGCCAAGGCAGGAATCGTATTCGCTGAAATCACGCGTCGGGGTAACCGCCCCGCGACCCGGGTACCGCCAGTCCATTGGAAAAGCGAACCCAGAACAAAACAATCCGAGAGAGCGAATAAGCCTCTTGTAATGAAT
>JANXMS010000152.1 GCA_025354525.1 Acidobacteriota bacterium
CGGCATCGAAAGCCTGCTTATCGAGAAACGCTTCGATCCCGTTGGCATCACGCCCGAGGGAAACGACCTCTAGCCGACTAATGATGGGGCAGCCCATCGTGGCTTCAGTGATTCCATAGTGGGCCAGGACGTCAGCTTGCCCTTCCGCTGTGGCGGCACCGTGGCTTCCCATTGCGGGGAAGATAAACGGGGAACACCCGGCAGCAGTCCAATAGTCGACGACCGCCTTGGCGATCTTATCAATATTCGTGATTCCGCGGCTTCCCACGCCGATGGCGACTTTCGACCCCGAAGCGAGGCGCGAATCCATCGCCGCTGATTGGAGGGCGGCGGTGACGGCACCGGGGACATCGGGAAGCGCTCGGCTAAGAAAGTTCTGTCGCACCCTGACAATACGGGGCAGTTGAAAAGTTGACTCCAGCATCAGGCAAATTATACCAGTTCGATGAATTGCTTCGAGCGGCTCAGCCGAAAAGGGATTTCTCAACGTCTTCGGGTTTGCATTGCACGCCGACGAAGAATTTGCCGAACTTGGCGTAAACGGCGCTGACTTCGTCGAAACGCATCTCGTAGATCAAGCGTTTGAACACAGTCGGGTCGTCGGCGAAAAGATCGACGCCCCACTCCCAATCGTCGGTGCCGATGGAACCGGTGATGATCTGCTTCACGCTGTCGGCATAGCGTCGACCGACCATGCCGTGGTCGTGCATCATGCGGGCGCGTTCCTCGATTGGTACCGTAAACCAGTTCTTTTGTTCGCCGCGCAGGCGGTCCATGGGATAGAAGCAGATGTACTTGCGGTCGGGAATGGCGGGGAACAGGCGGGGCGCCATGGCTTCGGCTTGCCGGGCCAACGTCTCTTTGATGGCGGCATCCCAGTCTTCGGTGTGGGGCGCGAGCCCCTTTTCAGTCAACGCTTTAAAGGTCTTGACGGAAGATTCGTAGAGGCCCAACTCGACTACGGAGGTATAGTCGCCTACGGGTTCCAGATACGCCGCAAGATCGAGGTTGCCGAAGTCTCGCTGGGCTTCCTGCAATTCGGCCAGAGTTGCCCGGAAATAAACCATCATCAAATCGCCCTTGCCGACCATGGCAAAGGCGGCGGTCTGTCCGTCCGCATTGTCTTGCATGTGTCGCAAGTCGGAAGCAAATTCACGAAGCATCTGCCTTCTCCTCAGCGTTTCTATCGCGTTCCATCTTGAACGGTCGATCCGGAACATCTGATGCAGCACCCAGGCACCTTCGATGGTTAAGGGGACGGCTGGGAGGGGAGAGGGGGAAGAAAGAGGGGTTTGTTCAGACATGGGTCTACTCTCTCTACTCTAAACGGTCGATAAGGGTTTGTAGGGGGATCAGCGTTCTTTTGCTTTTAAGGTATTTTCCTTATGCAGGAAGTACCGGGAACGGTCGAAAGACCTCTTAGGACAACGTGTAATGACTTCAAACGCCGGTTCGCGCATCTTCTCGCTGGTTCTGTTTACCACCTTGGTGGCTGGGATCTGTGGGGCTCAACCCACGTCGCAGGTACGAGTCTTCTCGGTACCTTCTGATGGAACTTTCCTCGTTGACGGCATCCAGTATCAGGGCTCGCAAACGTATGTTTGGCCCACGGGCAGTAAGCACACGATCGATGCGGATCTGGAGAATCAAACCGGAGGAATGGACACTCGATGGACTTTCTCGTCGTGGAAGGACAATCGAGGGCTGCTAGGCGACGCGGCAAACCGGCTACAGACCGTCACGGCAAACCCTGCAATTACGTCCTACCAAGTCAGCTACAGCAAAGAGCATCGGATCCAGTTCATCTTCTATTCGGCACCCGGGCTTCCGAGCGGTGCCCCGTGTTCCACCTCGAGTGCTTTCCCCGGCCAGCTTTTTGTGAACGGCCAGTGCTTTCAAACCTCTTTTTCGGCCTACTATGCGATCGGTCAAGAGTTGCCGATGCAGGCGGTCCCGAACACGGGATTCATATTTACAGGTTGGCTCGTGAATGGGAATCCGCCGAGCGATTCTTCCTTGCGAACCTACAAGGTCATTAGTCCCGCGGTGGTCACGCCCCTCTTCGCGCCGGCGAAACGGGTGGTGTTTTATACCGAGCCGGAGGGATTACAGGTTTCGGTGGACCGAACTCCGTTTAACACGGTGACTCGCCTGGAAGATGTGGGACGTTCGAACCCGGGGCTGAGGGAGTTCGCCGGGGGTGCCCGTCATCTACTGAGCGCGCCGAGTCCGCAGCAGGATCTTCAGGGCCGGGTATGGGTATTTGATTCGTACGATGTTCCGCTCGGAGCCGGTGGAGTCTATGAGGTTTCGAACGTCAATGTGATGCAAACGGTGACCGCCCGTTTTGTTCGAGGTGCCACCGTCTCGTTTCTGACGCAGCCGAACGGGCTGAAGCTGTCCGTAAACGGGCGAGAGAACTGGCCCTCTTACAATTTTGTTTGGGCAGTTGGAAGTGCCAACACTGTGACCGCGCCTGCGATGACAACGGACAGTAGAAGCCGAAAGTACCGCTTCTTGAACTGGTCGAACGGCGGACCGGCCACCCAAGAGTTCCCGACACCCGCCGATACGGCACAAGGTGGATTGCGCCTAGTCGCCAACTATGAGCTCCTGCCGAGAGTGACGATTACGACCAATCAGCCCGCTTCCCGAATTTTGATCGATGGCCAAGGCTGCGACATGCCGTGCACGCTCGACCGCCCGAATGGCTCAACCGTGACGCTTGAGGCGACGGCAGCCATTGCGTTTGGAGCCGACTCCCGCGCAGAGTTTGTTTCCTGGAACGATGGCGGGGAAAGGGTCCGCGCGCTGAACTTTGCGGGTGATGATCGGCGCGTGAGCTTGAGCTATGGAATGGCCAACACTCTTCGTGCGGTGGCCGATCCGTCAGAGGGTGCAACTTTTACCTTTGATCCACCACCTCCACCCGACGGGTTCTATCCGGAATCCGCGGCGGTGCGCGTGACTGTGAATTCGCGGGAAGGGTTTCGGTTTCGGCGTTGGGCAGGAGATCTTGAGGGAACGTCTGAGTCTGGGGTGGTATCGCTCCGCAGTCCGCGGCTGGTTCGAGCGTTGCTTGATCGGGTTCCCGTGATTCCATCAGCCGGTATCCGGAATGCCGCTGGCGAAACACCGGACCTGGTTGTGGCACCCGGCAGCGTAATTTCGGTTTTCGGAAGACAGCTGGCTCCTGACTATGTTGCCGGTCCGACCGGTCCTTTATCGCAGGCTCTCGCGGGCACGACGGTTCGTTCTGGGAATCGACTCTTGCCGCTCCTTTTTGTTTCGCCGGAACAAATCAACGCGCAACTCCCCTTCGACATGGCCGAAGGCGAACAGGTACTCGCCGTAAGAACTGGAAATCAGCCCGAGATCCAGGGGAAAGTGCAGATCGTTCGTAACGCTCCTGGTTTGTTTGGCTTTACGTCGAATGACAAATTTTACGTCGCAGCTACCCATGAAGACGGGAGCGTAATTTCGGCGGATAGCCCCGCCCGCCGGGGAGAAACCATCACTTTGCTTGGGACCGGATTTGGGCCGTACCAGCGCCCGGTGCTCGACGGCTTTCCCGTGCCGCAAAGCCCAGTCAATCCGTCGCTCGACCCGGTTGAGCTACGAATCGGCGAAGCTTCGATTACACCAATCAGTGCCATCGCGAGCCCAGGACAGGTCGGGTTGGTCGCGATAAAGTTGAGGATTGGTGAACAACTGGGTACGAGTCGTGAAGTTTCGGTGATCGCCGTCGTGAACGGTCGAAGCTCGAACACGGCGATCCTGCCGGTCGAATAGGAGGAGACTCCGATGAGAGTTCTGATTCTGGCCATCACGAGTCAAGTCATCCTTATGGCCTTTGAAGCGGCTTCCGGAATCGAGACACAACCGGAGCCTTCCGCATGGCGCTTTGCGCATTCGGATGCTCAGATTCTCGCAGGTGCGGATCTTTTCCGTCTAGGGCAGAATTCTGTTGGAGAAAAGTTGCGCCAGCAGTTTTTGGCTGCCATGGGCCCGGAACTGTCGCGTCATGTCCAGCGCCTATTGGTCTCAACGGCGTTTGCGTCCGACGAAAGCGCAGACTCGGTGCTCATCCTATCTGGCCCTCTGGATCCGGGACGAATCAAACAAATGGCGGGTCGAGGCCACGCCGTGATCAAAACGTACAAGGGTGTTGAAGTAATTCTGCCGCCGAGTGGTTCTCCCGACGAAGTCCACTTCGTCATCGTGGATTCCCAAACGGCTTTGCTGGGGACCCGGGCTGGCGTTACATCTGCGATAGACCGGAGTAGAACCTCGAGCCGACCTCTAGCGCAACGCAGTCTGCTATTTGGCCGAGCGCTCGAATTGGCGAATGAAGCCGAGGTCTGGGTGCTGACGGACGATCTTCCGGCGGATTTCGCACCCACGGCTTGGGAACGACTCCGAGGCACGCAGACCGCCGGACTGGAGCTGGTTTTAAAAGTAGGGGCGGACGTGGGCTTGGCCGTGGGCTTCAAGCTTGAAGAACCCGAAGTACGCGACGCGGCATTCAAGGCGATCGAGGCAGAACGCTTTCGAGTTCGTTCCGGGTCTTATTTATTGGCGCCTTGGCTGACCAAGCTGGCAGCAGCGCGTCAATCGGAGGGACTTATACTTTCGGGTCGACTCAGCGAAACTGAGCTGCTCGAGCAGTTCCCTGCCCTAGCGGCTGGTCTTGGGTTGCCGATCAAACCCGTCGAACCCAAGCCCTCACTCGAACTGGCGATCCTTCGCCGAAAACCAGCTGAACCGTTGCCTGTTGCCATAGCCCCGCCGCCCCAACTACGGGTGCGGATCGAAGGCCTCGAAACAGGGGCGTTGGAAATCCCTTATCCGAACAATCGGTAACCAGCGCCTATTGCCGAAGATCCGCCGCCCCAACTTCGGGTGCGGATCGAAGGCCTCGAAACAGGTGCGCTGGAAATTCCTTATCCGAACAATCGGTAATCAGCGCCTATCGCCGAAAATCCGCCGCCCCAACTACGGGTACGGATCGAAGGCCTCGAAACAGGTGCGGTGGAAATCCCTTATCCGAACAATCGGTAATCAGCGCCTATCGCCGAAGATCCGCCGCCCCAACTACGGGTGCGGATCGAGGGCTTCGAAACAGGTGCGTTGGAATTCCCTTATCCGAACAATCGGTAACCATCTACTATTGCTTGGGCTCGCACTCAGCGGTCGGATGGGGGAACTAGTGTAGAATCATCGCTTATGTCGTCTTCCCGCCTAACGGCTGAACTCATCGCCGAGTTTTTTGGCACCTTTGTACTTCTAACGATTGGGACAGGGGTTGTTGCCTCAGTTGTCTTGTTCGGCACAGGAAGGCCCGGCGAAGTCATCAACGGCGGTACGACCAACATCAATCTCGCGTGGGGCTTAGCGGTAATGTTCGGGGTTTTCATCGCCGGTAAGACGAGCGGGGCGCATCTCAACCCTGCAGTTACATTGGCGCTGGCGATCTTCCGCGGATTCGCTTGGTCAAAAGTAGTGCCATATATGTTGGCGCAAATGACGGGTGCCTTCGCCGGCGCGGCGGTCGTGTTTCTCAACTATCGGGAAGCGTTTTACAAATTCGATCCCGGTCTGGAAAAGTCCGCCGGGATTTTCGCGACGTTTCCAGCGTTTCCGGCAGCCCCCATGGCCGGCTTTCTAGACCAAGTGGTGGGCACGGCGCTTTTGCTTTTTCTTGTTTTGGCCATCACCGACGAAGACAACGCGCCGCCGCCCGCCAGCCTGATCCCGTTGTTCATTGGGCTGATCGTCGTCGCCATCGGCATGGGCTTTGGGTCAATGCATGGTTACGCCATCAACCCGGCACGCGACTTTGGGCCGCGGCTTTTTGCCGCTATGGCGGGTTTCCGCAACAACGGACTTACGGACGCAACCGGGATTTTCTGGGTGCCGCTGATTGCTCCTCTGCTAGGCGGGATTATCGGAGCCGGTGTCTACGATTTCGGTTTTCGGCGTTTCTTGCGCTAATTCTGTCAGAATAGGGTTATGTTCGTTTCCGTTCGCGCTCTCGACCACGCCAAAGTCACTTTCGCCGAGTCCATCGATCCTGGGAAGATTGAGTGGGACCCGGGCACCAATCAGACGTCGGCCTTGCTTGCCAAAGGCGAAGCAAGCCTCGACGAGATGACCCAAGAGATCCACTTCACCGGGCACTTGGCCGTCTCTCTGCAAGTGGATTGCCATCGCTGCTTGACCTCGGTGGAGATCCCAATCGAGAAGGATTTCGATCTTCTTTACGAGCCGCTCCCCGAATCACTTCCTGGCCAGGAGGTTGAGCTCCATCCGGAAGACATTGATGTCGGCTTTTACGATGGGGACGGGATGGAGCTCAACGATGTTTTGAGGGAACAGGTTCTGCTTCTGCTTCCTTCCAGTTTGCTCTGCACTCCAGAATGCAAAGGACTTTGTTCTGTGTGCGGCATCAATCGGAACGAACAAACTTGCACTTGTACGACAACGATTCCCGACGAACGATGGGCTGCACTTGGCAAGTTGTAGCGGATTCGATAAATATTCGCTATACTAATGAGTTAGAGACCTAGCCATGCCTAATCCCAAACGACGTCACTCCAAGCGCCGCACCTCCTCCCGCCGCGCGCATGACTTTCTGGTTCGCCCGATCCACTCGGAGTGCCCCAATTGTCACGCTGTTAAGCTTCCCCATCGGCTTTGTCCGAGTTGCGGCTTTTACAAAGGCCGCGCCGTCATCGAAGTCGCTGAGCAGTAAGCAAGTTCAGGGCGCCATTTGATTGCAATGGTGACAATCGCCGTAGATGCGATGGGCGGAGATCACGCTCCCAAGTCTGAAGTCGAAGGCGCAATTCGCGCCGTTCGGCACCTTCCTGTATCGATCATTTTGGTCGGTCAGGAGCAGGTCTTGCGGACGGAACTATCTGCCCACCCTGGCTGGGAGAAGCTCCCCATCTCTATCCACCACGCAAGCGAGGTGGTCACGATGGAAGATAGCGCTGGGAAGGCGATTCGGAATAAGAAGGACAGTTCCATCCGCGTAGCCCTTCGGTTGGCGCGCGATGGACAAGCGCAGGGCGTGGTGAGCGCTGGCAATACCGGCGCAGTGATGGCTTTGGCCAAAACGGTGTGCGGTATGGTGTCTGGTGTTGATCGCCCAGCGTTAGCTTCGGTCTTTCCAACGGTAAAGGGAAAGCCAGCCGTAATGCTTGATGTGGGCGCGAACGTCGATGTTTCCGGGGAGATGCTGGCGCAATTCGCCATGATGGGCGAGCTCTATTCCCGGCTCATCTTCCACACCGACAAGCCGCGCGTCGGCTTGCTGTCGATCGGCGAAGAAGAGCACAAGGGAAATGAGCTCACCAAATCGGCAACACCGTTGCTAAAAAAGCTTCCTCTCCATTTTATTGGCAACGTCGAAGGGCGGGATCTTTTCACTGGTCACGCGGACGTAATCGTTTGCGATGGATTCACCGGCAATGTGGCCCTGAAGGTGAGCGAGGGGCTGGTCGATGTGGTGAAACATCTGCTGCAGGAATCGCTGAAGGCGAGTCTTTCTGGAAAGATTGGTTATCTACTTTCGCGGTCGGCATTCGCCAACTTCAAGAAGCGGGTCGATTACTCCGAGTTCGGGGGTGCGCCGCTGCTTGGGGTAAAGGGTTGTACGATCATTTGCCACGGTCGTTCCAACGCGAACGCGATCAAGAACGCGGTTCGGGTGGCTGCGGAGTTCGCCGATTCGGGCTTAAATGAGCGACTCGCTCACGGATTGGTTCATAGTCACGCCCGTCGCCTGGCGGCTCGGGCCGACTAACCCGACTTTCGCAGTTGAGCCAAAAACAAGGAGCTAACCCATTTAGAATTAGTACGGGCATGCCCTAGGTCTTCACCACAAGCCGTTCTTACCCCGCGACGATGCTCGCTGGCTGCTCAACACCTGTAGCCCGTATTCGAGGCGGTGGCTGCGTCGGCAGGGCCAGCCGCAATTTCTCCAACACCATCTTCACTTCCGGCTCGGGCTGCGTGTACCGAGGCAAAATCAAGCAGCGGCCGTCCACGGTCGGCAAGTGAACATCGATCAACTGAATCGCCGCCAACTTCTCCAGCAC
>JANXMS010000161.1 GCA_025354525.1 Acidobacteriota bacterium
CAACATCTAAATAATCTGACGGGGACCCCGCAGTACATCTCATGGGCGACGACTCTCATTCGTCCGCACCTGGGTGATCGGGTCGTCGAGCTTGGAGCGGGAATCGGCGACTTTACGGGGCGGCTGATGGGTCGAAAGATCGACTATTTTTCCTGTGAGAACGAGGCGGTGTATCTGCATGCCCTCCGCAACCGTTTTCTGAGGACGCCGAGCGTTCATGTGTTGGAGTTAGATCCGGCAACGCCTGCGGATTTCGGACAGGTACCGACGGGGCTTAACACAGCGCTGGCGGTGAACGTTCTCGAATCGATGGCTGACCCGGCGGCTCTGCTGGCGCGATTGGTGGAAAAGCTGGGACCGGGGGGACGGATCGTTTTGCTGGTCCCGCATGGTCCTGGACTTTTCGGTTCGCTCGATCGGGAACTGGGCTATCTACGGCGATTCAGCCGGACCGATATTATCAGGCTGTTCGAGTCGGTCGGGATGACGACGGAATCGACGCAAACTTTTAACCGGTTGGCGACTCTGGCTTGGTGGACGAATTCGCGGCTGCTGGGCAGTCGGCAAATTTCTCGGATCACCTTGAAGCTGTTTGACAAGACGGTTTGGCTTTGGCGTCTGATTGATCGCTTGATTCCGCTACCGGGTTTGACCATGGTTGCCGTGGGCCGCAAGCCGGGGGCGAAAGAGCAGTAATGCGAGCGCTGCTGCTCGATTACGGAGCGCGGGATTTGCGAGTGGACGATGGGGTTGCCGAACCGCCTGAGGGCGAAGTGTATCTTCGCGTCCTTGAGTGTGGGATCTGCGGTACGGACAGTGATTTGGCGGGCTTCGCCTTTGGCGCGCCGCCGGCTTCGGAATCGGCGCTGATTCTAGGTCATGAGGCGGTGGCGGTGGTGGAGCGGTCGACCCATCCAGGGCTGAGGCCGGGCGATTATGTCGTTCCGTCGGTGCGGCGTGCGTGTTCGGGGGCTTGTGCATCGTGCGCTGCCGGGCGACGCGATTTATGTTTGACCGGAGAGTATCGGGAACGCGGGATTTTGGGGCTGCACGGTTACTGTGCCGAGTGGGCGGTGGATCGGGCGGAAGACCTTTTCGCGGTACCGGCGAGCTTGCTGGAGGTCGCGGTCCTTGTGGAGCCGATGAGCGTGGTGGAAAAGGCTTATTCGACGGCCTTGCGGTTACATTTGGGCGAGCACTCAGGAGAAACTAGGCGGGTCGTAATTTTAGGTGCGGGCACGGTAGGAATTTTGGCGGCGTGGGCTGGATTGCAGCGAGGGTGGCACGTCACGGTGGTTTCTCGGGAGCCGGGAGATAGTTTTCGGGCGCGACTTTTGCGAACGGCGGGCGTTTCGTACCGGAATACTTTGCCGGGGATGGTGGCGGATGTTGTGATCGAGGCTTGCGGTTCAGCGACCTTGGCGAGTGCGGCTATCGGGTGTTTGAAGCCGCTTGGCGTGATGATTGTGTTGGGTGCGAGGAACGAGGTGGTTTCGCTGCCGTTCCTCGATTTGATCATGGGGAATCGCATCCTGGCTGGGAGTGTAAACGCCGCACCACAGGATTTCCACCGGGCAATCTCGATGCTCGCGGCGACCGAGCCAACTTGGCTACGGGGGATGATTGAGCGTCGACCTCTAAGCGAGGCGGTTGAATCGATCACTTCTCCAGCGGGCGATGCAATCAAGGTAGTCCACCGCTTACACTAGGAGATTGATGAGTTATAAATTTCGACAGGCGATCTGCAATGAAGTTTTCCAGGGTTGGGATTTTGCTGAGCAGTGCCGGACGATCAAACGTCTTGGGTACGCTGGCATTGAAATCGCGCATTTCACTTTGGCGGACGATCCGGCTTCGATTTCGCCCGGCCGGCGGAGAGAACTGGTCGATATCATGGCGAGTGAGGGGTTGGAGTTTGTCGGGTTGCATTGGTTGATGGTGGCACCGAAGGGCCTCCACGTGACGACGCCGGATATGGCTTTGCGCGCTCGGAGTTGGTTGCATATAGCGACGCTGATTGATCTGTGCGGGGATCTCGGCGGCGGCAAAATGATTTTTGGTTCGCCGGCTCAGCGGAAGTCTACCGGCGGATCGAGCAAGGAGGAATCGACGGCGCATTACGTCGATGGCTTCCGGCGGGCGGCTGGACATGCGCTCTCGCGCGGGGTGATGTTGCTGATGGAGCCGCTGCCGCCGCAGGATACAGACGTTTTGAACACGCTCGAAGAGGCTTCCGGCTACGTAGCTTCTATTGCGAGTCCTGCGATACAGACGATGTACGACTCGCACAACGCGGTAAAAGAAGAGGAAGCCCACGAAGTTTTGGTGGACCGCTACTTTCACATCATTCGCCACATCCATGTGAACGAAATGGACGGCAAGCATCCGGGGACGGGTAATTGGGACTTTAAGCCGGTTTTGCGGACGCTGGCCAGGCGGGGTTACCAAGGATGGATCTCGATGGAGGCGTTTGACTTTAGCGCCGGTGCCGAGAAAATTGCTCACGATTCGTTACGCTATCTAGAGTCGGAAATTAGCAAACTATGAGACCGAAATTCGTGGTGACCGGCGGAGCCGGTTTTATTGGTTCTTCGATTGTGCGGGCGTTGCTTGCCGAGGGGGCAAAGCGCGTGGCAGTTGTCGACAACTTGGCCAGCGGCAAACTGGTCAACTTAGAAGCGGTGCAGGATCGCGTGGAAGCTCACGTTTCTGACATACGCGACTACGACGAGATGAAGGACATCTTCGACGGTGCCGAGATCGTCTTTCATCTGGCGGCGATTCCGTCCGTGCCCCGCTCGATCGCCGATCCGATCCCGTCGCACGACGTCAACATCAACGGAACGTTTTCTGTTCTGCGGGCGGCCAAGGACGCTGGAGTGAGGAGGGTGGTTTACGCCGCTTCGAGTTCGGCCTATGGCGACACGCTCGTGCTACCGAAGGTTGAATCGATGACGCCGCACCCGAAATCGCCCTACGCCTTGCAGAAATTGGTTGGCGAGTACTACTGCTCTTTGTTTCACGAGAATTTTGGCTTGGAGACAGTCGCGATTCGGTTCTTCAATGTTTACGGTCCGCGGCAGGATCCATCAAGTCCATATTCTGGCGTGCTTTCCTTATTTATGAAGCATTTGTTGGCAAAGACGTCGCCGACGCTATTTGGCGATGGCGAGCAGAGCCGAGATTTTACTTATGTTGAGGATGTGGCGGCACTGTGCTTAAAGGCTTCGCGGGCACCGGGCGTTAGTGGTAAGTTCTACAACGGCGGCAACGGTGGCCGGTACACATTGAACCAAATTTGGGCGATACTGCAGGAGATGGAAGGAGTTTCGTTGCCGCCGCTCTTTGGCCCGTCACGGGTCGGCGATGTTAAGGATTCGCAGGCAGACACAACGGCGGCAATTCGAGAGCTTGGCCACGCGCCCCGGTTTAGTATGGAAGAGGGTTTACGAGCGACGTTGGATTGGTATCGGAGCGCGTCGGTATGAACTTTTCCATTCAGAATCAGTTCGAGCGCAATGTTTTTACGACGTCGGTCGACTACGTTTTCAATTGGGCCCGCAAATCGTCGGTTTGGCCGCTGACCTTTGGATTGGCCTGCTGTGCGATTGAGATGATCGCTTCGAGCGCGTCGCGGTTTGATATTGCTCGTTTTGGTTCTGAAGTGTTTCGGCCGAGCCCGCGGCAGAGCGATTTGATGATCGTAGCGGGAACGGTTACCCTGAAAATGGGGCCGGTTGTGAAGCGGATTTGGGATCAGATGCCGGAGCCGAAGTGGTGTATTTCGATGGGAGCTTGCTCCAGCGTCGGTGGCCCGTTCAACACCTATAGCGTGTTGCAGGGGATTGATCGGATTGTGCCGGTGGATGTCTACGTGACGGGTTGCCCGCCGCGGCCGGAGAATCTTTTTTACGCCTTGTTGAAGTTGCAGGACAAGATCGATGCCACGCCGACGCTGATTCGGCGCCCGACCGAAGTTCGGTTGCACGAACAGATGCTGGCCGAGTTTAAGCGGCGGGTTATGGTGGGGCAAGTGCAGAATCCGGTGTCGTAGTGATTCTTGCTCCGCCCTTTGAAGGCCAGCGCTGGCTGCGCCATGGTTTTGGCACTCGCGATACGCCACCCTGGACCGGTCGCATTGCAACCTTGCGGCAGATCCATTCCGACGTAATCTGGACGGCACGCGAAACCGAAGGTTGTTTGGGGGATGGGGATGCGCTGATCAGTGCGGAGCGGGGCCTTCTGTTGGCGATGCGGACGGCTGATTGTGTTCCGATTTTGATGGCTGACCCGGTTCGACGGGTGGTGGCGGCGGTGCACGCCGGTTGGCGGGGAACCGTGGCCGGGATCGCAGCCCGGACGGTGGATCGCATGCGGGCTGAATACGGAACGAACCCACAGGACGTATTTTCAGCGATCGGGCCGTCGATCGGGCCTTGCTGTTTTGAGGTGAGTGTTGAGGTTCCGCTTCCGCAGCGGGATCGAAAGGCAGATTTGTGGACGGCGAACCGGGAGCAGTTGGAAGCGGTTGGGGTGGGGTTAATTTGGGTGGCCGGGGCGTGCACGATGTGCGATGAGCGAACGTTCTACTCTTTTCGGCGGGGCAGGGACACTGGACGCATGGTATCGGCGATTGGGGTGGTGGAGTAGCTCACGCCGGTTGGCGGGGGGGACGGTGGATTGCATGCGGGTTGAATACGGAACGAACCCACACGACGTATTTGCGTTGATCAGTAAGGGAACGACCGACCTTTCAATTACCCACAATCCAAGGCCGCGAGGTATCCGAGATGAATGTCGTTGAGCCTCAAAAGCCCGCGCCAAATGACGGTATTGCCCGGCGGCCCATCCTGGTTCCTCGCCAGATATCCGCCTAGCCGTGCTAAGGAAGCACTTAACCCGGCTCTTTGTGCATGACCCGGGCGGCCTTTTACGACTCGGTCAAGAATCTGTATCTCGTCAATGGGAAACACGGAACTGGGCTGTGCGACCGGCGTGATGATTGACAATTTAGACCGGCAGGATGGGTGACACATTACCAGTCTGCTCGGCTGCTTATCCAAAAGATAGCTCATCGGTTCTCGGCGTTGCGTTGGAGCGGGGTCAATGGGGCTGTCGCCGTCGGGTGGAAATGTGGAAATCGCACCAGCGATTTCCAAGGGCGGAGGAAGCGGTGGGAAATCGGTTTTGGCTTTTCCACCGCTTCCACGGTCCGTCATTTCCACGCGATTCTCACGTTGCATGCTTGCTCTTGGTCCATCGCTCAGCCCGATCCTCGCGAACAAAAGTCTTGGTCCGATTCTCCAGCCAACCCAAAAAGATCCGGCCACAGTAGACCGCGAACAGATACTTCTGTCAACTCCATTTGGCCCACTTTGATGCTTTGATTTGGCCCACTCTGGGAGTTGGTAATGCTCCGTGGGGCCTCCCACCGCCCCACGGATAAGGAATCGTCAAAACGAGGGCGGCGGCATTACCTCCCCTGGACGAAAGACGTGTTCAAAACTAGCCGACTCCTCCGGCACAATCGCCACCGACTCCCCCATCAACACACTCGGATCGTCCCCCAGGCAATCGAGCGTCACCACCGCCGCCAACCGCGTCTCAACGTACTGCGCATCCTCGTCGTGACCCCCTTGCCGGTCTCGTCCAATCGCCAACGCCCGGGCACGCCGCCTCCCAGTCCGCGCTCCGAAAGAAACAATCACTCTCTTCCCAGCGCCGCAAAACCCTCCGCCTCCGCCATCACCGCCCACCGCAAACGCGCCCCAAACCACGTCATCGCTTACCCCCTTTCCGACTCGCCAACGTTCTCCGAAACCGGTAGGATTCCTTGCCGGTT
>JANXMS010000181.1 GCA_025354525.1 Acidobacteriota bacterium
GGCAGGCCGGGCTTCATGTCCCCGGGGCCCATCCCCAATCCCAAGCGCGAGCGACAGAATCGCGATCATCGAAAAGAGCGGACTCCGGCGCAGCGATCGGGCGGAGTATTGTAGGTTTTACCAAAGGAAAGACATCGTCCCAGATACGGACGAGATCGAAAGCGGTTACCTAATCGAGTAACGGTCGAGCAAAGTGAAGATCGCCGTATTTGCCCCAATCCCAAGCGCGAGCGACAGAATCGCGATCATCGAAAAGAGCGGACTCCGGCGCAGCGATCGGGCGGAGTATTGTAGGTCTTGCCAAAGGAAGGACATCGGCCCCTATACGGACGAGATCGAAAGCGGTTACCTAAGCAAGTAACAAGTTCCGCAATCGTTCGGCCGTCGCCGAAAATGGATTCGCCAAGGCAAACCCTTGCGCCGCCCGGCCCATTTCGAAAAGTCGCGCCCGGTCGCGGACCAGTTCTTGTAACGCCGGCAGAAACGAGTCCGCCGAGGCCATCCGTCCAAACTCCGCCCGCATCAGGCTCTTGGCCCCTGCGTGGTCCAGCGTCAACGCCGGCAACCCCGCCTGGAACGCCTCCATCAACGTCAATCCATACGACTCATGGCTCGAAGGAAAAACGTACAAATCAGCCTCGGCAAATTGGTCCGCCTTCGCCTGCCCTGTCACATGACCCGGAAACTCCACCTCGACCTGCCGCAAGCGACTTGCCAGATTCTTCAGGTTCTCGGCATACGCCCGGCCCTTCATGAAGGCCGGCTCCCCACACAGGCGTAGCCGCAGCCTTGGCAGATTCCCTTGCTGCTCCCACGCCAACAGGGCCTCCAGTAGCACGTGTTGGTTCTTCTCCGGTGAAATCCGGCTCAGTGTCAACAGCGTAATTCGATCCTCCGCCGGTACTCGTTCACTTGTATGGGTTGCCGGCGGCGCGCCCCACGGCAACACGTCCACCCGCACCGCCGACCCGTAACAGCGATGAATTACGTCCCGCATCTCCGGCGAAGGCACGATGCAGGCCACCGAGTGCCGCACACAGTCAAGCTGCTTCTGAAACACCAACTGCAGAATATCGGGGCAAAACGAACCCAGCCGCCGATGCCATCCGACAAGCGTCTCCGGTGCCACCCAACCCCGCCCATAAATCGCCGCCACATACGCCACCACATCTACATGGAAAATCGTAAAGAGGCGAAACCCCGCCTTTGCCAACCGCGCAAAATCCGGCCCCTCGGAAATGTCGTTCACCAGCACGACACACTCGTTGGGTTCGTGTCGCAGAATGGCCGCCGTCGACTCCGCCTCGAACCGCCGGCAGAAGGCCGCGTATTCCATCTCGGAATACCCCACCAGCTCGCGGCCCGTCGCCCTGCCCGGCACAATCGGCTCGACGTCCGGCCATGTCGCGCGGAGCATCTCAAACACCGCGGCCCCACCGCCCAGCGGCACGCTCTCCCGCGCAAAGCCTCCGTGAGCAGCGGTATAGAGGATCTTCACCGGATGAACTGGTCGACGAAATCGGCCCCCAAGCCGACCTCGGTGTAGTGCTTCCGGCACATGTCGATCTTCGTGAAAACGTCCTCGAAGCCGGTGTGATTGCCATCCGCGTCCACGTAGTACATGCAGCCGGAGATGTTGAAAAACGTGATCATCTCGTCCGCCGAATCCACGGTCAGCGTATGCGTCTCGCCGGGCGGTTCAAAGACATAGTCGCCCGCGTTCGCCACCCAGTCGTGCTCCAGGTAGTGCCAGCTTCCCTTGATCACATAGCCATGCACCGGTGCCGGATGCCGATGCCGACTTAGCACCCCGGCCTTCCGCACGCGCAGCAGATTGCACCATCCGCCGGTCAGCGTGTTCAACATCAGAGGTCGGAACCAAACATCTTTGGCCTGCGGCACCCAGACGCGTTCATCGTCTGGCACCGCCGTCACGACAATCTCAGGGGGGGATAAAGGATGGGTCGACATGGTTTAAGCCGCCGAGTAGCCGCCGTCGATCGGGACTACTGCCCCCGTCATAAAGCTGGCCGAGTCGGAACATAAGAATAATACCAGCGGAGCCAACTCCTCCGGCTTCCCCCACCGCTTCATCGGGGTCCGTTCGAGCAGCCCCGCCGACCGCGCTGGATCATCCCGCAACGATTGCGTCAACGGCGTCGCAATCCACCCCGGCGCAATCGCGTTCACCCGAATGCCTTCCGCCGCCCACGCCACCGCCAGCGACTTAGTCAACTGCACGATCGCCCCTTTGCTCGCCGCGTACGCCGGCACGCGCGGCCCGCCGAAGAAACTGAGCATCGAAGCGACGTTCACCACCGCCCCGCGCGACTCCGCAAGCTTCGCCTTCGCCGCCATGCAGCATCGCATCGTTCCCAGCAGATTCACGTCCATCACCTGCTCAAACACGGGCAGTTCGTACTCGGCGTCCCGCCGGATCACCCCCGCGGCGTTCACGAGGAAGTCGACGCGATCCAGCCCGGCAAAGAGCGCTTCGACTGCCAAGTCGTCTGTCACGTCCAACATCGGCAGGCCCGCCGCCACCACCTTTGCCCCCGCTGCCGCAAACGAAGTCGCAATCGCGGCACCGATCCCACTCGTCCCGCCCGTCACCACCGCAGTTTTTCCGCTGAAATCAAACATGGAAACATCCATTATGGGGTAAGATCACCATGCAAACATCGGACCACATCCAAAGCCTTCGCAAGAGCTACGAGACCGGAACCCTCGAGGTGGAGGACCTGCAACCCGATCCCATCCAACTCTTCCGCGCGTGGATGGATACCGCCGTCGAAGCCCACCTCGAAGATCCTAACGCGATGACCCTTTGCACTGCCTCCGCTGACGGCCAACCCGATGGCCGCATCGTCCTTCTCCGCGGCTTCGACGAGCGAGGGTTCGTTTTCTACACGAACTACGAAAGCGCCAAGGGCAGCGATCTTCTCGCCAACCCGCGCGCCACCCTCGTCTTCCTCTGGCACGCCCTCGAACGTCAGATCCGCATCCAAGGCACCGTCGCCCGCGTCAGCGCCGCCGAAAGCGCGGCCTATTTCCAGACTCGCCCTCGAGGCCACCAACTCGCCGCCTGGACCTCTCCCCAAAGTCGCCCCCTCAGCACCCGCGCCGAACTCGAAGCACGCCTCGCCGAACTCGAAGCCCGCTTCCCCACCGAAGTGCCGCTCCCTGGTTTCTGGGGCGGATACCGCCTCATTCCGCGGCGGTTCGAGTTCTGGCAGGGTCGCAAGAATCGTCTCCACGATCGTTTCGCCTACTCGCTCGCGGCCGGCTCCTGGACCATCAACCGCCTGGCACCTTAGTTCGTCGGCAGGGTCGCCAGAAACGCATCGGCCTCTTTCGTCGAGGCCTCAATTTCAGCCACCAGTTTCGTGACTTCCACGTCCATCTTCAGCACGGTTGTTTTCAGCGAACTCACCGCGTCCGCATTCAGGTTGTGCTTAATGAACAATACCTGATCTTCAAACGCCTTCAACACTGGCTTCGCCCGCTGTTCAACGTCGCGCATTCGCTTAATCAGCGGCGCATAGCGGCTTTTCGCATCTCGCATTAAGTTGCGGCTTTTCGCCTTCAACTCGCGATTCCCCATCGCGTCGATCTCCTGCTGCCACTCGCTGAACATGTCCCCGCTCACCTGCTCAATCGACTCAATTCGGTCGCTTACTTTCTTCGTCCGGCCTGCCGCCTCATCGAACTCTTTCTTGAGCTTCTTGTAAACCTCCTCCGTCTTTCCGCCCTGAAATCCGGTCACAGCCTGGAACGCTTCGAGCGTCGTTTTGTACTGCTCCTTGGCCCGCTCCTGCTCCTTCCGCCCCTTCTTTACCCGGTCGATCAGGATATCCCGCTTCTCGTTGCCGAACTTTTCCTGAGCCTTGTAGTAAAGGCTAGAGCAGCCTGCCAATAGGCAAATGGCTGAAAGGAGAAGAAGCGTGCGCATAAGGTTCAGGATAGCGCCCCTATCGCAGCCAACAGTCGTCGGCGCGTCAGCGGCTTCGTCAGATAGCCCGTAAACCCCGCGTCCAGCCCTTTCTGCAGATCCCCTTCCATCGCGTAAGCCGTAATCGCAAAGATCGGAGTACCAACCATCGCTATTTGCTGGCGCATGGCGACCACCGTTGCGTAGCCATCCGCTCCAGGCATCTGAATATCAAGTAGCACCAAGTCCGGAGTCCGCTGGACGGCCATCACCAACGCCTCCAATCCATTACCGGCTTCGACCACCTCCCACCCCTCGTGTTCCATGATCGTCGCGAGGAACTCACGGTTGCTCGGGCTATCGTCCGCGATCAACACTAGTTTCATCGGTTGACGTACACCAGCGCCCGGCGAAGACTCCGCAGCAACAGGTCCCGCGTCACAGGCTTAGTCAACGATGCAAAAGCTCCCTTCTCAAGAGCCGTCGCGTCCGCCGCCACCGATGTCACCAGCACTGGAATATGCGCCGTCTCCTTCAGGGTTTTTAACGCCTCCAACGCATCCCATCCGCTCCCCTCAGGCAGGTACAGGTCCAGCACAATCGCATCCGGGCTTAGCTCCAGCGCCTTCACCAAGCTCTCTCTCACTGTCGACGCGGAGACCAATTCGAACCCTTCCGGCTCCAGATACTCCCGCAGCAAGTCGAGCGCCGACGGATCGTCCTCCAGGGCCAATACCAACGGATGGCTGCGGACCGCCAGCGCCACCTGCTTCGCCTGGGGAAGCGTCAAGGCAAACCGACTCCCGCCGCCGAGGGCCGACTCGACCCAAATGCTCCCGCCCTGCCTTTCCACCAAACGCCGCGCGATCGCCAACCCCAAACCCGTCCCTCCGCTCGTCGCCGGACCTTGATAAAAAACATCGAAAATCGTCTCCCGCAACTCAACCGGCACCCCCCGCCCGTTGTCTACCACCGCAATCGAGGCAAAACCGTTCTGCGGTTCGGCCTCCACCTGCACTCGCCCGCCTTCACCCGTAAACTTCACCGCGTTCGTAAGCAGATTCAGGAGTACCTGCTTGGATCGCATCCGGTCCGCTTCCACCTGCAACTGCGGGTCCGACAAGTTTGCCACTGTAATACTCTTGCTCTCCGCCTGCGGCCGCACCATCGCCAACGCCTCATCCACCAGGTCCCTCACGCCGAAGACTTCCGTCCGCAAATCAATCCTACCGGCTTCAATCTTGCTCAAGTCCAGAATGTCATTGATCAACGAAAGCAGATGCTGCGAATCGCGATGGATATGCGCCGCAAATCGCTTCTGCTTCTCATTCAACGGCCCCTCCAACTCGTCCACCAACAGCTCCGTGAACCCGATGATGGTGTGCAACGGTGATCGAAGCTCATGGCTCATATTAGCCAAAAACTCGCTCTTCGATTGGCTGGCCCGCTCCGCCCGAAGGCACGCCGCTTCCACCGCCTCTTGCGCCCGCCGTTGCTCGGTCACATTTTGCGCCACCATCAGTCGCGCCGGCCGCTCCTGATACCGTAACTCGTGCGAACGAACCTCGTAATCCAGTTGCTGCCCATCGCGCCGGCACACCCTCACCGGTCCGCTGCGTTCGTTGCCCGGCAGCAGATCGCCCACCGCCATCGCCAGAAATTCTGCTTGCGCATAGCCCAAGTCTTTCAACGCTTCCTGGTTCACTGCCAGGAATCGTTCCGTTAACGGATCCAACACCCAAGCCGCCGCCGGGCTCTCTTCAAACAGCAGGCGCGACTGTTCCGCGCTCTCACTCACCGCCTGAGAAAGCCGCTCTCGCTCAGTCACGTCCCGCACCACAGCCGCCGTATGCATCGCTGACCCCACCCGCAAAGGGCTCAGCGTAATCTCTACCGGAAACACCGTTCCGTCCTTCCGAACCCCGGTAAAGGATAGCCCCGAACCCATCGGACGCACCACGGGGTCCGCCGCGTAGCGCTCGCGGTGCTGCTCGTGCCCCGATCGCGCCGACTCCGGCATCAGCACTTCCACGGGCCGTCCCAACAACTCGCGCCGCTGATATCCAAACATTCGTTCACCGCTCTGATTCACCAGCACAATCATTCCTCGCGCATCCACCTCGAACAGCGCGTCCGCAGCCGCCTCCAATAAGGCGACCTCTTTCCGGGAACTCTCAACTTCCTCCTGAGCCGCTATTAGGCTGGAGTATTGGTCGAACTGATTCGTAACGTCCGCCATTACCAACACCGATCCCGCCCACTTGCCGTCGTTATCCCTCAAGGCGGCCGACCGCACCCGCGCCACGTACGGCACCCCATCCTGTCGACGCCATCCGAACTCCGTTTCGTTGTACTCACGGTGCGCCAAATCCTGACCCAAAAATTGGAGCTCCGACTCACTTATCCCCGGCATCCGTCGCCCCACCACCGTCTCTTCCGCCCAACCCGTAATCCGGGCCGCCGCGGCCGACCAGAACATCACCCGCTCCCCCGGGTCCAGTGCCACAATCCCGTACGGGCACCCCTGCAGCACCGAACGAAACAGCTGGATCGACTCCACCAGATCCGGCTCCCGCTTCCGCTGCAATTCGTTCTGCCGACGTCGATACAAGGCGTGATAGCTCGCCGCTGTCAGCTTTTCGCTCTGCTTGCTGAACAGACAATCCAACGCCCCAGCTCGAATCCAACGGGTCGCCAGCGTCGAGTCCTCCGGCCCGTCGCTAAACGCCAGAACCGGTAACGCTGGCGCATAACCACCCAGCAGCTCTAACGCCCCCGGCCATTTTACATCGGCCAAAGCCAAATCGAACCCAGCGCCCTCCAGTTCCCGCGCTGCACCTTCAGCGTCCCTCACCTCGCTCGCCTCCACCGCAAAGCCGACCGCGGCAAATGCGGAAGCAAAGGCCGCGCCGTCGCCCGACTGCACCGCGAAAACCAGAACCCTCAAGGGAAGCGACATAGAGACTGTCATTCTACCGGAACCCTCGGAGTACGATGACGGGATGACATAATCGATGTTCGTCCGGCCGCTGGAGCCGATGGAAGCTGGCTTCCACCTCGAACTGCACTGCTTCGCGGGCCCCGAAGTTGGCTTCGAATTCATGCTCCGACCGGCAGCCGCATGTCGCGCTCACCAATCTCTTCATGCCCGGGCTCTCCGGCATGGCACTGCTCGAACGCATCGTCGAGTTCGACCTCTCCATCGACGTCGTCCTGTTCCGCTTTTTGCTCCACCGAATCCGCCGTCGATCGCCGCCAAGCAACTCCGCGCAGATCTCTTCTATCGGCTCTCGATGATCGAGTTCAAAGCCCCCAGCCTCCTCCAACGCGACGGCGACTTGCAGCTTCTGGTTCGCCACTTCGTCACCCGCTTCGCCCAGCAGTTTGGCGAGCCCATCACTAGCCTCACCTGTAGAGCGTCTGACCGCGCGGAATATGCGCCGCCACAAAGTTCAACCGGGCGTCGTCAACCCCAGCCGGCCTAACGGTTGCCCAACCGGATCCGTAACCTGTACCGTCGCGATGATCACATTCGGCCCATCATTTCAGGGTGTGTAGGAATACCACGATATTCGAAGCTTCTGTGTCCGAAACGATCATCGCCTTCATTTTGCCGACGCCCTTAACACTCTCTTCCTTCAGAACCGCGTCGCTCTTTCCCTGAACCTCCTTAGAGCCGGCGCCTTCATCTCCACCTTCATCATTTTGGCGATTGTCGGATTCGGCACTCCAACGCCCCCGTTGCACTTCTTGCGTCATTTTCATCGCAACGCTCCTCAGTGCAATCGAAGGCCCAGTCGACAACTCCCCAGAAAACCAGCTCGCCTGCGCCGCCTTGGGCCAAATCACGCACCCAATTGGGACATATTCCCTCCCCCCCCCGATCTATAATTACGAGCAGGGTCATTGCTCGTAATTAGATCGG
>JANXMS010000233.1 GCA_025354525.1 Acidobacteriota bacterium
CCGCGACTACGCCCTCGCCGCCAGCGGTCTGCTGACGACCCCCATCGGCGGCCCCAGCGTCCGCCCCTATCAGCCCGACAACGTGTGGGAAACCGTCGCCATGGATGGCAGCAACACCCGGTTCTATAAACGCGATACCGGCCCCAGCCTCTACCGCCGCAGCCTCTATACGTTCTGGAAGCGCAGCGCCCCGCCCGCCAACATGGAAATCTTTAACGCGCCCACCCGCGAAACCTGCACCGTCCGCCGCGAGCGCACCAACACCCCGCTCCAAGCTCTCGTCACCATGAACGATCCCCAGTTCGTCGAAGCCGCCCGCACCCTCGCCCAACGAGCCCTCCTCGCAGAGAAAAACAACCCCATCGCCCAACTCAATCTCATCGCCCGCACTCTGCTCGCCCGCCCGCTCGAAGCTCAAGAGCAAACCATCACCCAGAACGCCTACCGCGATCACCTCCGCTACTACGACGGCCATCCCGCCGACGCCAAAAAACTGCTCGCCATCGGCGAGTCCAAAGCCGACGCCGGCCTCTCCCCCGCCGAATTCGCCGCGCTAACCATGGTCACTAATCAACTGCTGAATCTCGACGAGGTCGTCACCAAATGAGTCTGATCCCTTTCTTTAAATCGAACCCCGACCCGACCGACGAGTGCGTCATCAACGAAGGCCGCCGCCAACTCCTCCGCGGCGGCCTCGGTGCCGTCGCCCTCTCCCAACTCCTCTCCGGCGCGCCAACCCTCGAAGGCGGCCTCCCCGGCCTTCCCCACTTCGCGCCCAAAGCCAAGCGAGTCATCTACCTCCACATGGTTGGTGCCCCGCCCCAGCACGATCTCTTCGATTGGAAGCCCAAGATGCGGGATTGGTTCGACAAGGACCTCCCAGAGTCCATCCGCTCCGGCCAGCGCCTCACTACGATGACCTCCGGCCAGTCTCGCTTCCCCATCGCCCCTACGGTTTTCAAGTTCTCGAAGCACGGCAAAAGCGGCATGGAGCTATCGGAACTTCTCCCCTGGACCGCCAAGATGGCCGATGACATCACGTTGATCCGGTCCATGAACACCGAGGCGATCAACCACGAACCAGCCATCACCTTCATCCAGACCGGCTTCATGATCGCTGGTAAACCTTGCATCGGCTCTTGGGCCTCCTACGGCCTCGGCAGCACGAACAAAGATCTTCCCGCCTTCGTCGTTCTGAACGCCAAGCACACCCATCCCAAAGCCAACGTCCAGGCGATCTCCGCCCGCCTCTGGAGCGCCGGCTTTCTCTCCGGTCAATATGCGGGAGTCCCGCTCCGCAGCGGAGGCGACCCCGTCCTTTACATCAGCAACCCCGCCGGCGTCCCGACCGCGGTGCGTCGCCGCATGTTGGACGCGTTGGGCGAAATGAACCAGATCACCGCCGAGCGTCTGAGCGACCCCGAAACCCGGACGAGGATCGCCCAGTATGAAATGGCGTTCCGCATGCAAGCCTCCGTCCCCGAACTGACTGACATCAAGTCTGAGCCCGAATCGACCTTTAAGCTTTACGGCGAAGCCGCCCGCGAGGGAGGCACCTTCGCCAACTCTGCCCTGATGGCCCGCCGTCTAGTCGAAAGGGGAGTCCGTTTCGTCCAGTTGTACATGCGAGGTTGGGACGTCCACGGTCTTCTGCCAGAAGTCCTGCCTGCCCAGTGTAAGGATGTGGATCAAGCCTGCTACGCCTTGGTCCAAGATTTAAAACAACGAGGCATGTTAGACGATACGTTAGTGATCTTCGGTGGAGAGTTTGGTCGAACGATTTACTCCCAAGGAAAGCTAACCGCGACCGACTACGGCCGCGACCATCACCCGCGTTGTTTCAGTTTGTGGATGGCCGGCGGCGGCACGAAGGGCGGTTACACCCACGGCGAGACGGACGAGTTCAGCTATAACATCGTTAAGGACCCGGTCCACGTAAGAGACTTTCAGGCGACGATGCTGCATCTGCTCGGCATCGACCACGAGCGCTTCACGTACAAGTTTCAGGGTCTCGATCAAAAACTAACCGGAGTCGAAAAGGCACAAGTAGTGAAAGCAATAATAGGCAGCTAGGGACAAATAGGGACAGCCTGACCCGTCCCTTTGGCGCAAATAGGGACGCAAATAGGGACAGCCTGACCCGTCCCTTCGCGCTTTCCCTTCGCTTTTCCATTGCGGTTTTCAGCTTTCACCCATCTTCACCCCGCTGCGCTAGCTGCCGCGACTGACTCGCCCGATCCAGAAGACCTGCTCCAACGCAACACGAAATCGCTCGTACCCAACGGATTACCCGCATACGTGGCCCGTCGCAATTGCAGCAGTTCAGCATTGGTTTCAACCACTTCGAGGAGATCTCCCCACCTCATGTCCCGTGTCGCCCCCTTCCAGAACTCCATGTCTAAGATCCCCTCCCCGTCACGACCACTCAAGTGAGCCAAGGCGCTCGAATACGGATGCGCCTCTGGTTTCGTCACCAACCCGGCGCGGACTGGATTCAGCTCCACGTATCGCAATGCCGCCCAAAGATGGTTCTCGTCCAACGGACATGAGTAGAAGCGCCCCTGCCATAAATGTCCGCTCCGCTGTTTTAGCGCGTTGACATATTGTGCATACCGGCCATGCGCACGTCGCAATCTCACCGCCAGCGAGTCTGGCTCTTCGGGCACGCATACCAAGTGGATGTGGTTGTCCATTAAGCAGTAAGCCAGAATTCGCAAGCCGGTTTCTTTGCTGTGGGTCCGCAATAAACCAAGATAGACGTCTCGATTCCGCTCCGAAAAGAATATCGTCTGTTTGTTGGTTCCCCGCTGGGTCACATGGTGCGCCACTCCCGGCGCTACGATTCTTGCGTTTCTAGGCACTCCCTGTTTGGTGCCGGTCCCCGCAAAGATTTCTCCAAATTCGCAAACGCATTGCATTGGGACGGTTCAGGCTGTCCCCCTCTCCCACTCCGGGAATGGCGCTAAAAAACAATCTTGCCGCCTAGCCGCAATGACCGCGCTGCCGCTGCGCTCAGTACGCGGCCGAAGTTCACGTTAGTGAACTCGGCAGTCGGATCCCCATAAGTGACCGTGTTGAAGACGTTGTATCCCTCCGCGCGGAACTCGAAATACGCCTTCTCCTTAATCCGGAAGTTGCGGAAGATAGAAATGTCGAAGCGCTGCACATTGTCGCCGCGAAGCACGTTGCGTCCCGCGTTGCCAAAAGTGAATTGAGCCGGTGCCGCAAAAGCCGCCTTGTTAAACCACGCCTGCGGGGTTGGGTTCGCAAGCTTCCATGCGCCAACAACATTAGGACGCAAATAGCTGACGTTGCCGGTGTTGGCGATATCTCCAGCGATGGTCACATTTACCGGTGCGGCCGTACGCAAATCCGCGATCCCGTTGACCTGCCAATCGCCGATCACGCCATCCAGGAACCGATTGCCCGAACGAAGCGCCCGGTTGCGACCAAAAGGCAAATCGAATACCCAGCCGACAACCAAGTTATGGCGCAGATCGAAGCTGGCTACGCTGCGATCTGCCCGCATATCGTACGGGTTCTGAATCGATTGGCCTTCGACGCCGAAGAAGCCTGATGAGCCAATGTCAATCGCTTTCGACCAGGTATAGGCTACCGAAAGAGCCAGACCACTCGAGAAGCGGCGTTCGAGCGACGTCTGCAAAGCATGGTAGTTTGTGTTGCCCCAAGCGCGATCCCAGGAGATCGGCACGGCGATGTACGGGAAGGGCGCACGGTCGCGCCAGTTGCCCGGGCCCGGGGTGCGGGCAACGTTGTACCGACCGCCAATGTTGGCGCGATGAGTGCCTGAGCCAACATAGTTCGCCGTCAGAAGCATCGATTTGGCGATCTGGTGTTGCACCCCGCCGTTCCATTGGATCGAGTACGAGTTCTTCCAGTTCGGATCAGCCCAGTAGGCCGACTGCGAAAACGGATCGTTGGGGGGCAAACTGGCCGAGGGCAGGGGATTCATGCCCGACACATTCGGCGTGAGGGCCGTCGACAACGGATAATTGAGGTTCGCGACCGACTGGAATCCCAGAGCTGGCCAAGTGCCAATAAAGTTGCGCGAAATTTGCAACACTCCGGAGTAGTTGTCGAAGTAGATGCCCGACGAGATACGAATCGCCGTACGCTGGTTCACGCGATAGGCCAATCCGAAACGGGGCTGGAAGTTCTTGGTAGTGTCGGTAAAAATCTTCCCGTTCTTGGCCAGTTCGACATTGTTCGGCAGCCAGCCGGCGGGTGCACCGGCCGGAGTCGGAATACAAGGAAAGGCCTTCGCCTCGGCGCATGTCGGGGCTGAGCGCTGGATGATGTACTTGCCCGTGTTGAAGTCCATGTTCCCCGCGAAGTTATTCCTGGCACCATCCGTTCCGGCCGGTGGAATCAGAGTGCGGTCGTACCGCAGGCCAATGTTGAGGGTGAGGTTGTTGGTGACCTTCCAGGAATCCTGTACGAAGAAGCCTGATACGCTAGCCCACCAAGCGGTGGTTTCGACGATGTCGCGCCGCGTGGCACCGTCGGGAATTGAAAGCAACATCGACGCGAGCGCGCCACCGGTGGTCCCTAGGCGCGAAGGATCCGCCGTTTGCGCGTCCGCAAAATTGACGGTGGTGATGTAGTTCTCATAGTCGTAGCCGATGAGGTTTATGTCCCCGCCTGCCTTCAACGTGTGCCGCCCCCAGAGCTTCGTGAAGCTGCCGCGGATGTGCCAGTTGTCCGCACCCTGCTGATAGCCCAGAGATTCGCCACCGCTGTAGTAACCGCCGACCGATAACCCGGGTAGATAGGTCAAGGCATCGCGATAGGGCGTCATGATGTTGCTGGAATAGCCGACTTTCGAGCGAAAATCCGTGGGAAGCGATTTGAAACGATTGATGGTACGCCCCCATTGCTTAACCCGACCACCCTGCAACTGCAAGACCGACGTCGGGTTAAAGGTGTGTACCCAACTGGCACCGAAATTGCGAGCAATGTTGTCGCTATTTACCTGGAGCGACGGCAACGCGCCCGCCGGCTTGTTCGGCGCGAAGATGCCCGTGTACCGCACCCACACCGAGTTCTTGTCATTGAACTTGTGGTCTAGCTTCAACGACAGGTTCCTCGATCGATTCTGTATCGGCGACCGGTTGATGGCGTTCCGGTCGGCTACGCCGGTCACCTCCGCCTTGGGCAGAACCGTCTGCGAGTAATAGACCATGCCCGGATTCAGCAGACTCGCAGGCAGCAGATTGCCAGGAAACGGATCGCGCAGGAAGGTGCCGGGGACAGCGGGATTTTCCCGCGTGGTGAGAGGGTTGTAAATCTGCTTCGGCCAGTCGCTCAGGTCGCCCCGCAGATTCGCTTCAGTGGGTACGCGCAGAAGGCTAAACGCCGGTGACTTGTTCATGTTGATCTCATAGCCACTGTAAAAGAACGTCCGATTGGTGCCCTTGTACACTTTCGGGATCCAGACTGGCCCGCCGGCCGTGCCGCCGAAGATATGGCCCTTGTAGGGATTCACGCTCGGCTGAAACGTGTTGCGGGCGCGGAACGCGTCGTTGTCGTGCTGGTACCACGCGTTGCCGTGATATTCGTTGGTGCCGGATTTGGTCGTCGTGTTCGTTACCCCGCCCATCACCCCTCCGAACTCCGCAGAGTCGTTGTGCGACTGGACCTTAAACTCCTCCAGCGTTTCCACAATAGGATTAACCGCCAGATTGGATTGGAACGTGGACTGGTTGTTCACACCATCCAGCATGAACATGCTACTGCGCTTCACCTGGCCGTTCACCGACGGTACGCTAGATTGGCCCGGTCCGACGGGATTGACGCCTGGCGTCAGCCTCATGAGGTTTTGAATGTTACGACCGTAGGGCAGGTCGACAACCTGTTGCGAGGTGAGTACGCTGCCCAGTTCGGCGGTGGCGCTCTGCACTTGGGACCCCACTGCTTCGACAGTAACCGACTCCTGCACCTTGCCCACACTAAGAGTCAGATCGAACACCGAGGACTGGTTCACAACGAGACTAAAACGCGCCAACTTGGCCGTGCTAAAGCCCTCTCTACTGGCTTCCAACGTGTACGATCCCGGCAGAATGTTGAGCACCACATAAATGCCCAGCTCGTTGGCTTTGGTTTTCGTCTCGACGCCGGTCTGCGTGTTTCGCAGAATCAGTGCGGCACCGGGTATCGCGGCACCCGATGTATCCTTGATCGTCCCATTGATGGACGCGAACGACACTTGGGCAGGAGCGGCCATAGGAATAAAAAGGAGCCAGAGAACGCAAATACCGAGAATCGAATGTCGCATGGGTTAAACCTTGTACCGAAGTGGCGGATGGATGACGTCGAGCCAGGGGAGAGGATATCAGACAGGGGAGAACATATCAAACCGGCAGTCAAGGCTGTGTAGCGCCAAAGTGAGAAGTTCCTATTCGGCCAAAGTAGACCCTGATCGTTCGATAAGCGGTTCGTAGGATTTCGATTTTGGGCAGTTTAGTGCGTAGGAGGGCCGGTGGAATTGGTTCGGGTTGAGGCGGGTGCCAAAGAAGAGGGACGATTTGCTTGCACCCGGCGGGTGTGGACTGGG
>JANXMS010000236.1 GCA_025354525.1 Acidobacteriota bacterium
CCCAGTCCACACCCGCCGGGTGCAAGCAAATCGTCCCTCTTCTTTGGCACCCGCCTCAACCCGAACCAATTCCACCGGCCCTCCTACGCACTAAACTGCCCAAAATCGAAATCCTACGAACCGCTTATCGAACGATCAGGGGTCCTCGCCGCACTTAGCTTAGTGCAACGTCACCTTATCGAATGGCCCTTGCTCGACCACTTCGACGACTTCGTCGAAACCCATGCCCCACCGCTACAACGTTGCGGAGCCTCCGTGTCCCTTGCCGCGGGTCAAATCTGGGTTCAGTGGCGCTTTTTGGGTTCGGCCACTGTAAATCCACAAAACGGCCACATCCTCTTCACACCCCCGAAGCACGCCCCGCACTCGATCAATTGGATCCTGCCGAGCCCTTGGTCTTTCGTTGAATCTCTGCCCCTTGCCCACACTCCCGAAGATCTCCGCCGCCTCTCAGCGAAAGCCCTGGCCGAGCAAAAGGCCGCGGCAGCCGCCTGGATCGCGCATCGCGACCGCCTCGTCGAATCCGCCCCCACTCTCGTCTCTTTAACCGTCGACGAGCACGACAATTTCGCCCTACAACTCCTCACTAAGCTCGCTTTTCCCTGTCTCCAACGCTTAACCCTTTGCCCGACCGAAGCCACCTCTGCTTGGCTCGCTACCCTAGCGGAACGACCCTTCTGGCGGCAGTTGCGATACCTCAAGGCTTCCTTCTTTCGTATCGAATCCGCCGTCGATTGGGCCCAACTTTGGGCCCCTGCTGACCTCCAGATCGAAGAGCTGTGGCTCAATTGCGTCGAAACGAAATTCGCTATTGCGCTCGTCCGCTCACCTCTTCCGCGTCTGCGGACCCTCGCCCTTTCTGGAGACGTTCGCGATCCTATCCTCCTCGCCCTCGCATCCGCCAATCTCCCCGCGCTTAGAGACCTCGAACTTCGCCAAACCGCCGTCACCCCCGATGCCCTTAGAGTTTTCGTTGACACCCCCAAACCCGGGCTACCCCACCTCGCGCGTCTTGGCTTCGATTTTGCCAGTGATCGCCGCGAAGACTACTGCGATTGGAATGGGGCCGCCGTTGACTGGGGCTACGAACGAATGACGGCGGAGGAACTCCATAATTTCTTCCTCGCCAATAGCTCGCTCACGCTACTGCCCGAGTGATTCGCGATATCCTTGCAGGCGATCCCATGCGCCTGCTTTTCTTTCTCGCCACCTGCTCCCTCGCCGCGGAGCTTCCCATCCCGGACGACGTCGTCCTCTCCCGCAACGTCCCGTTTGCCAACATCACCCACGACAAACTCGGCATGGACATCGTCCGCCCCAAGGCCCCCGGTAACCATCCCGGAGTGGTTCTCATCCACGGTGGCGGTTTCAGCGGCGGCAATCGCGAAAGCTATCTCCCCTTGGCGATCCGCCTCGCTCAGAACGGCTACGTCGCAGCCACTGTTTCCTACCGTCTCACGCCTCACTACCAGTTCCCCCTCCCCCTCCACGACGTCAAATCCGCCGTCCGCTTTCTCCGGGCCAATGCCGCCAAATACAATCTCGATTCCGCCCATATTGGCACCATCGGCGTCTCCGCCGGGGCCACCTGGGCGCAGTTCCTCGCCATCTCCCGCAACGTCCCCGCGCTCGAAGGAAAAGGCCCCCACCTCGATCAATCCAGCAGCGTCGATTGCGCCGTCAGCTTCTACGGCCGCTCTGATTTGCGCCGCTCCTACGAAGGCAGTCGCAACGCCGCCGAAGCCCTCCCGCCCCTTGTCGGCGGTGACCGCCAAAACGCCCTTGATGCCCACCTCCGCGCTAGCCCCTTGAACTGGATCAACCCCGACTCCGCCCCCATTCTCGCCATCCACGGCACCCACGACCAGAACGTCCCCTACGAACAATCGCTCTTCCTCATCGAACGCCTCAAGTCGGTCGGCGTCGAAGCCGAGCTCGAAACCATCGCCGAAGCCGGCCACGGCTTTAAAGGTGCTGACGAAGAACGAGCCATTGCCCGTACTCTCGACTTCCTCAACCGCAAGCTCAAACCACGGTCCGTCGAAACCCGTCGTCTCATGGTCACCGACCACGGCCCAGGTGCCGAAATCCTCGCCGTCTCCTGGCCTTCCGGGCGTGTCCTCTGGCGCCGTCCCAACCATCGCGGCACCGAAGTTTCTGTGCTCCCCAACGGCCACGTTCTCTACATCGAGAACCCCAAGAGCCTCGTCACCGAACTCGACGCCAATCAAAAGGTTGTGTGGCAATACAAGGCACCCCCGGGCTCCAACCTCGTCAGCGCCCAGCGCCTCTCCACTGGCAACACACTTCTCGTCGACGACGTCGCCGCCAAAATCTTCGAGGTCACCCCGACCGGCACCATCGGCTGGAGCGTCGAAAAGCCGGAGTTCAAAGGGCAAGCCATGCGCCGCGCCCGCCGCACCGCCTCCGGCACGACGCTCGTACCCATTCAGATTCCCGGCCTCATTCTTGAGATTGATTCCTTCGGCAAGGTCCTTCAACGGCTCGAATTCCCGAAGCGAATGCCCGCCCACGCCATGCCGCTCCCGGATGGCGGCATGCTGATCGGTCTCGCTGGCCCCGGCGAGGTGCGCCATGTCGACGCCGCCGGAAAAACCATCAAGACCTTCGGCGGGCTCAACTCAGCGGCTCGTATGGCCTGGACCAGCGCCTTCGCCCCCACGCCTGAAGGAGGTCTCATCGTCGCTGACTACATGGGCTTCCGGATCGTTGAGTTCGACGCCGCTGGAAAAATCATCCACCAGATCAAGAACCTTCCCTGGGCCATGACCACGCTCGCGCTGCTCCCTTAAGGGGCGGCGAGTCCTTCTCCTGTCGGCCTCGTCGGGAGGTCAGGCAGTAGGTCCCGCGATGGCCGACCCCGGCATCTCGTCGTTAGCGAAGAACGAAGTCGAAGAGGCCACCGCCGTGCGAGGTATCCGAAACGCAATTGTCGCGCGTAGGCGATCGCCAGTGCGTCTTGGATGGAAATCGCATCAATCCAATCGGGGACCGTCGCCGGATTCTGCGCTAGCCTGACTTTCGCAGTTAAACCCCAGAAACAGCGAAAACCGGACTTGTCCGAGGGTAGCGCAGTGTAGTTCTCGGCCTTCACGGGCCATGCGCGTGAACGCTTCCCGATCCGCAGCGCTCGTTACATTGGCGCTGATGACGCGGAAGAGATCTTCCGCGTGGTGAGCGTCGGCGTCGACATGGCCGGCAAGAAAATAGGTTCCTCGACCGCCAAGCTTCAGCGCTTGGTCAATTCCTTTGGCGATTTAGCCTCCAACTTTCCCGCCGAGCGATTCGAGGACGAACATCCAGCCGAGCAAACCGACGGGATTATCATGCTCAGCGTAGTAATCTTCGAGGGCGATCATGCGCAGGCAAGCCGATGAGGGCCGGGAGGCGGCGAGGTTTGCCGGTGAAAAGCCGAGGAGGACTAGATCCGAAGCGGCCCACTTGTCGTGACCGAGCTCTTCGTCGGCGTGATGCAGGAGATAGCGGGCGAGATCCGGTTGGCGATTGATTAGTCGAACCGCTGACAGGGCGATGACCTGCGAACTATGCTGGGCATAGGCGTAGACGTCTTCCCTGTAAGTCCGGTACTGTTGCAGCTTTATGCGCCGGGCCGAGATGGCTTAGACGATCGGATAGGTCATGACCTGGGAATAGATCTCTTGTTGAAGTGCTTCCAGTTGCATCTGCATAAGTACCTTTAGGATTGAAGTTGAGGGTAGTGCGCGGAAAAAAAGTGGTCGGACAGAAGTTGGTCATGGCCGCTCTATAGGGGCTCGATGCTTTGGACGGGAAGCTTCATAGTTTCGTGGGGGGCGTTGGCGGCAAAGTGGTGGAGAAAGCAGCCCGCCTCCCCCGGGCTGATTGAAAGTGCATGAAGTCGTAGATGGACTTGGACCATGAGGGGGAGGCGATGAGGATCGTCTTCATCCCTTCTTGAAAGCACCAGTGCCAAGCGCACTGGAAGACACCAACATGACATGGGTTTTCTTGACAGAGCGGAGAACGCTCAGTTGGCCGAACTGCGCCGACGGCCGTTCCGCGGCTCCCAGGATGACCTTCGGATCGATGAACCGCCGCAATTCCAAGGGGCCGCGGCGGCCATCTTGCACCCGCGTGGTGGCGAGGGGAGTGCCGTTCAGCGCGAAGCCGAGTAAGGAGAACGCGGCATCCGGACGGTCCAAATTGTCGAGCCACGGTCCGTCGGCGGAGACGCCGCGGACGCGGATGAACCCGTCCTGCCGTAACTGGGCGACTTATCGCCAATCTTCGTCAGATTGCCCCTTCCGGACGATGGAGCGGGTCAGGTCGGCTCTCGTAGACCGCTCGTGGCGGGCGGAGCGAGGGAGGAGGGTGATTTGTTCCATGTGTCTGGGCTCGCCGTATAAAACGCGAGGGAGAGCCGAAACAGGACAAAACCGTTTGGAAACCGTCGGGCGGTTACACCGGGTCTATTGACGGCCTTTGGGGAGGCGGACTCGGGTTTGGCTCAACTCAGTGCCCGATGATGGGTCCGGCAACCCGTCTGGCTCGGGTGGATTTACCGTCTCGTCTTCTTCGGTTGAAAACCGAAGAAGCCAAGTCGACCTTCCGTGGACATAGAGGCGAGCGACCGCGCCGGCAAGCGTGTCGGTACCACCTGGTTCGACGCCCATAACTTGTGGGTAATAGCCGGGTCGGTGACCGATTTGATCACCGGAGAGGATCCGGATCGGCTGACCCCAATAGGTAGGATCGGCTAGGTCGATCGTAGACGACAGATAGATTCCTTCCTGCGGCCACCCCGGCTTGCAGCAGGAGCGGTTCATCAAAACCACGTAACGTTCGAGGTAGGTATTCCAGTGCATCGAGGGTCCCCAGTGGGAGTCGGCATCTTCCCGCTGCCACGCCCGGTTCGCCTTGAAGACCGGCGTCATGTGGCCCCCGATACCCGGCTCGATCCATTCGCCCCGATAGTATTTGTGAACCGCTCCCGCCGGGTTGGCGCGATCGGCGAAAGCCAGTCGCGCGGTGACCACCCCTTGTTCGCTAACATCGCCGCCGTAGTTGGTGAAGAGAAAGTAGAAATACTGCTTCTGGCGATCAAGAACGACAGAGAAATCACCGTGACCGGTGGCGAAAAAACCATTCTTCGCGTTGCAGTCCGGCGCGTCTCCAGACTCGAGCACGACTCCCAGGTCGATCACGGACGCCCCGTTGTCGTAGGAGTGTGGTGGACCCCAAAAACTAGACACAAAAATGGTTATTGCTTAAGTGTAGGAGGGCATTGAAAATGAAGGAGAATCAATGCCTCGAACACGCAAGACTCACTCGCCGGCTTTGAAAGCTAAGGTGGCGGTGGAAG
>JANXMS010000258.1 GCA_025354525.1 Acidobacteriota bacterium
CGTCGACTCCGTGCTCCAGGCCGCGTTCACGCTCAAGTTCGTCACCGGAATTCCGCTAAACTGGCCGGCTCCCGTTCCGCCGCCAGCGCCAGCGCCGCTCCCCCGATTAAGATCGTCGACTCCGTGCTCCAGGCCGCGTTCACGCTCAAGTTCGTCACCGGAATCCCGTTAACCTGCCCGGCGCCCGTTGTCCGTCGCGCCCATGATGCTCAGCTGGAAGTAGAACGTCCGCGCCCGTCCCACCGTTAGTCCAGCCATCATCGTATCGCCACCCAGCGAAGGAGCATCGAAGCCATTCGAAGCCAATCCGCCATTGATGTCAAATCCCACCCAGCACCTACGCCGCAATGTTTCCAGGCCGTTCACTACCACCGGATTCAGATGGCAACCGGAGAGGGATACGCCCAACAGCCCGATCCCCACTTGGGGAAAGGCGGCTGACAGCACCGCGCTGCCATAGCCGCCAAGCGCTAATCAAAAGGTTCCAAAGAACTCCGAGCTATTTCCGGCCCCGTACCCCTTCCGAAACAGTGCCGTCCCAAGTCCAGTCCGCCTGCGGCCCGTACTCCTTCGGCAACTTGTCCCAGCTCTGGCGCGCCAATCCGTTCAGGTCCCAGTACATCTTGCCGCCCTTGAACGTCAGCTCAGAGGTGATCATCTGCGTCCCGTCGAGCTTAGCGCCGTAGACGTCAGTGAAGCCGAACTTCCCTTTTTGCACCGAAAAAACGGCGATGTCGGCCGTCATTCCTACACTCAAATTCCCTAGCTCCGTCCGCTTGATTTGCCGCGCCGGATGCCACGTCGAAGCCTGGATTACCTGCTCCAAACTCATACCCATATTCAGAAATTTCGACATCACATTCGTCATGTCCTTCATCCCGCCAATCATCGAGGAAGCATGCAGGTCGGTCGAGATGGAATCTGGAATGAATCCCTGCTTGATCGCCGGCACCGCGTAGCGAAACACGAAGCTGCCGCCACCGTGGCCGGCGTCGAATAGAACGCCGCGCTTGCGGCCGTCCCACAGATACTGCCGAACCTTGCCGTCCTTATCGAGCATCGGCACCGCAGGCAGATAAAGATGCGTGTACATGTCGCCCGGGCGCAGCCGCTTCGTGATCAACTCTTCGTGGGGCCGATCCACACGGAACGCGCCGAAGTCCACCATCACCGGAATGTTGGCACCGGTGCCCGCCTTCACCGCATTGTCTACCGCCGTCCATTCGGGACCGGCGAAATGGGCGGTCTTCACGCCGACGATGATCTGCGGGTACTTCTTTGCCAAGGCGATCAGCGGAGCCGGATCCATGTCGCTTTGGTTCTGCTCGACCTTCCCTCCCATACCTGCTCCGACGATGTTGACGAAAGAGAGCACGCGGGTCTTCGACCGATCAATGATTCGTTTCTTAAAAATCTCAAAGTTCTTCGATCCGGCCGTACCAGCGTCCACCATGGTCGTCACGCCACTCCGGAACGAAAAGGCGTCCGGCAATACGCTTAGACCGCCGTCGCTGTAGCTGGGCCCGTCGCCGTAGAAGACGTGGACGTGCAGATCGATAAAGCCGGGAGCGACGTAAAGGCCGGCGACGTCGATCACCTTCTTCGCCTTGGCGGCGTCGATCGAGGCCTCAACGGCGGCGATCTTCCCTCCGCTGATGGCGACATCCCGGCGGGCGTTCAAGTTGTTCTTAGGATCGATGACGGTGCCGTTCTTCAGCAGCAGGTCATAAGTGGGCTGCGCCGCCAGCGTAGTGGCGACACAGAGAAAAAGCAGAAAGCGCATTCCGACATTCTACGCCCAACGGAGCTGCTCGCTGGGCCAGGCAGAGGCGACGATTCCTTCGAGGTCGGTGAATTCGGGCGTCCAGCCGAGTTGCGTCCGCAGCTTGGTCGAGTCGGCGACGAGTTCGGCTGGGTCGCCCTCGCGGCGGGGGCCGAACGAATGCGGCACCGGTTGGCCGGTCACTTTTTCGACGGCGGCGAGCACTTCGCGAACGGAGCAACCGCTGCCGGTGCCGACGTTGAAGGCCTCGCTGGCGCCGCCCGCCAGCAAGTGCTCGATGGCCACGATGTGGGCTTTGGCGAGATCGTCGACATGGATGTAGTCGCGGATGCACGTGCCGTCCGGCGTCGGATAGTCGGTGCCAAAGATGGTCATCGGCTGGCCGGTTACGACCGCCTTCAGCATCAACGGAATCAGGTGCGTTTCCGGCACGTGACGCTCGCTCAAACCGCCCGCGGGGTTGGCGCCACAGGCATTGAAGTAGCGGAGCTTGACGCTGCGTAAACCCCGGAGCTGGTCGAGCCAAGCGAGGACGCGCTCCACCATCACCTTCGTCTCGCCGTAGGCATTCACCGGCTGGATGGCCGCCGTCTCCGGAATCGGGGTACTGACCGGGTTGCCATACACTGCGGCGGTCGAAGAGAAAACGAGCTTGTCGACGCCAGCCTGACTCATCGCGGTAAAGAGCGCAATGCTGCCCGAAACGTTGTTCGTGAAGTATTTTTCAGGCTCCTTCGTGGACTCGCCGACGGCGATGAAGGAAGCGAAATGGATCACCGCGTCGATCTTCTGGCGGACGAGAAGTTGTCGCACCTGCTCGGTATCAAACAGCGAGCAGATGTGAAGGTGCCCCTCTGCAACGGCGTCGCGAAAGCCGGTCGAAAGGTCGTCGAGAACGGTTACGGCATAGCCCCGTTTCAGCAACTGATGGACGGTGTGGGAACCGATGTAGCCGGCCCCTCCTGTAACTAGGATGTTCGGCATGAGAAAGTTTCAGTATGGCAGACACGAATAACGGCGCTGGACTCTTCCTCGATAGCCTAGAGACGTTAGGCATCGACCGCATATTTACGTTGGTCGGGGACCATTTGAACGAGTTGCTTTCGCAGGCGGGTGCGCGCGGCGTGGAGATCGTCCACATGCGGCATGAGGCGGCGGTCGTCCACGCGGCTGATGCCTGGGCACGGTGCACGCGGCGACCGGCGTTGTCGCTTGTCACCGGCGGCCCCGGGCATACGAACTCGTTGACCGGCCTGGCCACCGCGCAGTCCAACGGCACGCCGTTGATCACCGTCAGCGGCGCGCCCGCCCAACTGATGCGGCACCGCGTCGTCTTCCAGGATCTTGACCAAGCCGGCATGGCGGCGCCGGCGGCGAAGTGGACGCACACGGTAACGTCTTCCGCGCAAATTCCGTTCGCCCTTGGCAAGGCGTACGCCGAGGCGTCGACGGGCCGGAAGGGCGTAGCGCATTTGACAATTCCGGTGGACTGCTTCCGCGGAGCCGGAGCGGGACGGCTCGCCGTGCCGCGCGTCGCGCCCATCTCAGGCGCGCCCGACGTCGGCCCTGCGCTGAAGCTGCTGAAGGGCGCCAATCGGCCGGTTGTGATCGGCGGGAGCGGACTCTGGTGGGCCGATGCCGGCGTTGCCCTGCGCGAGTTCATCGAACGAACCGGCCTGCCCTACTACGACGTCACAATGGCCAGGGGCATGATGCCCAGCCGAGGCTACGCCGACCCCGCGCTGAACAAGGCGTGCCCGGAGGTGTTCCGCGAGGCGGATTTGGTGCTCGTGTTGGGCAAGCGCATTGACTACCGGCTGGCGATGGGCGGGGCGCGGCTGTTCTCTCCAACGGCGAAGTTCGTCCAGGTAGATATTCATGCTCCCGAGTTGGGCGCGAATCGGGACTTGGCGTTGGGCCTGTGCGCCGATGTACGGCTGGTGCTGGAGGCGCTGAATGGGAAGATCGGCAAATGGAAAGCGCCGGATTGGGTAGCGCCGTCGACGTGGCCGGCGGAGTTGGACGCGCTCGCCGCAGCGAGGGCCAGAGACCGCGTGATGCACCCGGCGTCGTTCTTCGCCGAGATGCGCCGGACGTTGCCGACGGATCCGTTGTTGTCTTGGGACGGGGGCGACTTTGTCCACTGGGGCCGGTGCATGATGCCGGCGCGGCATCCCGGCGGCTGGCTGCGACTGGGGCCGATGGCGACGATCGGCGCGGCGCTGCCGAACGCGATCGCGCTACAGATGCATCGGCCGAAGCAGCCGGTGCTGATGGTGACCGGGGATGGCTCGTTCGGCTTCTATTTGGCTGAACTCGATACGGCGGTAAGGTATCGGCTGCCGATCGTGATCGTGGTGGGCAACGACGGCGGTTGGGGGCTGGAGCGCGAGTTGCAGGGAGAGTTGCTGGGTTCAACCGTGGCTTGTGAGCTGCGGCGGACGCGCTACGACCAGGTCGCCAAAGGCTTCGGCTGCGGGGGCGAGAACATCACGAAGCTGAGCCAGGTGGGTCCGGCGATGGCTCGGGCGTTTGCTTCGGCGGTGCCGTATGTGTTGAACGTGAACGTGGAAGGGGCAAGATCTCCGTTTACGCAATGGCAGTTGGACGGGCGCGGGAAATAGATGGACGGATCAAACGGATACGAGGTGGTCGGCGGCGATGGCGCGGGCGTTTGCTTCGGCGGTGCCGTATGTGTTGCATGTGAACGTGGAAGGGGCAAGATCACCGTTTACGCAATGGCAGTTGGACGGATCAAACGGATACGAGGCCGTCGCGGCGGGTTTCATCGCGGGTCGGCCGCTGGGCGGAGTGGGACCGCCGACCGTCGCAGAATGGGCTAGGGCGCTGCCCCGGACGGAGCGGCGGTGCTCGACTTAGGCTGCGGGTGCGGGGTCCGATCACGGCGGTACTGGCGGCGCGGGGCTTGATCGTCTACGGATTGGACGCATTTCAGGCCAGGTTTCCAGCGGCGGCGGCGGAGTGCTCGACGGTGGAAACTTCGGACTTCTTTGGCCCTCAGTTTTATGCGATCGAGGCCTGGGGGCTCTTGTTTCTGCTTCCGGCTTCGACCCAGCGGGAGTTGATTGGGAAGATGGGAAAGGCCCTTGAAAGCGGAGGACGGCTGCTGTTCACGGCACCGTGCAGGTGGGCGCTTGGCTGGATGCGAAGACGGGCCGAGAGTCCGTTTGCTTGGGGCGGGACGAGTACAGGCGAGCCTTGGAAGCGGCTGAGTTTAAACTTGACGGGTTCCGGGTCGACGAAGGAGGGAACCTCTACTACCTGGCGACCCGCCGATAGATCACGGCACCCGAGGTCCGACGCGAAGACGGGGCAGTCGGGGTCGACAGTCGATAATGCGGCGCGGCAGACGATGGCGCGGGCGTTTCCTTCGGCGGTGCCATAGGTGCTGCGCGTAAACGTGGACGCGCGTGGGAAGTGAGTGGACGGGTCAAACGGTTACTAGGCCATCGCGGCAGAGTTTATAGAAGCCCGTCGGCGACACGACATCGGACGCGGGCGGCGGAGAGCCCATCACAGCGGTCTTGGCCGCGCGTGGGCTGGCTGTCTTTGGAGTCGATGGCGTCCTGAGCGCGCTTCCCAGAGGAGTGCGCCGGAGGCGGCGGGGTAAAGCTGGAGAGAACCACTACTACCTGGCGACGCGGCGGTAGATGATCGCGCCGGGAGTGCGGGCGACCTCTTCGTATTGGCCGAGCCAGGCGGCGAGGTCGGGGAAGCGGGTGATGGCGAGTTCAGGGTTATACGGGCCGAGGCCATCGACGATGTAGTGGGGCCGGCACTCGATGAGTCGGCGACGGTCGCCAGGAACGCTGGGGGTCGAAGAGGTGAGATGACGGTCGGCCATCACGCCCGTCAGCGGTTGCGAATCGAGAAACGGGGAGCCGGGGCGGCAGCCGGAGATGGCGTAAATATCCGGACGGTAGCCCCAGACGAACAGACTCTGGCAGCCCACGAGGCGGGCGGCCACTTGATGGCTGTCGCGCTCCATCGCGAGGTCGGCCCAGTTTTCATGCCAGTAGTAGCGGGGGCCAAAGCGGACGAGCGGGATAAACAGGAGCAGGAGCACCGCGACGGCCCAGCGCCGGGGTAGCATCACGAGGCCGCGGCTGGCGAGCAGAACGACCAGGGGGAGGACGTGGAAGTAGTAGCGGGGGAAAAAGCGGAAGCCGGCCGCGACGGCGACAAAGGAGATAGCCAGCCACAGGAGCCAACGGCGGCGACCGGGACCTTGGCGAAGGAACGAGCCGGCGGCAACGACGGCGGCCGAGTGGAAGCCGAGCCAGTTCGCGGTGCGGAGGAGGCCTTCGCGCAGAGGTTGGAGAACGTAAGTGTCCCGCGAATAGGCCATTCCCCAGATCCAGACCTGTTGCCAATACTCGCCGGCGACGGGGAGCAGCAGGAGTTGAGGGGCCAGCAGCGCGAGTCCGAACGTAGGCAAATGGCGATAAAGCCAGAAGGCGCAGACGGCGGCGATGAACATCGCTTTGGTGTTGACGAGCAGCCCGGCACCGCACCAGAGGCCGCTGAGCAGAGGGCGACCGCGCCAAGCGTAATGGACCGCCATCAGATGCGGCACGATCAGTAGCATGTCTGGGCCGAGAACCAGGGCGGCGCTGGGGACCGTGAAGGTGAGGTAGAAAGCCAACAGGCCGGCGGCGATAGAGCCTTCGCGCCGACCCCACTCCGAATGAGCGAAGCGATAGGCGGCGTAGCTAGCCAGAGTGATGTAAATCGCTCCGGCGAGGCGGAGCACCCAACCCGTTTGCGCGCCCCAGAGCAGGTAGAGAAACGCGCTGCCCGGGGGCTTATCAAACCAGATGTCGCGGTAGAGCCAAGAGCCGTCGCGGAGAGCGAGAGCGGCGGCGGAGGGGTAGCCTTCCTCTACCCAAACGAGCCCATGATGGCCGAGACGCACGGCCAGCACCACTGCGAACAGCAGCAGGAACAGGACGCGCGGGCTGGTCATTTGCGGTTGAGCAGCCTTTCGAGAGTGACGCGGAAATCAGCGCCGTAGAGCGGGTCGGCCAAGGCGAACTCGACGAAGGTTTGAAAGTAGCTGGGGAAGTTGCCGATGTCGTAGCGCTTGTCCTGAGGCGGAAGCTTGAGGGCGACGACTCGTTTGCCTTCTTCGCACAGAAGCTGGATGGCGTTCGTCAATTGGATCTCGCCGCGCTTATCGGGGACGACGCGGCGGATCATGTCGAAGATGATGGGCGAAAAGGCGTATCGCCCGGCGACGGCGTAGCGGCTCGGGGCGGAGTCCTTGGACGGCTTTTCGACGATGTTGCGGATGCGGGTCCAATCGCCTTCCCCTTCGCCGGGATCGATGATGCCGTAGTGATGGACCTCATCCTCCGGCACCTCTTCGACGGCGATGATGCATGTGGCACGGAGTTCGACGAAGAGTTCCGACATGCGGGCGACGCTGCGGGAGAGTCCGTTGAGGCCGAGGATGGAGTCGCCGAGGGCAACGAGGAAAGGCGATTCGCCGGCGAAGTTCTCGCCGCAGAGGATGGCGTCGCCGAGACCGCGCTGGACGCGTTGGCGGGTGTAGTAGAACTTGGCGGCTAGTTCTTCGAATTTGAGTTCGTCGAGCAGGTCCTGCTTTTTGCCTTCGGTGAGGACGCGGGTGAGTTCGGGATCGGAGTCGAAGTGGTCTTCGATGGAGGTCTTGCTGCGCCCGGTGATGAAGCAGATATTCTCGATACCGTTGGCGACGAGCTCTTCGGCAACGTATTGCACGATGGGCTTACGCGCGACGGGGAGCATCTCTTTGGGCTGCGACTTGGTCGCGGGGAGGAGTCGGGTGCCGTGGCCGGCTACAGGAACAATCGCGCTGCGGATCACCTACACAGGATACTGGACAGGTGGAGTTTTATGTCAATGACACGGAGAAGGGCCAGCGGCTCGATCACTACTTGCAGGAGAAGCTGCCGGAGTTCAGCCGGTCGCGGGTCCAGGAGTGGATCAAAGCGGGACGTGTCCTGGTGGCGGGAACGGTGCCGAAGGCATCGCTGTCGCTGAAGGGCGGCGAGACGATATCCGTTGAGCCGATGCAGCGGCCGCCGCTGCGGGCCGAGGCGGAGGATCTGCCGCTCGATGTGCTGTACCAGGACGACGATGTTGTCGTGGTGAACAAGGCGGCCGGGGTGGTGGTTCATGCCGGCGCGGGGCAGCATTCGGGAACGCTCGTGAACGCGCTGCTGCACCACTTCGGGACTTTATCGACGGAGGGCGGAGACGAGCGGCCCGGCATTGTGCATCGGCTGGACAAGGAGACAAGCGGCGTGTTGGTAGTCGCCCGGACGGACGCGGCGCACCGATCGCTAAGCGAGCAGTTTGCGAGCCGCGAGGTGGACAAGATTTATCTAGCGATGGTGCAGGGGTTGCCGAAGGCCGAGAGCGGACGGGTGGAGAAGCCGATCACGCGGGATCCGATGCACCGGACGAAGATGACTTGCCGGCTGGAGACGGGGCGGCATGCGTTGACGGATTGGAAGGTGCTGCGGCGGTTCGCTGAGCACAGCTTGTTGGAGGTGAAGCTTGGCACGGGGCGGACGCATCAGATTCGGGTGCATCTGTCATCGTTGGGGCATCCGATTTTGGGGGATCGGGTTTATGGAGCGCGCGGGACGGAGTTGTTGACCGATCGATTCTTTCTACACGCGGCTCGTTTGGCGTTTCGGAGCCCGGGGACGGGGGAGCGAATTACGGTGGAAGCCCCGATGCCGCCGGAGTTGACGGCTATAATCGAGTCAGGCAGCTTATGAATCGACGTACTTTCCTTACTTCGTTGGCGGCGGGTTCGGCGGCAGCGCAACAGTCGTCCGAAGAGCGGACGCGAATCGTCCTGGACGTGGCTCGTGTGAACTTGTTGTTCGCGGTGACCGATAAGAAGGGCCGATTCGTGACGAACCTGACGAAGGACGACTTCGAGATCAAGGAAGAGAAGAGAGAGCAGCAGATCCTGGAGTTTGTGGCCGAGTCGGATTTGCCGTTGCGGTTAGGGATTTTGGTGGACTCGTCGAATAGTGTGCGGGATCGGTTTAAGTTTCAGCAGGAAGCGGCGGTCGAGTTTGTGAACTCCGTGGTGCGGCCAGAAGACAAAGCGGTGGTCGTGAGCTATGACTCCGGTGCCGAACTCGTCGCGGATCTGACGGGGAACACCGAGGTGTTGGCGAAGGCTATTCGCAGTTTGCGGCCGGGGGGCGGGACGGCGCTGTACGAGGCGATCTATTTCGCTTGCCGGGATAAGCTGATGCAGGACCAACCGCGACACAAGTTCCGCCGGGCGATGGTGGTGCTGGGCGACGGGGACGACAACGCGAGCCGGTACACGCGGGACCAAGCGCTGGAGATGGCGCAGAAGGCTGACGTGGTGATCTATACGATTTCGACCAACAACAGCAAGCTGGAGCAGGAAGGCGACAAGGTGCTGCGGTACTTCGCTTCGGAAACGGGCGGGATGCCGTTTTTTCCGTTTCAGGCGCGGGAGCTGTCGCAGTCGTTTGAGAACATCTCGAACGAGCTGCGGCACCAGTACAGCGTGTTGTATCGCCCGGAACCGTTGAAGGCTGACGGGCTGTTCCACAAGGTGGACATCCGGGTGAAGACGCGGAAGGATCTGATTGTGCGGGCCCGGAAGGGTTACTACGCGCCGCGAGCCTGAAGGATCGCTTCGAGCTGTTGGCGGAGGGCGGCTTTTTGCGGGGCCGTGGCGGCGATGTTCTTGAACTCGCGCGGGTCGGTCTGGTAGTCGTAAAGCTCTTCGCCCTCGGCCCCTTTACTCCACATGGTGTAGCGGTAGCGTTCGGTGCGGATGGAGTAGCCCATTACTTTGCCGCGCAGCACTTGGCTGACGGCGGGATGGTCCCACTTGGTTTGCGGCTTTTCGAGGAGCGGCTTGATGCTGCGGCCGTGTAGGCCGGGGGGTGGTTTCAAGCCGCAGAGATCGGCCAGCGTGGGATAGATATCGAGCATCTCAACGGGCGCGGGGCAGACGCGATTCCGCGCAAGGACGCCGGGTCCGGAGAAGAGCAAGGGGATGCGCGTTGATGGTTCGAAAAGGGCCTGTTTCATCCACTGGCCGTGTTCGCCGAGGTGGTAGCCGTGGTCGGACCAGAAGACGATGTTGGTGTTGGCAGTAAGCTTGAGCCGGTCGAGGGCATTGAGGACTTTGCCGACCTGTGCGTCAAGGAAGGCGATGGAGGCGAAGTAAGCCTGCATGGCTTCTTTGCGCTGTTGCAGGGTCATGCCCCAGTTGCCGGGCTTGGTGAAGTAGGCCCATTGGGGAGCGATCTTCAGTTCGTCGGCTTCGAAGGAGACCGGGTCCATCTTATCGACGGGGAAGAGGTCGAAGTATTTCTTGGGTGCGATCCAGGGGACGTGGGGCCGGTAGAAGCCGATGGCGAGGAAGAACGGTTTATCCTTGTGTTTTTCGAGGAGGGTGACGGCGTGAGCGGCACCGATGCCGTCGGTGTGTTCTTCGTCGGGCCGGTCGGAGGCGCGGAGAGTGATGGCGCTGCCGATGCCCTTGCGTTCCGGGGTGTGGTTGATGAGGAGCGGTTCGTCGATGGTCTTATCGACACCGATGGGGTTGAAGGTGTAGTCCCAGGAGGGCGCGTCGTCGAGGCCGGGGGTGCCGATGTCGCCGGGGACGCCGTAGTGATAAATCTTGCCGATGCGGGCGGCGAAGTAGCCGTTGTTGCGGAAGAGTTGGGGCAGGGTGACGGCGTTGGGCCGGGACTCGCGGAAGTGCTTGGCGAGGTTGTAGACGCCGGTCGCATCGGGCGAGAGGCCGGTCATCAGTGACGTGCGCGAGGGGCTGCAGAGCGGGAACTGGGTATAGGCTTTATCGAAGCGGACGCCGGCCTTGGCGATGCGGTCGATATTGGGCGTTTTGACGAGCGGATGGCCGTAGCAACTGAGGCAGGTATTGAGATCGTCGACGCCGATGAAGAGGACGTTGGGACGGGGCGCGGGTGCGAAGGCGGCGAGAAAAGTTCGACGGGTCATGCGGAGAGGACTTCCTTGTGGAGGGATTGGAGACGGGTTTGGAGCTTCAAGAGTTGCTTGGGGTTTTGCGTCGAAAGATCGGTCTTTTCGCCGAGGTCAGTGGGGAGATGGTAGAGCGCGAAGCGGGTGAGCGACTGCTGGCGGGCGATTTCGAGATGGGGCGGACGGAAGCCGGCGACTGGCACGGAGGGAGCCCCGGCGGGCCACATGCCGACGACCTTCCAGGGGCCATCGCGGAGGGAGGCTTTGGGATCGTACATGGAGTTGATGTAGTGCCAGTGGAGGGGGACGGTGCGTTTGACGGGCGTGCCTTTGAAGATCGGCAGGATGCTGGCTCCGTCGAGGGGCTTGACGGGTTTGGCGGCGTGGGCGGCTTCGATCAGAGTAGGCAGCACGTCGACGCCGCAGATGGGTTCGGAAGACGTGACGCCGGCTTTTGCGTGGCCGGGCCAGCGAAGAATGCCGGGGACGCGGTAGCCGCCTTCGTAGAGCGATAGCTTCATGCCACGGAAGGGGCCCGGGGTTCCGTAGGATCGATTGGCGCCGGGGTAGCGGAGGAGCGTTTCTGGGCCATTGTCGGAGGTGAAGTAGACGAGGGCGTCGCCGCGGCCTTGGTCGGCGAGGGCGGCCATGAGGCGGCCGAAATGATGGTCCATTTCGGCGACGTTGCCGAAGTACTCGGCGCGTTCGCGGGGAGAGGCGGTGCCGTACTTGGCGGTGAAAGCGTCGGAGGTGGCGACCTTTTCGTGGGGCGAATGGAAGCAGGCGAAGAGGCAGACGGGCTTGGCGGCGGGGACGGACTGGAGCCAGGCGATGGATTCATCGGCGACGATTTGGCTGGAGTAGCCGGTGAGAGGCCCTGCGGGTTGGCCGTTGCGGATGAAGTTGATGGGGTTGTGATGGGACGGAAGCGAGTTGTTTTGCGTCGAGACCCAATGGTCGAAGCCGTGGTCGTTGGGCTGGGGCTGCGCGGGCGAGTTGAAGAGGCCGTTGCAGTGCCACTTGCCGATGTGGGCGGTTGTGTAGCCGCTGGATTGGAGAAGCTTGGCGAAGGTCTGCTCGGAACGCTGGAGGTGAGTGGCGGAGCCTTCGGGGATCCAATCGTAGACGCCGAGGCGGGTGGGCGTGCGGCCGGTGAGGAGGCCGCAACGCGAGGGGGAGCAGACGGGGGCGGCGGCGTAGCAATCGGTGAAGCGGATGCCTTGGGTAGCGAACTTGTCGAGGTTGGGCGTAGTGATATTCGGATGGCCGAAGCAGCCGAGGTCTCCGTAGCCGAGGTCGTCGCAAAGGACGACGACGATGTCGGGCTGCTTCGATTTGGCGGTGAGCAGAGCGGGGGCGGCGAGGAGGGCTCGGCGGGTGATCATGCGAGTAAGGGGAGGAGGTGGGCGTCGAGTTCGGCGTCGGTGAAGTCGGTGAGGGGAACGTCGGGATGGAGGCTCCAGAGTTCGGTGTGGGTGAGGGCTTCGCCGTGGGCGAGTTGGGTAAGCGGGCCCATGGTTTCGAGTTCGAGGAAATCGGCGTTTGTGAAGATCTCGAAGGAGGCGCCGAATTCGGGGTGTTCTTCGGCGAAGCCATCGGGGAAGTATTGCTTCAGGAAGAGGCCGCCGTGGAGGCTGTAAGCGCCCCAGGTGTGATCGTTGAAGTGGCCGAGCTTTTGGGGGACTGGATTGGCGGGATCCTGCCGGAGTAGGAGGTACTTCTTCGTAAACTTCCAGCGGGGGTCGCTTAGGTCGGTGAAGGCCCACATGATAATTGGGTTGGTGGGTTCGAGCATTTCAGGGTGGGTGCCGCGCGGGGGCCAACCGGTGATGCCGACGCCACCGGGTGCCATGACGGTGGGGGTCCAGGCGGCGAGTTCGACGGGGAGGGCGTTGGTATTCTCGATGCGGTGGAGGACTTCGACGGAGGACGAGTCCGGCGAGAGGGTGAGGTGGATGGACTTGCGGAGACCGGTTTCGCGCTCGACAGGTTGGAGGGCGAGGATCGACAGTTCTTCGGCGACGATCTCGACGGGGCCGTTATCGAGGGCGTAAGTGGCGAGGCGGTCTTCGGGGCCTTTCCAGAGGCGATGGCCGCCTCGGATCATCCAATGGGATTCGCCGGTGGTGCCCATCATCGAGTCGAACTCTTTAAAGAAGTTAGGGCCGCCGGTGAAGCCGTAGTGGATGACGCGCGGGCCGACGTCGCTGGTGACGATGAGATCGACGATGCCGTTAGAGAGCTTGTAGGAGTTGGGCCAGCCGCGGAAGTTGAGTTTTTCGATAGACATATAACCCGCCAGTTTATCGTTTACGGGGGGCGAGTTGTTCGACGTCGAGGAGGACGTTCAGGGTGTGGTCGCCGGCGCGGCGGATTTCTTCGGGAGCGACGTTGGATTCGCGGAGGAGGCGGTCGACGTAGGTGAGCCACTCGGTGGGGTGCTCGGTACGCATGGGGGAGAGGGCGAGGAAGGTGACGTACTCGGTGGTGACTTTGCGGAGGAGCGGGCCGGAGGGAATGATGGCGAAGAGGGCTTGGTGGATGATGGCCCGTTGGTGAAAGATTGATCGGGGCGTTTCGTCGTCGTCGTGCTTCCATTCCGAGAGTTCGTTTAAGAAAGCGCGGAGGCGGGTGTCCCAATCGGGCTTGCGGCGCTCGGCTTCGGGAAGGATTTCTTTGCCTCCACCGAAGCGGAGTTCCTTGTAATGGGCCATGATGAGCTTCCCCTTGGGCGCGACCCAGAAATTTGGAATGGTTGGCGTTTTGTCGGTTGAGGAAGGCTTCAACTCTTTTGCGTCTATAGGGGTAGTGGAGAGTTTGTTGAAGATTTCGATGGCCTGTTTGTGGGAGGCGTTCTCGCGGGTCGAGGAGCAGCGGCGACCGTTCATGTGGTTAGTGAACCAAGTTCGCCAACCGGGCAGGATGTTTCGATAAATGTAGATCTCGTTGGTCGTGCTGAACGGGGCAGGCGAGAAGGCTCGCCAGGAGTCATGGATTTCGGGGAGTGCACCGGCGAGGAGGATAACCAGCTCATCCGGATGGGGCAACCGAGCGATCGCGCGGAGGGCGGGTGCGATTTGGGAGGAAGTTGTGATGCGACGGAAGGCTTCAGAGGCGAGCGAGGGAAAGCGGGGGAGGCTCTCGTAGTAGAAGTCCGGCTGGTAGGAGAAGGGATCGTCGCAGGTCTGGGTTGGGGGAGCGGGATCAATCTCTCGAAAGAGCTTGGCGGACGTGAGCGCGACGGCGACACGGACCTGGATGGAGAGGCGGTCGAGTTTAAACCGGCCGGCGGCGTCGATGACGCCAGAGAGAGAGTCGGAATGAAGAACGAGATCTTCGTTTGTGCGAGGGCGCGCGCCGAATTTGACTTGGTGGGCGAGGAGGAAGATGCTTTCGAGGAGTTGCTCTGGTTCCTTGACTTTGAGCTTGTCGGCTTCGGCGAGGCGGAGGACGACGTCGGCGTAGAGTTCGGGGGGTAGGGCGGCGGCGCGGTCGAGAAGGTCGGACTGCGCGAGCAGGGGAAGGGCGAAGAGGCTACTTACGAGCAAGAATCGCATCGAGGGGGGCTCCGGTTCGATGGGCGGTTATTTGGGTGAAGCCTGCCGCGGTAAGCAGGGCTTGGTATTCGGGAAACGAGCGTTCGCGGCCTTCGGTGCAGGTGAGCATGTTCAGCGACTGCAGCAGGGCCGGGCGGGGGCCGGAGTGATCGTCGTCAAGGAGGGCTTCGGCGATGAGGAGGCCGCCGTGAGGGGGCAGGGCGGCGTGGATTTTGGCGAGGAGGAGTTCGACCTTCGGCGTGGACCAATCGTGGAGGATGCGACCGAGGGCGTAGAGGTCGGCGGGGGGCAGCGGGTCCGAGAAGAAGTCGCCGGGGAGGCCTTGGACGTTCGGGACGGGAAAGGCTTCGATGACGGCGGGCAGATCGAAGTTGGTGGCTTGGAGATGGGGCCAGCGGGCGATGGCGGCGGCTGGAAGATGCCCGGTGCCGCCGCCGAGGTCGCAGAGGTGGGTGAACGGCGTGAGATCAAAGGCGGCGACGACTTGGGGAGAGGAGAGAAGGCCGAAGCCGTGCATGCCTTGCTGGAAGGTTCGGAGCGATTCGGGGGTGCGGAAGAAGTGGCCGAAGATGTCGGCGGAGGAATCGACCTGGAAGGTTTGGGACCACCGATGGGAGCCTTCACGGACGGCGTCGGGGAGGTTGGCCCAGAGGTGCCAGAGGACGTCGCGGGAGTAGAGAATATAGCCGACGAGGGTATCGGGGCTGGAGCGGGTGCAGTAGCGTTGGGCGTCGGGCGTGTTGCGGTAGCGTCCGTCGGCCTTCGTGAGCAGGCCGAGATTGACGCAGGCGTCGAGGAGGAGTTCGGTGGCTCGGAGGTCGGCGGCCAGGCGGTTGGCGATGGCGGCGGCGGTGTGGCCGGTGGTTAGAAGATCGAAGACACCGAGGTGGACGGCCGAGAACATGACCTGGGAGCGGCGGAAGGATTCGATGAGATCAAGGACGGGGTTCATGGTAGTGGTCCCAGCCGAGAGGCGGGAGGGGCGAGCTTTCATAGAAGACGCAGTCGGGATGGGATTGGACGACGGTGCCGATGGGGTAAGTGCCGGGGATGGGTTTTCGGGAGGTGAAGAGGAGTTGGTAGTCTTCACCTCCGTGGAGAGCGTGTTCCAGATGGGCTCCTTTGGCCCTGGGGACGGCCGTGAGGCGCGCGGACACCTTACTTGCTAGGCAGAGGCGGCGGAGGTCTGCCGAGAGGCCGTCAGAGAGGTCCATGGCGCAGCGGACGCCTTGGGCGTAGAGGGTGCGTCCGAGCGCGAGTTGGGGCAGGGGGAGGCGGCGCTTGCCGCGTTCGAGAGCGAGGGCGGCGGCACCGAGGGGGCCGGAGACGGAGATCGTATCGCCGAGTCGGGCTTTTGAGCGGAGGAGGGCTTGGCCGCGGGGTACGCTGCCGCAGACCATGACGTCGCAGGAGGGGGTGGGCGTGGCAGAGAGGTCGCCGCCGGCGAGGATGACGCCGTGGCGTTGGGCGAGGGGGAGGAAACCGGCGTAGAAACCGTCGATCCAGACGGGGTCGGATGCGGCGAGGGCGACGAGGGCGAAGAGGGGGCGGCCGCCCATGGCGGCGATGTCGGAGAGGGAACGGGCGAGGGCGGTATGGCCTACATCGCTGGCTTTGGTTGTGGTGGTGAAGTGGCGATCGAGGTGCATTTGATCGGTGGTGAAGAGGAGGTCGTCGCCGGATTTTGGGCGGAAGATGGCGCAATCGTCGCCGATGCCGGTTAGGATTCCGTTTCCGGTCGAGAGTCCGCGGCGGGCGAGGTTGGCTTCGATTTTGGCGATGAGGTGGGCTTCGTCCACAGGGCTATTGTATGGTGGTAAGGCTATGCGATTGGCTTTGCTTGTACTTTTACTGACGGTTTCGGGGTGGGGACAGCGGCGGGACACGCCACGCGGGGAGGCGGGTAAGTTCGATTTTTACTTGCTGAGCTTGTCGTGGTCGCCACAGCATTGTTCGACTCCGGCGGGGGAGCGCGACCGGATGCAGTGTGGAGGAACGCGGCAATACGACTTCATTGTGCATGGGTTGTGGCCGCAGTACGAACGGAGCTGGCCGCAGTTTTGCGAAACGAACGAGACGCTGGCGAAGCCGGTGATCGATAAGACTTTGGACATTATGCCGAGCCCGGGGCTGATTCGGCATGAGTGGAGGAAGCACGGGGTATGCGCTGGCGGCACGGCGGACCAGTACTTCGACCGGGCGCGTCGCGCCTTTGGCGCGTTGAAGATTCCGGCGGCGTTGCAGAGCCCTAAAAAGGCGCGGACGGTGGCTCCGGCGGTGATCAAGAACGAATTTTTGGCCGCGAATCCGGGGATGCCGGGAGATGCCGTGTCGGTCGGCTGCAACGGCAAATTTCTGAACGAAGTCCGGGTTTGTTTGACCAAGGACCTGAAGGCACGGGCGTGCTCGGCGGACGTGGTTCGGCAGGCTTGCCGGATGTCTGAGATTATTGTGCAGCCTTTGCGGTAGGCTGATGTGGTTCGAGGCAGCGGGGTGATTTTGCGATTCGAAGTGGGGTCAGCAGCGGGGTGTGAACGAGGTGGCGCCCGCGGCCATGGTGAGCGGTTTTTGCGATTCGAACTCGATGGGCGGGGGAACTGGTTTCGGCTTGATGACGACCAGGACTGGTTTCGCTTGTTCGACAGCCGGGGGCGGGGCTACGGTTTGGGGACGGTTCTTCTGGGCGGTGAGCAGGTTTTTTAGGGCTCGGTGATGGCTGCGTTCGGCGGTGGTGACGTAGTGCTGGACACGTTCCCAGACGGCAGCGTGGTCGTCGTTCCAGAAGGCGTCAGCGAGGTCTTCGTTTTGCTGGTCGAGGGTGTTCAACGTTTTAGCTTCGACGCGACGGGCACGGAGGAGACGCCATTGGGCTTCGACGAGTTCGACGGTGAGGAGGACCTCTTCCGGGTTGGCCGGGGCGTAGGCGGCTGTGACTTGCGCTTTGACTACGCCGAACTCGATGGTCGATTCGCTATCGAGGAGGAGCGCGGCGGAGCAGAGACCGTGGTCGAGGCGATTTTTGCTGGAGCGGGCTTTGCCTTCTTTGGTGCGGGGTCCGGTGGAACCATTGGCGTTTTTCAGTTGGATGCCGTAGCGGGCGAGATCGATAGGGGGCGGCATGAAGGGCCGGATTTCGGCTTCGAAGGCGATCTTCTGTTCGGGCGTCATTTGGTCATAGGGCGTGTGGATCATGGTCGTATCTCCTGGATTTTGAAAATGAAAAACCCGACGGGCCGAAGGGGTGGCGCGTCGGGTAGATCTGTTTGGAGGATACGGGGCTGGAGAGGAGTATTTTCGGAGGGATTTTTTCAAACTACTGAAAAGAAGGGAAATATAAATCTCGATACCTTGTGATTTCTGCTTGCTACAGATGTAGTTATTTAGATTGGAGGCCGAGGTACGTGCAGAAGGGGTCGAAATTGCGGTCGCTGAGGAGGTCCGACCGGTGGGTATTCCAGAAGGTCCGTCCCAGGTTGGTGCCCCAGGCAGTCGTTTTCGTTCCTTTGGGTATCGTTAGGTGTGGAACCCGGAATCAGGTTTGTCCAAAAACCCTTTGGCATACTGCCATTTTGAGCAGTATGCTTAGGGTGTGGCATTGCCGCCCACAGAGCGTCAGCAGCAAATTGCGTCATTCCTCCATTCCGAATCGCGCAAACGCGGAATCGCGCCGACGCAACGTGAGATCGCCGAGCGCTTTGGGTTTGCCAGTCTCAATTCCGTGCGGTCCCATCTGCGGCTGATGGAGAAGAAAGGAATGATCAATCGCCTGCCGGGTAAGGCGAGGGGGCTGGAATTGAAACATTGTGCCGCGATGGGCATACCGCTCTTAGGAGACATTGCCGCGGGCCATCCGCAGATCGCAATTCAAGATTATGGCGAGAGTATCGCGGTTTCCCCGGAGCTGTTTCCGGGTTCGGATTTATTCGCCCTTCGGGTGAGAGGCGAAAGCATGAGGGATGATGGAATTTTGCCGGGGGATATTGCCGTGATGGATCGTCAGGTGGATGTAGCGGACGGCGAAATCGCGGCGGTGCTACTCAACGATGAGGCTACGCTCAAGCACGTCTATCAACCCAGCGGGATGGTCATTCTTCGGGGAGCAAATTCGGCATTTCCGGACATTGTGATTCGCAACGATGGACAGGGCGCCGTTCGGATTCTAGGCAGGTACGTCGGCCTAATCCGCAACCACGGGAGCCGCCGATGATGGCGTCAACACCTCCCAGCTCCGCCCTGCCGTTAAATGAGCGCCTAGCAGCCTACGGCTGTTCCGCCGTTATTCGGCTTGACCAAAAGCTTACGGCGGCGGAGCAGCTTGATTACCTCGACTTACTGCCTAAGCAAAGCAACCACACGCCGATTCTTACGGCGGTGGCCGAGCACCAAGGTGCCGCTTTGCTATACCTCGTGGACGCGAGCAGCGACGTAAAGAGCGATGCCGCCTCCCTTGCCGTCCTATGCAAGCAACTCGCGAATCGCAGCGATCCCGCATGGCTTGGCGTGCTCCGGCCTGGCTGCCTAGAAATCTTTCCCATTGGATTTCGGGAGACAGCAGACTCCCAGCCCGTGAAGATTGTGAAGGAGAAAGACACGACGACAGCGTTGTTCTTCCAGAGCCTAGTGCATGGCACCTTCGAAGAAAATCATCGGCTGAGTGGCACCGACTACGTATTCAACAAAATTTTTGATCTGCTCACCCAGATGACGACCGAGTTTGTCCCTACTGAAGTCAAAGGCAAGCTGGAAGCGCTGGAGGTCCTGTCGATGGCAGGTCGAGCGCTATTCTTCCGCTTCCTCATCGACCGCCGCATCGTAGTGGAAAGTGAGCGCGACGAAGTCTGTCCGGGTGCGGCCGAATTGAAGGATGCCTTCTCCTCCGCGGAAAAAGCGGCGCAAACCTCCGCTTGGCTGGATGCGACGTTTAACGGCGACTTTCTCCCTCTCATTGACGAATCGATTCCAGCCAGCGACCGGGAGGCTCGTGAGGCGGAGTATCTTCGCTACTTCCGGCGTACCGAACGGCAGGCCGGGCGGCGAGTCTTCCTTCATCTCGACGCAATTCTTCGCGGATGGCGCGCGTCGGGAGAGACGGTGCAGACTGAACTTGACTGGGACGACTTCGACTTCGCTCACATCCCCGTGGGTGTGCTGAGCCAAGTTTATGAGAGTTTTAGTCACCGTGCCGACCCGCGGACCGCGCGGGATACGAGCGTTCATTACACCCCCCGCACGATTGCGGGATTGATGGTTGAACAAGCGTTCGCTGCAATCAAAGGCAAGGGGAACGCCCAAGTTCTGGACAGTTCGTGTGGCGCGGGTATTTTCCTCGTCCTCGCGTTTCGTCGGCTTGTTCGCGAACACTGGATTAGCAACGAGCGACCGAAGACTGCCGTCATCCAGAGCATCCTTTACAATCAAGTGCGAGGCTTTGACATCAGTGAGTCGGCGCTGCGACTTGCGGCGCTGGCGCTCTACATCACCGCGATTGAACTGACCGCCAGTCCGCGACCGCCGCAGGCGCTGAAATTCCCCCGCAACTTACGGGGTGAGGTGCTCTACCGCTTCGGAGGTGGTGACGAAGGCGGAGCGGAGAAAGCGTTCCCGCTTGGCAGCCTCGGCTTGGAGGTGTCCTCGGACTTCGACAACAGGTTCGACATTGTTATCGGCAACCCGCCGTGGACGCGATTGCGCGACGGCAAGAGTGATGCTGAGAACGACGCCGACGAAAAGGGGACAAAGTCGCCGACTGATGACTTGAACGAGGCTTTCACGGCGATTGGGCGAAGAGTACTGGTCGAACGTGGATTGGGGGATATCGCAAAAAGCTATGAAAACCCTGACAAGAATCCCGATCTGCCCTTCTTATGGCGCGCGATGGAATGGGCGAAGGAGGATGGGGTCATCGCTTTGGCCATGCATGCAAGACTCTTCGGCCGCACTTCGGGTAAAGGATTCGAGGCGTGGCGGGCAGTACTGCGAAGCGTAGAAATAACAGGGCTCATTAACGGAGCCGATTTACGCTGGTCGGCGGTTTGGCAGGACGTAAAGGTACCGTTCTGTCTGTTGTTCGCTCGCAACAAAAGACCCGGGCCCGATCACCGCTTTTACTATGCTGCCCCCGTTAACGAGCCCGAAATGAACGGACGAGGACGATTCCGGATCGACTATGAGATTGCTCAGCCCGTAAGCGTGGCGCGAGTCGAGAGGCAGCCTTGGATCCTCAAGACGTTAGCGTTTGGAACATGGTTGGATGTGGAATTGATGGAGACGCTCTCGGGGATCGACAACGAAACTTTGGGGAGTCGCTGGGCTGCGTGGGACCCGGTTGGCGATAAGACCGGACAAGGCTACAATCGATCTCCCTCCTTGCCGCAGAAATTCGTGGGTTTTCTTGGTGACTTGCCCCTATTTGAGCCGCCTACACAGACTCTGATTGAGCCAACCAGGCAGACGTACGGAGAACGATTCGGCAAGAATTCCGATGGAAAAAGTGGTGCTTATTGGCCAAAGCAAAAAGAACTGTTTCAGCCGCCCCTTGTCATTATTCGTCAATCTCCGGGCGACGACAACAGACGACCACGCGCCTACATCCTAGATCATCCGGTGGCATTTTCCCAAAGTTACTATGGTTATTCGTGTGCCGGCCATCCAGAGGCTGCGACACTGGCAGGACTCATCTACTTACTCGCTCACTCTACTCTGTTCGACTATTACTGCCTATTGACCAGCCGCCGGAGTGGCTTTGATCGGCAGACCTTCAACAAAGCGGAGTTCGACGCGCTGCCGTTCCCGAACATCGCGAACCTTTTCGCAAGCGATCGGGCAAGTATTCATAGCCTTACTGAACGACTTCAAAATAGTGCCGTCGAGCCGCGGGCGCATTTGAACGAATTCATCTTCCGGCTATATGGTTTCAGCCCAGCCGCGGTCCAGGTCGCCGAGGATACTCTTTTCTCCGCCGCGTCCTATCGAAAAGCGGGGAAGGCGGCACTGGATCGAACGACTTCCGAAACGCGGAAGCCTTTCCTTGCTACTTTGCGCAAGGAATTGGAACCTTATTTCGACGTCTGTGACGAACATGCGGCGGTGGACGCGGCGACGTTTCAGCCGGACGATTGGCGCGAACCCTGGTTTTTCTTTTCCGTCTCTCGCGAGGGCGTCTCGATTCCAATCGATCCGGCGCTGATGAAAACGGCGATGGAGGCGGCGAACCAACGCGGCTGCAGTCGCATCCTTGTCAATGCTCCGGGTAAACGCGGCCTCCTGGTAGGCCTCTTGAATCAGCGCCGCTGGTGGACCATAACCCGCGCTCGACTCTGCGCGCAACACATCATCCGCGAGCGCCTCGGGGCGTGCGGACTTGTGGAGCATGCATGAAAACGGCAGGAAACAGTGGATTCTTCACTCTTGGGGTGCAGCCGGATCGATACGATCTCCCCCATCCGCGCTTGGGCTTACCAGTGATTCTCTTTCTTCGCCGTGTCCTGTTGAGGGCATTCACTAAGCTTCGAGATCGCGGCTTTCCGTTAGCCACGGAACGCGAAGACAGTGTGACGGAACAGCTCTTCAATGTCCTTGAGAACGACCTTCGTCAAACCGGGGAAATCGGAGGATTCAACTCCACTTTCTATGAGCGCGTTGTGCGCCATGCCGAAGTCACGAACTACAACGGCCAAAAGCTCGCAAAGACGCCGGATTTATCATTCAAGCTCCGTCATGCGGGCGCGGAGCCGCGTCGTGTTGTTTCAGCGCATGATGCCCTTTTTGTGGAGTGCAAGCCTGTTGACGCAGGCCATGCGGCCGGAAGCGCATATTGCGACGATGGCCTGATCCGGTTTGTGAATGGCGACTATGCTTGGGCAATGCAAGAGGCCATGATGCTCGGCTACGTCCGCAGCGGCAGAACGATTGCAGGGCACCTCACTCCCGCAATGGAAGTATCCACCCGAAGAACGTCACTCGGAATTATCCAGCCACTCCAACTCTGCCCCGGGCTCGCTGCCGCCGCTTGTGCCGAGGCAGAGGCCGTCTATCTCACGAAGCATCACCGTGCTTTCCCCTGGCGCGATGGCAAAGGTCCGGCGACTGACATAACCGTTTATCACCTCTGGCATCGCTGTTCGTGAGCAATTACCGTGTTCTTTGACAACCGCTTGTTGTTGTCGTTGCCGGAAGCCCCTAGGCGAACAGTTCGGCGATGGGGGTGCCCCGATCGGTGATCGGGACCGGCCGGTCGCCGGCGTAGAGATTCTTGTGGGGGTCGATGCCGAGGGCGCAGTGGATTGTCGCGTGGAAATCCGGGATGGAGACCGGGCGGTCCACAACCTTGCGGCCAACTTCGTCAGTACGACCGATGACCTGACCGGTCTTCAAGCCTCCACCGGCTAGCACCATGCTGAAACCAGCCGACTGATGGCCGCGGCCGCCGCCGGCGTCGAAATCCGGGGGACGACCGAATTCGGTGGCGATGACGACTAACGTCGTATCGAGCATCTTGTTTTTTTCGAGGTCGATGAGAAGAGACGAAAAGGCTTTGTCTAGCTCCTCAATGAGGAGATGTTGTTTGACTTGACCGTCGTTGTGCGTGTCCCAGCCGGAGCCGTTGAGGAAGTTTAAATTGTGCGACACCTCGACGAAGCGGACACCGGATTGGACCAGACGACGGGCGAGGAGACAGCGTTGGCCGAACTCGCCGCCGTAGGATTCCCGGAGCGTCGAGGACTCGCGGGCGAGGTCGAACACGTTCAGAAACTTGGGACCGGCGAGTTTGTAAGCCGAGGTCGTGATGGCTTCCTGCTGGAGGACGGTTTGATCCTTCGGATGCCGCTTCGTGTACTCTTCGCGTATTTTGGCGAGGAGGGTTTCGCGGCGGTCTTCGCGGTTCAGATCGACGTCAGGCGGACGGAGGAGACCGGCGGGGCCGGTTTCGATTTGCGTGAGGTAGATGTAGCCGTAGCGGGCACCGAGGAAGCCGGGGTCTCGAATGATGCTGGGGTAGCCCATGACAACGTAGGGCGGGACTTCGGCGGTCTTGGCGCCGAGTTGGTTCGACACGATGGAGCCGATGGCGGGATAGATGATCGTCCCGCTGGGCTTGCGGCCGGTGTGGACGAGGTTGGCGGCGGCGGCGTGTTCTCCCGAGATGTCATGCATGATGGAGCGGACAGCAATCGCGCGGTCCATCAGCGGGGCGGTGCGGTGGAGATGCTCGCAGACCTGCTCGCCTTTGATAGCGGTGTTGATGGCCTTATAGTAAGACCCGGCGACCTTTTTGCCGTCGCCGAGGGGCTTGGGGTCGAAGGTGTCCATGTGAGCGGCACCGCCGCCAAGCCAGAGGAAGATGCAGGCATCGGCTTTGCCCTTCGGGACGTGGGCCGCGGTGGCGAGAGTGGCAGTGGAGGCGGCGAGAAAATCACGGCGTTTCATGGGCGGGATCCTTAGGGGAGTAATACGAATTCGGGGCTGTTGAGCATGGCCCACAGCGCGTCTTCAAAGAGCACGCGGAACTCGGTTTTCAAGCGCTTGGTGGGTTCGGCTCCGAGGCGCATTTTCTTCTCTTCGTCCATACGAATCAGCGTTGCTTCGGCGCTGAGATGGTTGGACCAAGATACGCGGTTATCGCTTTTCAGCGCGGCGTAACCGGTTTGGGCACCGGCCACTTTTCGGGTGGCGTAGGCGGGCCGGAGCAGGTTGGCCATGGCGGTGATCTCGGTGGCCGTGGGGGGCCGAGACAAGATGCGGAGGAAGGCTTCTTCGACGAGCTTTTCGACGGGGAGGTCCAACAGAGCCAGGTCGGTGAAGGCGCTATCGTCCGAGAGCCGAAGGATGCGGGTGCCGAGGACGCCGTTGGCGAGGATGAGGGTTTGCATGGGAGATGCGCCGTCGTCGCGGGTGGTGGAAGGATTCTGCCGAGACTGGCGCCAGCCGTAGTTAGTGAGCACGTCGATGAGTGCTTGGGCGATGGGCAGGGCGAGGGCGGGGCGGTCGCGCTCGTTGGATAGAGCCGTCATCTGCCACGAGCGGGAGGGCTTGCCCATGTTGAGGAACTGGGCGGGGGGACGATCGCCGGCGGGGTTGAGATTGAGGTCTTCACATTCGAAGGCTTTGCCGACGGCGCGGTGGAGCGAGTCGACGAGTTGTTCGGCGGAGAGTTTGCGGCGGACGGGTCCGGCGAAGAGGCGGTTTTGCGGGGAGAGTTGGGTGGCGGCGAGGGATTCGAGGGGGCGGCGTTGGTAGGCGTGGGAAGAAAAGATCAAGCGGGCGAGGTGTTTGAGATCGTAGCCGCTCGTGACGAATTCGCGGGCGAGGAATTGCATCAACTCCGGGTGGGACGGTTTGGCGAAGGCCCAGTCGTCGACGGGTTCGACGATGCCGATGCCGAAGTAGCGCTTCCAGACGCGGTTAACGACGACTTGGGCGAAGCGCTCGTTTTTGGGCGAGACGATGAGGCCGGCGAGGGTGCGGCGGGATTCGACTTTGCCTTCGGTGGGGAGGGAGCCGGTTTCGTCGTGGCGGATGAGATCGTTGAAGGCCCAGCCGGGGTTGATGGCTTCGCCGGCTTTGAGCGAGATGGAGACGGCCGGCTTGCGGCTGCCTTCGCCGAGGGGGACGGTGCTGGCGACGGGGAGCTTGAGCGCCTTGCCGTTGAGCATCGCGGCCATGGAGAACAGATCCTGCTGCTTGTAGGGATGGAAGGGGGCGTCGTGGCAGCGGGCGCAACCGAGCTTGGTGCCGAGGAAGGCGAGGCCAAGGATTTCAGCTTTGGCGGCCATGGGAGCATCGTTCAGAGTGGCTTGAGAAAAGGCCGCGGGGGCACCGAGATGGACGCTGCCTTCCATTTGGACTAGTTCTGTAACGAAGCGATCGAAGGGGATGCCGTCCGAGAACGACTGGTGGATCCAGTAGCGGAAGGGGCCGGTGTTATTGAGATCGGGCTTGAGGATGCCGGGATTTTCGGCGAGAACGTCCTGCCAGTAGCTGACCCAGTTGTCGGCCCAGTCGGGATGGTTGAGGAGACGATCGATGGTTTTGGCGCGGCGGGTGGCGGCGGGGAGGGATTGGAAGGCCCGGATTTCGTCGGCGGTGGGAATGAGGCCGGTGGAATCGAGGGAGAGTCGGCGGAGGAATTCGAGGTCGTCGGTTAGGGGCCGGGGGGCGAGGGCGGCGGCTTTGAGCTTGGTATTGAGGAAGTGGTCGATTGCGTTGTTCGCGGGGAGGTTGGGGGTGGCGGCGGGGATGGGGACGTGGCGGTCTTTATAGAACGCGCGGGCTTCGTCGTGGCGGGTGTTCCAGCGGGCGGAGACTTCGCGGGAGGCTTCGAGGCGGCGTTCGCGGTCGGCTTGGCGATGGAGGGTTTCTTGTTGGGCGACGTGGGTTTCCCAGCCGAGGTCGGTGAGTCGGGGGGAGTTATCGGGACCGAGGAGGTGTTCGAGTTCGCCTGGTTTGCCGAAGGAGACGGCGAGTTCGCCGGGGGTGGGCATGAGGCCTTTGCCGCCGATGAGGGCGATGAGAGCGAAGGTGTGGGGTTTGCCGTCGCCGGGGAAGTTGAGGAAGACGTCCTGATGGGGATGGGTGAGGGGGCGGTGGCCGGTTTCGTCGCGGACGGGCGGTTCGGGGACGGGGTCGTCGCCGGTGGTGTTGGGTTTTTGCTTATTGGTTTTGGCGACTTCGACGCCGTCGATGAGGAGGCGGGCGGCACCGCGGGCGCGTAGGCGGAAGCGATGGGGGCCGGCGGGAATTACCCGTTCGAAGGAGGCGCGGAGGGCGAAGGGAACGGAGCGATCCTGGGGCAGGGCTTCGGCGGAGTATTTGAGCGGGAGGCGGGGGAAGCCGAAGGCGGATTCGGTGTATTGGTAGGCGGGGGCGCCGGTGGGGGATAGTTCAGTGCCGGGGGGAAGATTTTCGAAGATCTCGACGCGGACGGGAGATTTATCGAGGAGGCCGGCGGAGAGGGGGGAGGCAGCGGCGAGGGTGAGCAGGGTGACGAGTTTATGGAGCATCGCGGGTGTACCTGTTTTACTACGCCTACGCTTCCAATTCAAGGGTCTCCTTTTGACGGGGAGTCGAGGATAAGTGATTCAAGTTATTCATTCGATCACCGATATGTGAAGTTGGGGTGTGAAGCCCAGTATTGGGCGTGCCTGGATGTCCGAATTGCGGAGGAAATTATCATGAGTTGGATACGCGGATGGGAATCGCATTTAGGGTTCGCCCCGGCGGGCTTCGTCGCTGGACTTCAGGCGCTTCAGTCTGCGTTGCACTCCCGATCCGGCAAGGTTAGCGCAACGGAGACGGTGGGAAGAGTGATTGCTGACCTGGAAGAGTTGAATCGGGCGACCGAAGCGGACTTTCTGTTGATCAGCGGAAATCTGATGGAGTTCCTGACGGGAGTCCAGAAGCTGCAAAGCCGGGTGGAAGCGTTTTCGGCGATGCTCGAGGGGGAGCAGTCGCGAACTACCCACGATGTGATGGCTTCGGTGAGAGAGCGCGTCGAACAGATGCAGTTTCGATTGGGGGAGGGTAACCGGCTATTCGAAACCTTGCAAAGAGAAACGAGAGGCATTCTGCGGACGTTTTCCACGTTCGGGAAAGTGGTCTCGACCTTTCAGATTACGGCCATTTTGGCGCGCATTGAGACGGCACACTTGTCGATGACCCAGGAGGATCTGAGCAACCTAGCGGATGAGGTGCGACTGGCCAGTCAGGGGATGGAAGTGCGAGCCGACGAGTTGCTGACGGCGGCGAGCGCCCTGGGAGAATGCGTTGCGAGGGCCCTGCGCGAGATTGCCCGTTTGAACACGATTCAACTAAAAACGATAGAGGATGTTTTGGCACAAGTCGATAAAGGCTTGGAATCGACCGAGGCCCGAAAGCGGAGTACCGCGTTGGTTTCCGTTCGCTTGGGCGAGGAGTTGAAGGCGCTTTCCCGCGACTTGGGAACGATTGCGATGTCGATTCAATTTCACGACATTACAAGGCAGCAGGTGGAGCATGTCATTACGGGACTGCAAGAGTCGCTACCGTCCGCGCCTGGTCGGCCGCCTTTGCGCTCCGGGTTACCTTTGATTCGGCTACAAGGGGCGCAGTTGGGCGAAGCGGCGTTAGGTTTCACTCGATCCGCGGGCAAGATCGACGACGATCTCGAAGGAGTGTCGGAGCGGGTGGGCGAGATGATTCGGGTCTGCCAGTCGCTCTCGGCAACGGGCGAGGGGAACGAGTGCGATCGTCTCGCCGTCATGCGGGAGCAATTTGACGCGGTCCTGGGAGCGATCAACGAATTGGAGGTAACGGAGGGGGGGAGACAGGCGTTATCGGCAGAGCTCCGGGTGATCGGCGATCGATTGCAAAAGGCGATTGTCGAGATCCAGGCGATTGAAATCCAGTTGAGCAGACTAGCCGTGAACACTTCTATTACGGCCTGTCATATTGGGCAGATTGGCGATCCACTCATCGTGGTGGCAGGATCGATGCAAATATTGCAGGCGGATTGCTCCACCCGTTCGGCAGCGGCGGCGGATGCGCTGGTCGTGATTCGATCGGCGATTGATTCGCTTGCGGAGGTGCGTAGCCACAAGGTGGGCGATGCTCAGTTGCGCCAGTGGCGGCAGCGGATGGAGGGGGTTCGCGTAGAACGCCAAGCAAGTATGGGGGCGGTGCGCCCGATCTGCACGCTAGCGGATTCGCTGAGCGGCCAAGCGCAACGATCAGGGGGCCACGGGGCGATTGGGCAGCGGTTTGCGACAACGGCGAACCAGTGTCGCGCAATGCTCGGAGCGCTGGTGGAGAAGTTCCCGCGCAGTTCCGCAATTGATGAGGGGACGGCTTCGGATGAGGGTGAATTGACCGCTCGTTACACGATGAAATCGGAGCGTGCGGTTCATGCGGCTATGTTTGGTAGGACGGTTGAGCAGGAAGCGAAGGGCGGTGGTGTGGCGACGGAGTCGGGCGGAGACGTTGAACTATTCTGAATCTTGGCTTAACGAAGGGCAGCGCTGCAATTTCATGAGCAGTAACTGACTGGGCCTTGAGTTGGCGCAGACTTTGTCGGGCGACCGACCAGGGGACCTGGACCGGGTTGAAGTGGGGGTCCCCGCATGAAGCCGTCGTCCGCGGGGCGCTGGTCGATACAGCCTCGATTGCTCTGGCCGCCGACCTCGTTCCGCGCGATCCCGATTTTTTCTCTGTGGCGTCAGGATAATTGTTGGCGGATCGCTGCGGTCAGACGGCGGGGAAAGCCGTGTGGACTTGCGGCAGGTCGTGAGGAACGGCCGGAATCCCGCTTGGTTTTCCAGATGTTTTGGGCCGGGCCCGGCTCCCTGGGAACAGCGAGAGTGCGGTCTCAGGCAGCCCTGCGGGCGGCTTCTGCGAGAGCTGAATGGGCTAACTTGTCGACATCGAGAATCAGGGCGATGCATCCGTCGCCGAGGATCGTGGCACCGGACACGGCCTCGACCTGCTGGCAGAGGGGGCCGAGTTGTTTGATGACGGTCTTGTGATCTCCGATCACGGCATCGACGACGAAGCCGAAGTCACCAGCCGTGGTTTGGGCGACCAGGATCTGGGTGCGGGATCCGGGGCCGGAGCCGAGGCGGAAGAAGCGATGGAGGAAGACAAGCGGCACGAGTTTGCCGCGGACTTCGATAAACTCGCGACCGCGGAGGAGCGTATCGGTTTTGACTTCGAGGCATTCGATGACCTGAGCGACCGGAAAGACGAAGTATTGATCGGCGACGCGGACGAGGAGTCCATCAATGATGGCCAGGGTGAGGGGGAGCTTGAGAGTGAAGACAGTTCCCTGGCCGAGGGTCGAGGTGACGTCGATCGAACCGCGGAGCGACTCGACATTTCTCTTGACGACGTCCATGCCGACGCCGCGACCCGAGACGGCGGAGACAGAGGACGCGGTGGAGAATCCGGTGCGAAAGATGAGCGAGAAGATTTCGGATTCTGAAAGTTCCGCCCGGGGATCGACGAGCCCTTTTTCGACGGCCTTGGCGCGGACGCGGACGGGGTCGATGCCGTGGCCGTCGTCGGAGACGGTGATATGGACTTGCGAGCCGGAATGGGCGGCGGACAGGACCAGCCGTCCGCGGGCGGGTTTGCCGAGTAGGCGACGCTGTTCGGGGGATTCGATGCCATGATCGACGGAGTTGCGGATGAGGTGGACGAGGGGATCGGCGATCTGATCGATGACGCTCTTGTCGAGTTCGGTATCGCCCCCGACGGTGGAGAGATCGACCTGTTTGCCGAGTTCTCCGGCGAGGTCGCGAACGAGACGGCGATAGCGGGCGAAGGTGGCCTCAATCGGGAGCATGCGGAGACTCATTGTGTTGTCCCGCAAGAGGCTCGTCAGCCGTTCGGTCTCTTCGGCGATATGCGCGATTTCGATGTCGCCGGACTGGGCGGCAAAGCGGGTGAGGCGGGCCTGGGTGGTGACAAGTTCTCCGACGATGTTGATGAGCTCATCGAGTTTGGCGGCAGGGACGCGGAGACTTGTGGTGGCGGGCCGGGCGGTCGAGTCAGCCTTTTCGCCAGGCGGTGTTTCGACAAATTCGTCGGCCATCGCAAACTCCGACGAATCCTCCACGGCAGTAATTGTCAGCGACTCTCCGTCGTCGACAAAGAGGAAGACGTCGCGAATGGCCTGGGGAGAGCAAGCAGCGAAGAGACGCATGTTCCAGACGAGGTAGCAGTGGTCGGGGAGGAAGTCGGCCAGGGGAGGGAGAGCCGCGGCATTGGCGTTAATGACGAGGTCGCCGAGGTCGCGGAGTTCGTCGAACAGCGGTAGGAGATTGGATCCACGGAGAAAAAGATCAACGGGCGGGGCAAAACGGATTTTGAACTCTTTCAGGGCGGCGACCGGAACGACGGGATCGACACAAATCGAGACAGCGGTGCCGACATCCACGAACTCACGAATGGCGTGGAGGATGGCCAAACCGGGGGCTCGATTGAGGGGGGTATGGCCGAGCGAAGATTCGAGGAGGTGTAGGATGTGGTCGCGGGCGCAGAGGGTGAGCGAAATGAGGGCGGGAGTGACGGCTAGTTCGCCCGAGCGAACGAGGTCGTAGGCCGATTCCAGGTTGTGGGTGAAGGAAGCGACTTCATCGAAGCCGAACATGGAGCCAGAACCTTTGATCGTGTGCAAAGCGCGAAAGACCCGACCGATGGTTTCGGAGTCGCGGGGATCGTTTTCGAGTTCGAGCAAGGCGGATTCGAGGTCGATGAGGAGGTCGCGGGCCTCTTCACAGAAGGCGAGGCGGGGGTCACCCATTCCGGTAGAGTCACTCATCCGAGCACCTTCTTAATCGTGGCGAGGAGTTGTTCGGGCTGAAAGGGTTTTACGAGCCAGCCGGTAGCCCCGGCGGCTTTGGCCTCGAGCTTGCGGGCTGGATCGGACTCCGTCGTGAGGAGAAGGATGGGGGTATAGCGATAGTCGGTGGTAGCCCGGATCGCGCGGGTAAGTCCGAGGCCGTCGAGACGGGGCATGTTGAGATCGGTGAGAACGAGGTTGATCGGAACTTTGAGCTTCTCGAGGGCGTCTTGCCCGTCGGAGGCTTCAATGACGGTGTAGCCAGCACCGCGAAGGGTGAAGCCGACGAGTTGGCGCATGCTGGTGGAATCGTCGACGGCAAGGATTGTTTTAGACATCGGAGGCTCCTGAGCGGAAGATAGCTGGATCGATCCCGGCGGCGAGACAGACGTGGTTGAGCGGAAGATTCGCAGCCTGCGTCACGAGGAGTCGGTCTTCACGAGCGGCGGCGAGCAGCAACTGGAGCGCGGCAAGATCGATCAAGGTGGTGGCGCGCAGGTCGAGGTGAACGCCGGAGGGCGCGGCGCGAAACTGCTTGAGAAGGTCGGCGACCAGGGGAAGGGTCAGTTCGACGGGGGCGAGAATGGTGGGACGACTCATGACTTTAACTCCAGAGGCTTCCTCTCCCGGGCTAGTTGAATCAGCGCGGGGGCGATTTGAGTGAGGGGGAGAACCCGCTCGACGCCGCCCCGTTTTATGGCCTCGTTCGGCATCCCAAAGACGACGCAGGAATCTTTGTCCTGGGCGAAGGTGTGTGCACCGGCCTGTTTGAGTTCGAGCATTCCGGCGGCACCATCGTCGCCCATACCGGTGAGGATTACGCCAACCGCGTTGCGCCCGGCCTGCTGAGCAGCGGAACGGAACAGAACGTCGACCGAAGGCCGATGGCGGGAAACTGGCGGCCCATCGAGGAAGTCGACGACGAAACGATGGTGTTTGCGGAGGAGCACGAGATGGCGATTTCCGCGAGCGAGGAGCACTTGGCCGTGCTTAATTTCGTCGCCGGCTTCGGCCTCTTTTACCGACAACGCGGAGAGCCGATCGAGCCGTTCCGCAAAGGAGGCGGTGAAGAACTCGGGCATGTGCTGGACGATGACCATGCCGGGCAGGTCGGGGGGTAGACCGCTGAGCAGGGTAACCAGGGCGTCGGTGCCGCCGGTGGAAGCGCCGACGACGAAGATGGGATCGGAGAGGGCGGCCACCCGGGTGGAGCGCGACTTGGCAAGCACGGCGTCAGCGTTGAGCTTGGCAGCGACCGGAACAACGGCTCGACGGGTTCGGACCTGGACTTGCGAGGCGGCGTAGACGATATCGCAGATCGTGTCGCGCGATTCTTCAAAGTATTGCCTCGTTCCCATCCGGGGTTTGGCTATGACTTCGACGGCACCGGCGTCGAGAGCTTCGAGAGCGACGCGGGAGCCGGTTTCGACGGCACCGGAACAGAGGACGACCGGGATGGGATGCTGGGCCATGAGCCGCTTGAGAAAGCTAATACCATCCATCCGGGGCATCTCGACGTCGAGAACGATCACGTCGGGGATGCGTTCCTGAATGCGGGCAGCGGCGACGAAAGGGTCGGCGGCGGGAGGGAGAACCGAGAGGCGAGGATCGGAGGAGAGGATCTCAGAGAGCGCTCCGCGGACAAGCGCCGAGTCATCCACGATAAGGACAGTAACCTGACGCTTCATGCGCAATGCTCCTTGGCAAGAGGGGAAAATTGAGGCAGGGATCGGATCCAGACATCGCCATTGGCGGTATCGAAGATCAAGTGAAGACCCACCACCCCGGCGATATTCCGCGCACTCGGCGAAAGGCCGAACGAGGAGAGAACGGCCAAAGCACGGGTCGAATTGAGCGCACCCACCAGAGGCCCGATGGCCGGGCGGCTCAGGCCGGGAAGGACCTCGGCACCGCCAAAGAGTTTGACATCGAGTCGGTCGGCGGGAACGTGTCGTTCGGCAAAGAAGTTGAGCATGGCAGGAATCGCCGTGTCACAGAAGCGAAAGCGTTCGGCGTCGGCGACACCGAAGGGAGCATTGGGCACTACACAATGGGAGATGGCCGCCAGACCGGAGACCGGATCGCGGAGAGTGATCGAGACGCAGGACCCAAGGATGGTTTCGACAAGTTCGGGGGATGTGGAGAATCGAACGTCGCCGGGATGGAGAAAGTAACGGGTCATATGGCGCACTCCGGAGAGCGGCGGTTCACTCGATATGCGCTGGGAGCGAGAGCGGTGAGGGTATCGCCGGAATTCTGCAGCGACTCGGAATGGCCGACAAAGAGGTAACCCGAGGGGGCGAGGTTTTTTGTAAGCTTACGGGCGACCTCTGTTTGCGTTTCGCGGTTGAAATAGATCAACACATTGCGGCAGAAGATGATGTGGAAAGGATGCGGGAGGCCGTAGTCGGCGTCCATGAGATTCAGTTGGCCGAACTGAACGCGGGCGCGCAGTTCCGGGGCGATCCGGAAGGGAGCGGGGGCGGTGCTGGAGCGAGCGCGCAGCAGGTAGGCGCGGCGCCAGGAGTCTTCGAGGGGCGCGATGGCCAGCTCGTCGTAGGTGGCCGCGCGAGCCTGGGCGAGGACGCGAGTAGAGATATCGGTGCCGAGGATCGTGAAGTCGAACGACCGTTGGGCGCGGCCCCATTGCGCCAGGACCATGGCGAGGGTGTAAGGTTCTTCGCCGGTCGATGCAGCGGCGCTCCAAACGCGCAAGGGAGTGCGACGACCGATGCCGTCCGCGTAGAGAGCGGGTAAGACCGTGCGTTCGAGAAGGGCAAAATGAGCCGGTTCGCGAAGAAAATCGGTTTTGTTTGTGGTCAGGGCATCCGTCAGGGGAACTAGTTCGGAGGCTTGGCGAGCCGGATCGAACAAGAGGCGCCAATAGTCGTCAAACGAGGAAAGGCCGAGTTGGAGCAGCCGTTTCCGCAGTCGGGCTTCGACCATCGTACGCTTGCTGTCGGGCAACTGGATCCCACAGCGATCTTCGATGAGTGTTCGGAGACGAGCGAAGTCAACAAGGGCAATGGGTAACAGTTCGGGGCTGAGGGCGGGCTCAGTGGATGCGGCCAACCAAGCGGGAGCGGGGCGAGCAAGCGTGGGTGCCATGATCGAGCTACTTGGTGGCTTGCGCCAATTGCGAGACGTCGGTCGAGGAAAAGACCCTGTCGATGTTGAGGATCATGAGGAATCCGTTATCGCGCTGTCCCATGCCCTGGATGAAGTCGGTTCGGATGGCGGAGCCTAGTCGGGGAGGCGGCTGGATCTGTGCGGCATCGATATCGATGACCTCCTCGACGGCGTCGCAGAGGGCTCCGACGATGATGGTTTCTCTGTCCATCGAGACTTCAACGACGATGATGCAAGTGTTGACGGTGGGTTCGACGGATTCGAGGCCAAAGCCCAGGCGAAGATCGACAACGGGCACGACGCTGCCGCGGAGGTTGATGACTCCGCGTAGGAAGTCTGGAGTGCGGGGAATCTTCGTAATGGTGGTGAAATCAAGCACCTCCCGTACCTTACTGACTTCGAGGGCAAAGACCTCGATCCCGAGTTTGAAAGTAAGGTACGGCTGGATGCCGGCCAGGGTAGCGACGGACATTGTGGTTTCCATGCGGGGCTCCAAGTAGGAATTAGGGGCGACGGCTTAGTAGCGCGTTTGTACTGCTGATCCAGGTCGTCAGGACCGGAAAGCAGATCAAGAGTGACACCGCCCTTGCGAGTCTGGGCTACTGGTCGGGGAGCGGCGGCGGCAGGGCGGCGCAGGGGCGGCGGGGGCGGCTGGACCCGCGTTGGCCACACGTTATTAGCGGCCCGAACGGGAACCGAACGCGCCGGTGGAGAAGGGCGGGATGTGACCGCCCGATCAAGCCGTTGAAGGGAAGATTCCACGTCGTCGTTTTCGCAGACCTGGAACTGATCGACCGAGGCGAGCATCTGTTCGGCCTGCGACGAGAGCTCCTCGCTGGTTGCGGCCATCTCCTCCGAACCGCTGGCGTTTTGCTGAATGACGGACTGGAGTTGCTGGAGCGCCGAATTGATCTGTTCCGCCCCGGCTTGCTGTTCGGCGCTGGCGGCAGAGATCTCCTGGACGAGGGAGGCGGTCTTTTCGATGTTGGGTACGAGGCGTTCGAGCATTTCGCCGGCACGCTCGGCGACTTTGACAGTGGAGGCCGAGAGCTGGTTGATTTCGTTGGCTGCTTTTTGGCTCCGTTCGGCCAGCTTGCGGACTTCTGCCGCCACCACCGCGAAGCCCTTGCCATGTTCGCCGGCGCGAGCGGCTTCAATCGCCGCGTTGAGCGCGAGCATGTTGGTCTGGCGGGCGATCTCTTCAATGATGGAGATTTTGCTGGCGATCTCCTTCATCGCGTTGACGGCGTCGCTGACCGAGCGGCCGCTGTCCTTGGCATCGGAAGCCGATTGCACAGCGATTTTTTCGGTCTGCTCGGCGTTGGCGGCATTCTGCCTGATGTTGGAGACCATCTGCTCCATCGAAGACGATGCTTGCTCTGCCGCGGCGGACTGTTCGCTAGCCCCCTCCGACAGTTGGGTGGTGGCAGTGGAGAGCGCCACGCTTCCGGAGGCGACCTCTCCGGCGGCGGTTTTAATCTGTCCGATGGTACTCGTGAGCGAGGCGACCATCTGGGCGAGCGACTTCATGAGCTGATCGCGTTCTGAACGGGGCACTATTTCGACGGTGAGATTGCCTTGCGCTACGGCATCGGCGGAGTGACTGACTTTGTGCATCGACTCGATCAGCGCATTCAGGTTGTTGCGAAGCGTGTCGAAGTCGCCTTGGTACGTTTGCGTAATGACCGGTGGGATGTCGCCGACACTGATTCGCTCGACGTAGGCAGCGGCGGTGTCAAGGGGTCCGATGACGGCATCAAGGGCCCGATTGACGCCATCCACCACTTGGCGGAAGTCGCCATGGTGCACCGAGGAGTCGGCGCGTACTTTGAGTTCTCCGGCGACGGCGGCCGTAGCCAGGCGAGCGGTGTCAGCCACCAGACCCTGAATGGCCGCCGAGGTCGTGGCGAGGCCTGTATTGAGTTTGGCGAAGTTCGCGGCTACGGCTTGCGTGTCTTCGTCGGAGGCGGTGATGGAGGCATCGATGTCCTGGAGGTTGCCAGCCGCCATGCGGTCCAGGTTGACGACGAGGCGGGCCACTTCGCGTTCCTGAAACGCGGCTTCACGGCGGGCCCGTTCTTCCGCGGCGACTCGTTCTATCGTCCGAGAGACAAGGCGGCCGACGTTGCGAAGCGCTTCGAGCCGTTCGGGACTGGGCGTGATGGTCATCGTCACGAAGAAGTCAAGCGTGCCGAGGACGTTGCCTTGCACAACGAGCGGAAAGGCAACGCCACTTTTGACGCCGAGGCGGACGGCCGCATCGCGGCGGGGGCAGTCGGTCACCGTGCCGAGATCTTCGACAAAGATGAGGTCACGAGCCCGCCAGGCGCGGCCGTTAACGCCCTCTCCTTCGCGGAAACGGGCCTCGGCGGAAACACGACGGAACTCCTCGTTAACGGTGCCAGAATCCTGACCAAAACGGAGCGTCTGCGAAGCGGGATCGACTTGCCAATAGGAGCCATAGGCCCAACCGAAGGCGTCGCGGACGATCTCGAGCGCGGTTCCGATGGCATGGGAAACGGTCCCAGCGCGACCCATCGCTTCGAGGACCCGATTCAGGGCCGCGGTGTCGCGGGCGGAATCGGCCTGCAGAGCGGCGTCGCGAATCCGTTCAAAGGCGGCGGAGACCAGTTGGCCGACACTGCGCAGGGCGTTCAGGCGTTCGGCGCTGGGGTCGAGAGTTTCCAGGCTGAAGAAGTCCATGGTGCCAGCTACTTCGCCACCGATGAGAATCGGGAAGCAGACACCGGATTTGACCCCGGCTCGTTGCGCCGATTCGCGGCGAACACAATCGGTTAGTTCACTCAGGTCTTTGACGAAGTAAAGATCTCTGGACCGCCACGTGCGACCGGACAAGCCTTCTCCTTCGGCGAAGCGAGCGCGTTGGGTGACCCGGCGGAACTCCTCGGTGACGGAGCCGGACTCGGTGCTGAATGCCAGATTGTTTTCCTTGCGATCCAACGTCCAGTAGGAACCATAGGCCCAGCCAAACGCGGCGCGGACGGTTTCGAGGGCAATGCGGGCGGCCTCTTCTTCTGATTGCGCGTTGCCGACGGCGGTCAGGACGCGGTTGACGGCATCGGAATCTTTGGCGGCGTCGCGCTGGCGCTGCGTTTCGCGGATCCGGGCGATCGCAGACGAGACGAGCCGACCGACGCTGCGGAGCGCGTCGAGACGGTCAGCGCTGGGCGAGAGAGTTTCGAGGGCGAAGAAGTCCATGGTGGCGACGACTTGGCCGTCGACTTCAATCGGAAAACAGAGCCCGGATTTGACCCCGGCCCGTTGGGCCGCCGGAGCGCGGACACAGTCCTTAACCTCGGCCAGATCAGCGACAAATACGAGTTCGCGGCGAGCCCAACTGCGACCGCTTAACCCGACACCTTCGGCGAAGCGGGCTTGCTGAGTGATCCGGCGGAACTCCTCGTTAACCGAGCCGGCTTCGACGGAGAAACGAAGGGCGCGGTCTTGGGAGTCAACGACCCAGTAAGAAGCATACGCCCAACCGAAGGCATCCTTCACGGTGGTCAACGCCGCTAGTGCGGCGGCGGCTTCGGTAGTGGCGCTTCCAACCGATTCAAGAACCTGACTGACGGCGCGAGAGTCGGCAGCCGCCTGCGCGGCGAGAATGCTTTGGTCCATGCGCTCGAGAGCGGCCGAAACCAACCGACCGACGAGCCGCAACGAGCTCAAACGGTTAGGGCTAGGAGTCAGCGATTCAAGCGAGAAGAAATCCATTGTGCCGCGGACTTGGCCGCCCACAACGACAGGAAAGCAAACCCCGGCCTTCACGCCAGCCAACGTGGCGACCGGAGCCCGAACGCAGTCCCGAACATCGCCCAGATTGGGGACGAAAACAAGATCGCGCTGCTTCCAGGCGCGACCACTGAGGCCTACGCCTTCTTTAAAGCGGGCTTCCTGCGTCACCCGGGCGAATTGCTCATTCACAGCACCCGACTCAATGGCGAAGACGAGAGATTGGCTGGTCGAATCGATCACCCAAAACGATCCGTAGGCCCAGCCAAAGGCCGAACGGACCGTGTCGAGCGCCAAACGGGCGGCTTCGAGCGGAGTGGTGGCATTGGCGATCTCAGCGACCACCTGAGCGACGGCACGGGCGTCGGCGAGTTCCTCGGAGAGAACGACCGCATTCAGTTCGGTCGTCTGGCGACACCCCTTGGCTTGAGCAGCGAGATGATCGAGGAGCTCGTTGACGGCACCGGCAACCTTTAGATCAGCGGCGGCCAAGCCATCTAGCGAGAGACGACCGGAGAGGTCGTCTCCAACCAATTGAAGCTGGATTTCCCGGACTCTATCCAGGAAAAGCGACGGCGTCGCACGAGGACTCTTTACCGCAGATTTCATAAAAACTCTCCCAGGTGGAGAGTTGCTGAAGGAACTCTCCGATGCCTAAAAGACTCATCGGGAGAATATATGCAATTTTTAGAACATTTCAGCGCCGATGAATTGTGGGGCCGTTTTTTGAACCAGTTGAAGGGATCTGGAGCCAAACCGAACGAATCGGCGTAAGCCGCGGTAGACCTCCCGGTAGCTGAAGCAGCGAGGTAACTGACGATTTTTTAAGGGCCCATCGACGGCGTCGAGGCCGGAGAATCTACCAGTAAACCTTCAGGCCGACTTGCATTTGGCGCGGGTCGTTGGCTTGGTTCTGGACCTGGCCGAAGGTACCGGCGTTGAGGTTGGTCGAACCGGTGCCAAAGATCGTGCGGTTGAAGATATTGAACGCTTCGCCGCGGAGATCGATGCGGAGGCGTTCGGTCACGTTGAACGTTTTCGCGAGGCTGACGTTCTCCGACATGTTGGCGAACGACCGGAGGTTGGGGTTGAAACGGGTGGCGTTGCCAAACGCGGCCGTCGGCTGAGCCGGGAACTGGTTGGCCGGCTTCAGGAAGCGGTCTACGTTCGGGTCGAACTTATCGCCGGCAATCGGAGCGCGCCAGTTGTCATAGCTATCGATGAACGGTCGGGTTTGGCCGTTAAAGATCGGCAAGGGGTTATTGCGCTGCAAGGCGATGGGGAGACCGCTGGCGTAAGACTGAATGGCCGCGATGCGCCAGCCGCCGATCGCCTGATTCAGGAAGCCACCGGTGAACCACTTGCGGCCTTTGCCGAAGGGAAGTTCGTAGATGGTGGAGAACTTAAGCGAGTGGGTTTGGTCGTTCTGGCCGATCGACTTTTCCAGGCGACGGTTATAGTGATCCTGCGAGGCGGCACCGTTGGCGAAGTACGTATCGGAGTCGGTAAGAAGCTTCGAGAAGACGTAGTTCCAATTGAAGGTGAGGCCGCCAGACATGCGACGGTCTGCTTTCAGGATAAAAGCGTGATAGGAGGAGTGACCGGACTTGTCGCCGTTTTGTACGCCGGTGACGACATTCTGATATTGGGGATAGGGGCGCAGAGACTGGTTCACTGTGCGGAGCCGCTGGGTCAGGAAGGCTGGGTACGGGGCGGTGATGCCCGCGCTAACCGCCAGCGGGGAGGCAATATCCGCGCGAAGGATGTTGCCAGCCTGAACGCCACCAAAGCGGGTAACGAGGTTGTCATAGATCTGGGTAGGAACCTGGTTGAAGTTGAGAAGACCGGTCTGGAGATGGGAGCCGGCGCTGCCGTTGTAGCCGACTTCCAGGACGAGGCTCGGGGAGATTTGGCGTTGAACCGTCAGCGTCCAGAAGGAGTTCTCCGGCGCGCGGGTGGCTTCCTGACCTTGCCAATAGTCGACGTTCAAGCCGTTCGAGAAGCCGGGGTCGAGCGAGGGTGGCAGGACATAACCAGGGAGGCCTTGGTCGAGGCGGAACGTGGGCTGGACGCCTTGCGAGGCGTTGTCGAACTGGTACTGGCCAATGAAACCAGCAAAGTGACCGGAACCTTGGACGGCGGTAACGCGGGAGAAACTCCGGCCGTAGCCGGAGCGGACGGTGGTTTTGGGGTCGACGGTGTAAGCGAGCCCGATGCGGGGGCCGACACCGCCGTACCAGCCGGGGACGAGGCTGCGGGTGTTCTCGCGGCCTTGGCCGAAGCCGGCGAACCAGAGGGCGCCGGGGCGGCCGTTAGCACTGGGATTGGGGCGGTCGGGATTGAAATCGGAGTACTCGTCGGCCCCGTTAGTGGGGGGCATCGTGACGTCATAGCGAATGCCGTAATTGACGGTGAGCTTCCGGGAGATGCGGAAATCGTCCTGGGCGTAGAAGCCGTAGTAGGGGAAGCGCTGCGTCACGTTGCGGATGGTTTCCGTGCGGCCGAGGAAGGCGTCCCCGACAAGAAACGAGGCGAACGAGCTGCCACCGCTGGCGGGGAAGCTGACGTTGCCGGGAATACCAGTGCTGAGGTAGCTGAAGTCGGCGCGGCCGGCGATGTCCTGCTGGCCGAAGCCGTCAGCGTTCTGCTGCTGGAAGGCGAAGCCAAACTTGAACGTGTGAGCGCCGCGGACGTAGCTGAGATCGTCTTTCAGGCCCCAGCCGGGCTGGTTGGTGCCGTTGTAAGAAGCGCTGCCCCATCCGGAGAATTCCGTGAAGTTGATGGTGGGGAAGTTTTGGTTACAGTCGACGACGTTCTTGATACAAACCTTGTCCTTCCAATTTTTATCGACGTTGGCGGAAAAGCTGTTCTTTGTAAAGGTGTTCTTGGCAAACGAGAGGTGATTGACCATGTGCGACGAGATGGTCCAATCGTGAGTGAGGCGGTAGGCCTCGGTGTCCCAAGCCTGGAGCTGTCCGCTCCAGAGGGGCTGGGGCAGGCCGGGGGCGCCGGAGGGGCCGGGTTTGCGACGGAATTCGGTGGTATTCCACAGGAAGCTGACACGGTGGTTCGAACCGAAGAGCTGGTCGCCTTTGACGGACCACTTATCGGTGGGGGTGATTTCGGTGCCACCGGTGACGATATAGTTTTGACGGACGTAGCCGGAGGTGCCGGGGGCAGAGCCACGGTTCGGGGCGACGGCGGCACCAAAAGTGGCGATGGAATTGGCGGTGGGGGAGATGCGGTTGGCGGGAATCTGATTATTAGGAAAGACGTCGCGGATGGAGCCGGTCCCGGCGGGGTTGGAGCGAGTGGTGCTGGGATCGTAGATCGGAACGGGACGGTTGCTCTGGTCAACCCAATTGCGAAAATCGCCGCGGTACATTTCGGGGGTAGGAACTGAAAGTACCGTGTCGTTGGCCCCGACGCGGTTCCGGAAGCCTTCAAAGGCGGCGAAAAAGAAAGTTTTGTTGCGACCGTCGTAGAATTTGGGGATGCGGAGCGGGCCAGAGAAAGTGCCGCCGAAGTCGTTCTGACGGTAGACGCTTCGCTTGGCGGGGAAGAAGCCACGGGCGTCCATGGCGTCGTTGCGGAGAAAGTTGTAGACGGTCCCGTGGATGTCGTTGGTGCCGGACTTGGAGGCGAAGCTCATGACGCCACCGCCGGCTTGGCCATACTCGGCTTTGAAGCCGTTCGTATCGACCGAAAATTCGGTTAGACCTTCAACGGAAGGCGTGTTGAGGGCAGCTTCGGCGGTGTCGCCGGAGCGATTGGTGCCGACGCTGTGACCATCAAGGGTGGCGTCCCAAGCGGCGGCCTGGCCTCCGCCGAGCGAGAGGCGCTGGCCATCTCCACGAGCTTCGGCGGCGACAGCGACAAGGTTGAACGGGCTGCGCATGGCACCGCCGACGACCAAGGGTAACTCGTCGACCAGCTTGTTCTGCACTTGCGTCGAGACCTTAGCGTTGTCGGTTTGGATGGCGGCGGCAGAGGCGATGACCTCAATCTGTTCGGAGACTTGACCGAGCTGAAGTTGGAGTTCGAGGCGGACGGAAGACGAGGCGGCGACGACTACGTTTTGTTGGACGTAGCGTTTGAAGCCGGCCGCGGTGACTGTAATGCGGTAAGTTCCCGGGAGGAGGTTCGGGGCGGTGAATTCTCCGGTGGCGGTGGAGGTGGCTTTGAAGGACGCGTTAGTGTCGCGGTTGACAATATAAACCTCGACGGCAGGTACGGCGGCTCCGGATTGATCCGTGAGAGTGCCAGCGATGAGCCCGCGTTCACTTTGAGCGAAGGTGGCGGCGGTAAGGGCGAGGGCAAGGAACAGACCTTTCAGCATAGTGACGAGACTCTATCGACTTTTCAGCCGAATTGCAATAGGTCCTCTTACTCCCTGATCGTTCGATAAGCGGTTCGTAGGATTTCGATTTTGGGCAGTTTAGTGCGTAGGAGGGCCGGTGGAATTGGTTCGGGTTGAGGCGGGTGCCAAAGAAGAGGGACGATTTGCTTGCACCCGGCGGGTGTGGACTGGG
>JANXMS010000275.1 GCA_025354525.1 Acidobacteriota bacterium
TCGCCGACGGCGAAGGCATCGGTGCCGCGCTTGGAATGACCGCCGCGTTTTTCGCTCTTGGCGGTGTCTTGATCTTCGGGCTTCCGGAGACGAATGGCAGGAAATTGACCTAGTCCTCCCTGCAGATTTGCCCTAGCCCTCAAGGGCGTCGCTACAATGCCGGGCGTGTCTTAAGCGCTCTCGCCCCCGCCGGTATTGGAGCACTCGCCGACGGCGAAGGCATCGGTGCCGCGCTTGGAATGACCGCCGCATTTTTCGTTCTCGGCGGTGTCTCGATCTTCGGGCTTCCGGAGACGAATGGCAGGAAATTGACCTAGTCCCCCCTCCGATTTGCCCTAGCCTTCAAGGGCGTCGCTACAATGCTGGGCGTGTCTTTAGCGCTCTCGCCCCCGCCGGTATCGGAGCACTCGCCGACGGCGAAGGCATCGGTGCCGCGCTTGGAATGACCGCCGCGTTTTTCGCTCTCGGCGGTGTCTCGATCTTCGGGCTTCCGGAGACGAATGGCAGGAAATTGACCTAGTCCCCCCTCCGATTTGCCTTAGGCCCTTTGTGTTTCAGCGGTCGCTGCCGATAGCTCATCATGGAGAAATGTTCCATTTTTGCTTGCGAGTCCCAGCCGCTGGGGGTCGACAGCGTACGACGCGTCTGCGATCCGCGTCTGTGCGGTAGCGCGTCGAACTGGGCGGCGGCGCGTAGCGAGATCCGCAGCCTCCTCCCCAACGTGGTTCTGCTCGACAATGCGGCGGGCTATCGGCAAAGCGCTCTATTCCTCGCGGAACTGGTCACTCTTTCGCCCCGTTCGGCAGCCGCACTGTGGGTGGCCGATCTGGAGGAGACGGAGTTGACCAGGTCTCTGCAGGCCGGAGCCCGCGGAGTGATCCGTCGGGATCAAACGATTGAACTGCTTTTCGAATGCCTTCGTCACGCGGCCGAGGGCAGGATTTGGATCGAGCCCGAATTGTCGGGCGCGTGGGCCGAGCACTCCCGCCGCAGTCACCCGGCGCTAACGCCGCGCGAACGCGGGATCGTGGAACTGGTCACCCGCGGGCTGAAGAATCGGGAGATTGCCGCCGAACTCGGGATTACGCCAGGGACAGTCAAGGTTCACCTGATGCACATCTTCGAGAAGACCGCGGCAAAAGACCGCTTTGATCTCGCCCTGCAATCGGCTCGCATTCTTGGAAGTCGACAGGAGACTGAAATTAATTCTCTCTCGAAACGACATTCCGCCTAAGGTTCTTGGGGGGGGCGTCCGATCAACCTAATAGCCCTCGGCCATGTGGATCGCGACGCAATTCAATGACAACACTCCAGACCGATTCCCCTTTTGAACCCAAACGTTCGGTTTGGTCGCCGTCGTTAGCTGATTTTCTCTTCCTGTCGTTGATCGTCTGGTTGTTCTTGGCCGGCCCAAACGGCTGGCTAGCGCTGCTTTCGGACGGCGACACCGGGTGGCATATTCGCGCTGGCGATTGGATGCGGCAAAACGGCACAGTTCCTCATACGGACATGTTTTCGTTTTCCAAACCCGGTGCCCCGTGGTTTGCGTGGGAGTGGTTAGCGGAACTCTTGTTTTCTTACCTGCACCAGTGGGCTGGGTTGAAGGGCGTTGTTCTGTTCTGTGGCATGCTCATCCCCAGCTATCTCCTCATCGTCTTTCGCCATATGCTCTGGCGTGGAGCTTCGCCGCTGCTGGCTCTGGGCATCATCCTGCTCACCAGCGGCTGCTCGGCCATTCACTACCTCGCCCGGCCCCATCTGTTCACCTTATTCTTTCTGGCTGGCGCACTCTGGCTAGTCGATTCTGAACTGGAGCGCCCGACTCGTCGCCTTTGGTTGCTCGTTCCGCTCACCATGCTTTGGGCGAATCTTCACGGTGGCTTTCTAGCCTTAATCGCCTGCCTTGGGGTCATCTTCGTGGGCCAATTGCTCAGTCGCCAGTTCCTTACCGCCCAGCGTTTCGCCTTGGTCGGCGCGGCGTGCTTGGCAGCCAGCGCGGTCAATCCGTACGGAATTCAACTCCACATCCACGTTTTTCACTACTTGCGCTCGGATTGGATCAAAAACGTCGTCGACGAGTTTCAATCACCGGTCTTCCGCAGCGAAGCCATGTTCTTCTACGAAATCCTTTTGTTGGCAGGAGCCGCCGCATGCGTCGGCCTAGCGCGGAAAGGGCGGTGGAGCGATGTGCTGCTCGTGCTGCTGTGGGCCCATCTTTCGCTCGGAGCCGTTCGTCACGTCCCAGTCTTCCTGCTGGTCGCTGCGCCGCGCATCGCAGCCGAATTCTCCGATTGGTGGCGAGCTTTTGTTGCATCGTCCGCGCGCCGTTCCATTACGCGGACCTTCGACGAGCTGTCCTCCGATCTGTTCCCCCGCTTCTCCCGCAATTCCATTTGGGTCGCCGCACCGGTCCTAGCTCTTATCTTTCTCGACAAACCCATCGCCTGGCCGCGCCAATTTCCGGTCCAGCGCTTTCCGATCACCCTGATCGAGCAGAACCTGCCGAGCATTGCCGGCCGCCGAGTGCTCGCCTCTGATGAGTGGGGCGACTACCTCCTCTACCGCTTCCCGGTTACCCAACGGGTCTTTTTCGACGGTCGCAGTGACTTCTTTGGCCCCGAGATCGGTAAAGACTACATCGCGCTGATGAACGGAGCTCCGGAATGGGCGACGATTCTGGACAAATACCAGTTCGAAAGTGCGCTTCTGCCGATCGGCTGGCCGCTCCAAGTTCACCTTCGGAAAGATCCGAATTGGCAACTCGTCGCCTTGGACAACGACGCCATCTTGTTCACGAGACGTGTGTTAACCGTAGCTTCAAACGTCTACGGCGGGGGCCTTGGTACCCAGGACCTCCGTTCTAAGGAAATCGTCACAGATGGCCTAATGAAAACCAACCGTTCTGCCGAAATTACAGTAGAGGGCCAACCGTGATGTTACATCCAACTCCAAAGTCGCGCCGATCCGCTACCGTTGCGGTCCATACGTCGCATTCTAAATCCTGGGAACTGCCCGATGGCCAAACCTTGGCCGAATTTGCTCTCCGCTCGGGGATCCTTGCCGCCACTCTTCTTATCGATTCTAAGCCGACAAGGCGACAGGGGGCGGTGTCAACGTCCTCGGCCGGAGGGGCAAGACCATGAAAATCCAAATTCTGTTGGCTCTCCTTGTCGGCGTTGCGGCCGTGGTCGAAGATCTCCGCTTTCGTACAATTTCTAATTGGACCACCCTCGGCGCTATGGCTGCGGGCTTATCCTACCACACGGTTACCGGCGGGTGGAGCGAACTTGGCTCGTCATTGCTAGGTATTGCGGTTGGTTTCTGCGCCTTTCTCGTCTTCTATCTACTCGGCGGAATGGGGGGCGGGGACGTTAAGTTGATGGCTGGCTTTGGCGCCATCTTGGGCGGTGCAACGGCGTCTGTTCAGGCCGCCATCTTTGCCGCTGGCGTCGGCGGAATTCTCGCCTTGGCTGTGCTCGGCTTTCGTTGGCTCAAAGCAACCATCCAGCGCCGCTCTGGCCCCAACTCTCCTTTTATTCCCTACGCACCGGCCATTACGGCAGGAGCGTGGCTCACTCTTCTGGCGAGATCGTAGGCATCTCGCCTCACCTCGTCTAAACCAGCCCGGGTAGCTCGGGCGAAAAGCAAGTCGTAAACGGAAGGGCAAACCTCATGGATCGCAGATTCGCAACCGTATTAGGCGTCAGCCTCGTGTTCGCACTCGTCGTGTCGAGCATCTTCTATCAAATGACGGTTCGTGCCGGCGCACCAGCCAAAGTGCTAGAACAGCCTGATTTGAAAGACATCGTCGTGGCCGCAAAGCCGCTGACCGTCGGGGGAACGATAAAGCCTGGCGACGTCAAGATGGTCAAAGTGACGGCAACCCAATTTCCGCGCGGCGCTTTCTCCAAGGTAGAGGAAGTTATGGATCGGCCCCTCATGAGCAACATTCTGCTCGACGAACCAATCCAGGAAGGGCGTCTCGCCGCCCGCGGAAGCGGACTCGGCATCGCCCCGATCATTCCAGTCGGCATGCGAGCCGTCACCGTCCGCGTAACCGAAGTTGTTGGCGTCGCGGGTTTTGTGCTTCCCGGAGTGCGGGTCGATATCCTGCTCACCGGTAAAGCGCCCGAATCGGTCGATACCGTCACGACCACGGTTCTCCAAAACATCACCGTTATCTCGGCTGGTCAAACCTATCAACCTGACGCCAAAGGCCAGGCGATCAACGCCAGCACCGTTACCTTACTCGTCTCACCCGATCAGGCCGAAACCTTGACCTTGGCAAGTCAGGAGGGTCGCATCCAACTCGTCCTGCGCAACGGCAGCGATCACAATATCGAAAAGACACCCGGTCGCGATATCCGAGATCTGTTCGGTTCCCGCCGCAGTTCGGCTCGGAGCCGGAATAGTCGAGGCCAGGCGCAGGAAGGCGACGGCGAGGCTGTCCCTGTTCGAGTGGCGCGTCCGCGTCCCAACGTGGTCGCCGCAGCCCTCGCGCCAGCAGCCACCCCCACAGCACCGCCTCCACCGCCACCCGACGAAATCATTAGCTTTCGCGGGACTGTTCGTACGGTTGAAACCGTCAGTCCGCGCAAGAACTAGTCAAGGCTACTTAGGCAATGTTGATCATCGCGAACGAAGATAAGGAATTTCTCATGACGATGCCGGATAAAAGTCGAATGATTTCCGCTTTCGGAAGGTTGGCCGGGGCCCTGTTTCTGTGCGCTACCTTTGGCGGTTCGCCGCTCGAAGCCCAAACCATGCAAGAGCTCAAGATGATCGTCGGACGCAGTGTCGTGGTCGACTATCCTGCCGACATCGGACGCATCTCCACGAGCAATCCCGAAACGGTTGACTACGTCGCCGTGACCAACAGGGAAATCCTGCTCCATGCGAAATCTCATGGGAACGCAACCCTAATAGTGTGGTCCAAAGCCGGTCAGCGAGAGTTCTACAACATCACGGTGGAACACAATCTAGAACCTATCCGCCGAATTCTGAAAGCGACCTTTCCAGCCGAAGACATCCAGTTGCAATCGGCCCGCGATATCGTCACGTTGAATGGGACTGTCTCCGCACAAGCGGTGATTGACCGAGCATTGGCCATTGCGACACCCATGGCGAAGTCGGTCGTTAACAATCTCAAATTGCCCCCTCAGAAAATCGAAAAACAGATCTTGCTTCGCGTCAAATTTGCCGAGCTCAATCGGAATGCCGCCGAGAGCTTTGGTGTCAATCTCCTCAGTACCGGTGCTGGCAATACAGTCGGTCGGATCGACCCGGGCGGAAATCCGGCACCGTCCCCGACAACGGTCGGAGGCAGCTCTGGATCACAGAATTCGCGCTTCTCTATCTCGGACGCGCTGAATATCTTTGCATTTCGCCCGGATCTGAACATCGGGGCGTTCGTCAAGGCACTGCAAGGGCGGGGGCTTCTCCAGATTCTCGCCGAACCTAACTTGACGACTGAAAATGGCCAAGCTGCTACCTTTCTTGTCGGAGGAGAGTTTCCCGTGCCGGTTCTCCAAGGCGGAGGGAACGCGGGTGCCGTCACCATACAATTCCGCGAATTTGGAATCCGACTCAATTTCAAGCCGCAGTTGACCGAGAACAACACGATCAAGATGTACGTCAAGCCGGAAGTCAACACCATTGACATCGCCAATGGTGTCTCCATTTCCGGTTTCAACATCCCGGCCCTTGCTACTCGGCGCATCGAGACAAACATCGAACTTGGCCTCGGCCAGAGCTTTGTGATCGGTGGCCTCATGGATGATCGGCTGACCGATAGCGCCTCTCGAATCCCGGGACTAAGCGCAATCCCGTTGTTGGGTACCCTGTTCAAAAGCAGATCAGAGAACAAGTCGAGAACCGAGTTGATCGTCCTCGTTACTCCGGAAATCAGCACCCCGTTCTCGAGTTCTGACCAAAAACCATCGATAGACTTTCCCCGCGAGTTTCTCCCGACGATCAACGAGTCGACGAGTAAGCGCGATGCAGCATCCAAGACTCCACCCAAACAAGTAACCACAGACAAAAAGCAAGGGCGCGGGCTTTGGAACATCCTTCTCGGAGGACGCGGAAAGACCACATAGTCGCCCTCAGCTCGCAACTTCAGGGTGTTTCGTTCGCTGATCACGTTTCTAGGCAAAGCAAATTGCAATGAGTCTCAAAGACAACACATTAACGGCACTGCTTATTTCACCGAACCGCGACCTCGCGGAGCGATTCAGCAAAACGCTGCCGTCCGCCAAAACGTTCCAAATCATAGCCGATCTACGCGCCTATCCTTCGGAGCAGGCGCTCGACCTTCGACTTCGTCAGATGGCTCCTCAGGTCGTTGTCGTCGATGTGATGTCGGATGTTGACGCGGCGTGTGCGACTCTGCAATTCCTGTCCGAGTACCGGCCACAGGTTCACGCGATTGGGCTCCACGCCCACCAGGACGGAGAGGCGATTGTCAAAGTACTGCGGGCTGGAGCGACCGAGTTCCTCTTCGAGCCGTTCGATCTCGAATCGCAACGGGAGGCCGCCGGCCGAATTGCTCGCCTCAGCCAACCAGAAGCAATAGTCGCCCGGAGCGCTGCCACGGTCGTGTCTTTCGCTTGCACTAAGCCCGGATCGGGGGCCTCCACGATCGCGGCACAGGTTGCGTTTGCCATTCGCCGGTTGACTGGAAAGCGGGTTCTACTGGCCGACTTCGACCTCATGGGCGGAACGATCGGGTTCTACCTGAAGGTCCAGCACCCTCAATCGCTATTGGACGCGATGGCGGTTCATCCACAGATTGATCCCATATCGTTCGCGGCGATGGTCACCGATGTTGATGGAGTTGATGTTTTGGCGAGTCCCGACGAACCCTACTTAGCAATGATCGACGTCGCGCGTCTCGAAACCGTCATGGACTTGGTGCGAACTCTCTATGATTTCGTCATCCTCGATCTTCCGACCGTATTCGACAAATCCAGCTTAATGTCTCTCGCCCATGCTGATTCGGGCTTTCTTGTCACGACCTCGGAACTTCCCAGCCTGCACCTTACCCGCAAGGCGCTCCAAATGCTCCAGCAACTCGGTTTTGATCGGGAGAGGCTGCGGGTGATCGTCAATCGGCTAAATCGAAAGGACGGACTCGACGGCAACGACTTGGGGAAGATGTTTAATGCGGGCGTCCACACGACCCTTCCGAATGATTACTTTTCGCTTCACCGTGTGGTGACTCGCGGAGAGCCGCTCACTGGAGACGGTGAACTCGTGCGAGCCCTTGAAGGGCTCGCCGGCAAGATCGCTGGGTTAACGACGGTAGAAAAGAAGAAGCCATCCACGCTATTTGGCTCTAGTCCGGCATTTTCACAAATCTAAAGTACTCGTTTCGTCCAAGTTCAAATCGCGTTGATGGAGACCTAAAATGGCCATTTCCAGTATCGAACCTAAAACCGCTCAACAATTGAGTTGGGAGCAACGCCTGATGAAGAATTCGACCCAGAAACGATCTGGGCCGAAGCCTGAGTATCAGGAATTGAAGTTTACACTTCATCGCAAACTTCTCGACAAGATCAATCTGGAGGCACTCGCCACAATTGACAACCAACGGGTAAGGGGCGAGGTTCGCCAGGCTCTCATCACCTTGGTGGACGGAGAGCCGACGCTGCTAAGCTCGGTCGAAAAACAGCAGATCTGTGACGAAGTACTCGATGAAGTCTTTGGCCTCGGTCCGCTTGAACCTCTCTTGGCGGACCCAACCATCTCCGACATCCTCGTCAACGGTAGCAAACAAGTTTATGTCGAGCGCCGAGGGCTGCTTGAACTAACCAACGTTACCTTTCGTGACGATCAGCATTTGTTGCGAATTATTGACAAGATTGTTTCTCAAGTCGGACGCCGAGTCGACGAATCCAACCCAATGGTCGACGCCCGACTTGCGGACGGTTCCCGCGTCAACGCGATTATCCCGCCGTTGGCGCTCGACGGGCCCCTGATGTCGATTCGTCGATTCTCCCAAGACAAGCTAATGCCAGCCGATCTTGTCTCGAAAAAAGCCCTCACTCAGGGAATGATGGAGTTGCTCGAAGCAGCCGTCAAAGCACACATGAATATCATCATCGCTGGTGGTACCGGTGCGGGCAAGACGACCCTTCTCAACGCGTTATCGGCCTTTATTGCTCCGAAGGAACGAATTGTAACGATTGAAGACGCAGCGGAACTTCAGTTGAAACAACCTCACGTCGCTCGGCTCGAAACCCGTCCAGCGAACCTCGAAGGGAACGGGGCGATCCGCCAGCGAGAATTGCTGATCAATTCATTGCGTATGCGACCCGACCGAATCGTCGTCGGCGAAGTGCGCGGCGGCGAAGCGCTCGACATGTTGCAGGCGATGAACACAGGCCACGATGGTTCGCTCACAACCGTCCACGCAAATACCCCTCGCGATGCGGTCGCGCGGTTGGAGGTGATGGTTTCACTTGCCAATGCAAACATGCAATTGATTTCAATTCGGCAGCAGATTGCGAGTGCGGTCCACATCTTTGTTCAAGCAGCTCGACTCTCGGACGGGACTCGCCGTGTGACGAGCATCACCGAGGTTACGGGAATGGAGGGCGACGTCGTAACGCTGCAGGACATTTTCGTTTTTGAGAAGCGGGGACTCGGCCCAAACAACGAAGTCCTCGGTCGATTCGCCGCTACGGGCATCCGTCCGAAGTTCTACGAAAAATTACTTGCCGCAGGTATCAAGTTAAGGACCGATTTGTTCGATGAAGTCCTAGAGGTGCCTTAGCCTCAACTTTGGAATTTAGATTTGAGCCGTCGAACGGTATCGATAACATGTTCACCTTTCTTTCAATTCTCGTATTGGTTTGGGCCGTGGCGATGGGTGCCTGGTGGCTGGTGAATCGCTATTTCCGCAACATTGATCTTGGGAAACTGCGGAATCGCCTTCAAGGTGCTCCTGTTAAAGCCGCAAAGGTTCCCACGAAAAAACTTGATCTGATCTCAAAGGAAGATCTCCAGACTGGTAGAGTTGCGCTCCGGCTTCTGCAGAAGCTGGAACTCCAGGACCGACTCCAGACTATGATTGAGCAGGCCGGCCTCAAGTGGAGTGTGGCCCGGCTGGTGCACGCTTGTCTTGGCTGCTTTCTCGTTGTGTTCGCAGTCGCTTGGTTCTTCCTGCCGCCTCAATTGGTCCACCTCGCGTTCCTTCCGGCTTTAGTCTTTACATTCCTACCGATCGTTCATGTGGCGCGGAAACGATCTTCGCGGATAGCCAAATTCGAAGAGCAGTTTCCAGAGAGCTTGGAGTTTGTGGCGCGCTCGATGCGAGCTGGCCATGGTTTCTCGGTCTCGTTGGAGATGATTCACCGGGAGTTCCAGGAGCCGCTGGCAGGAGAGTTTCGCCGGACGTTTGAAGAGCACAACCTCGGGATGCCACTCGAACTGGCGCTCGAGAAATTGGGCCATCGTGTTCCCCTTCTCGATGTGCAGTTCTTTGTCTCGGCGGTCATGTTGCAAAAAAGAACCGGCGGAAACCTCGCCGAAATTCTGGACAAGTTGGCGTATATCATTCGCGAAAGATTCAAGCTTCGAGGAAGAATCAAGGCCATCAGCGCTCATGGACGGATGACCGGGATCGCGCTCAGTAGCATTCCGATTGGTGTAGCCGTTTTGACTTTTTGGACAAATCCGGAATACGTTCGGTTTTTCATTAACGACGAGATGGGGAACATCATGATGGTCGCGGCTGTTGTTCTACAGATGCTCGGATATTTCTTCATCCAAAAGATCGTGGACATAGAGGTTTAAGTCATGGCATTCTTAATCACGTTTGTCGTGTTCTTTGCTGTCGCAATCGGCATTTCGCTGGTTGGAATGCGGATGTGGGTTCGTCCCAAAGAGGCGATTGAGCGGGTCACCAATGCCGGTGTCCACGTCCCTGAACGAGTTCCTTCTCACCCGAGTCTAGTTTTTCACGATCTCATAAAGAAGCTGGGTACTGTTCTTCCGACGTCTCCCAAAGACGTAACCGTCATGCGGCGGCGTCTCATCCGAGCAGGGATCAAGGGTGAAAACGCGTTGCGGATCCTGTATGGATGCAAAGTGTTTTTCGGCGTGGCTATGCCGGTGGCAATGAGTCTTTTGGTCGCCAACTCGGAATCTGATTCGTCGAACAAGATTCTAGCCATCCTCGCCTCGGCAGCCGCCGGATTTTTCGGTCCCAATGAGTACGTCAAAATCAAATCGCAAAAAAGACAAAAAGAAATTCAGCGTGGTTTGGCAAACGGGCTCGATCTTCTGGTCGTTTGCGTGGAGAGCGGTTTGGGGCTAGATCAAGCTATCATGCAGGTCGCCAAGGAGCTGGAGCACGCCCATCGGGAGATCGCCGAAGAATTCACGATGGTGAATTTGGAGCTCAAAGCGGGAAAACGCCGGGTCGAGGCCCTTCGCAACCTGGCTGAACGAACCTCTGTAGATGATCTGAAGAAGCTGGTTGCCGTCTTAATCCAGGCCGATCGTTTCGGTACTGGCATCGCACAAAGCCTGCGAGCTCATGCCGACTATATGCGGGTTCAGGCCCGCCAGATTGCCGAGGAGAAGGCCGCGAAGCTCGGCGTTAAACTGATTTTCCCGATTTTTTTCTGCATCTTACCGTCATTGTTCGTCGTAACCGTCGGTCCAATGGCGTTCAAGATTATGCGGGAATTGCTGCCCATGATGAATAGCATCTAGGTAGTGTGGCTTTGAAGTGCCCGGCGCGAAAGATTATCGTAGCCGGTCGTAGGAAAAAAGGAGAAACAACATGGATGAATCAATGGTTAGAATTATCTGCGCAGCGCTAGCGGCGGCCTTTATCGGGTTGATTGTGCTACGCCGTCGCAAGACCGAAGAATAGTAGCAGTCAAAAGCTATCTTCAAGAAACGAAAATCGTCAATGCGCGATTTGTGACTGGTCAAGAGAGATAGTTCATTGGCGTAAAGTTACAGTCGTTCGGCTGCCCACACGATGGGCACCTTCGGTCGGATTGCCCGGCCAAAAGTAAAGACCGGGCGTCAGAAGAAGAATTTCAATTTCGATGGAGTTAATTATGCCTGGAAAATTTGGTCGTCGAGTGCGCTCAACTGGTTTGATTCTGCTGGCCCTATGCTTTGGTGCCGCCGGTCACGCGGCAACGTTTGGCCGTGTTGTCGCGGTAGGCGGCCAAGCGTCGGACTTGGCGCTGGATGAAGCTAGGCGAGTTCTCTACGTTGCCAATTTCACGGCTAATCGCGTAGACGTTGTATCGCTTTCTACAAGCTCAATTCAGACATCAATAAACGTCGCTCCGTTTCCCAGTTCTCTGGCATTGTCACCGGACGGACGATATCTTGTTATCTGTCACTACGGGAATTTCCAGGCGCCGGCGTCCAGCCAGAATTCGCTGTCGATCTTGGACTTAGTCGCTAACACTCGACAGACCTTCTCGATGGGCCAGCCACCTCTAGGAGTTGCCTTCGGAATTGATAACAAAGCGCTCATTGTGACTACGGCCGAGTTCATATTACTCGATCCAGCGACCGGCATAACGCTGACGCTCGATACGATTCAGGGGGTTACGACAAAGACATTGCCTACGCCAGTTGGAAATACACCGACTAACATCGTGGCCAGTTCGATGGCGACATCTGGCGACGGCCTCAAGATCTATGGGATTGCAGCGGGTGGCGCATCCGATGGACAGACGGTCGAATTCAGTTTCGACGTTTTGACTCGTCGACTACGGGCTTTGGCGTGGATTTCGTCACCTCCTCTTGGGCCGCGGGTCGTGAGTGTCAACCGGGAAGGAACCAGCTATCTGGCGGGGTGGGCCTTGCACGACCAACAAGGCAACCTTGTTGCTCAGTTTCCCGATCCGTCCGGGATTCTCAACGTGGGCAGCCACGTGATGGATGCGAGCCGGGGCCTGATCTTTGCCCAGATGACAAAAGCAGGAGCGACGAGCGGCGGTTCTGCTACTGCTTCAGAGCCCCCTCTGCTGCAGGTCCTCGATATTGATAATTTGACTGTCCTGGAGCGGCTTCAGCTATCGGAAAACCTCTCGGGGAGAAGTCTGATGAGTCGTGACGGGAGTACTATCTACTCCATTTCAGAGAGTGGCGTAACGATCTTTCCCATTGGTTCGTTGGAGTCGCTCCCCAGGGTCGCATTTTCTGGCGAGGATGTCGTCTTTCAGAGCTCCTTTTGCGAGCGCCAAGCGACTACCCGGCAAGTCGTGGTTTCTGGCATCGGAGGTTCTCGGGTTCCGTTTACGGTCTCGACAACTATGGCCGGCGTTACTGTCAGCCCTAGTTCTGGGATAACACCAGCGACAATTACGCTTCGCCTCGATCCTGCGACTTTTCAGAACCTAAAGGGTACCGCCGTCGGTACGTTGATCGTTCGAGCCGCTGAAGCGATCAATGTTCCCTTCCCAATGCGAATTCTTGTCAACAACAAAGAGCCAGACCAGAGGGGCTTGAGTCTCAACGTATCGGGAAAGCTGGTGGATATCCTGCCCGATCCATTTCGTGATCGATATTTCGTACTGCGTCAGGACCGAAATCAAGTACTGGTGTTTGACGGGCAGTCGCATAGCCAGATCGCCGCGCTAAAGACGAGCAACACGCCGACGCAACTTGCCGTTACCTTTGACCGGCGCCAACTCCTGGTGGGCCATGAAAACGCACAGATCATCAGCGTGTTCGATCTGGAGACCCTCCAGGCCGAGGCTCCAATTCGGATGCCCCTTGGCCACTATCCACGATCTATCGCTGCCTCAGGGCGTGCGATTCTCGTCGCGAGTCGAGTGGCTGGGCCGAGTCATACGATTGACCGAGTGGACATGACGACGCGCTCCGCCGTGGAGTTACCCTCTCTAGGTATCTTCGAGAACAAGATTAACCTCAATACCGTTCTGGTCGCCAGTGCGAATGGTGCTTCCGTACTGGTCGCGCAAGCCGATGGCAACTTGCTGCTCTACAACGCAAACGTTGATACGTTCACCGTTGGGCGGAAAGACACCGGTGGAGTGGCTGGGGCTTACGCGGCATCCAGCTTTGATCAGTACGTGATCGGGAATCGCCTGTTTAATTCCTCGCTCGTGCCCGTCCGATCATTCGATGCGTCGAGCGCGACGAGTTCTGGGTTCGCCTTTGTCGATCAACTTGGGATTCGTACGACGGCCCCATCCTTGGGCAGCCCTGGGATCATTCAACGGCTGAATCTGGTAGGCGTAGGTTTTGAAATGCGATCAACTCGTATGGTTGAGGCTCCATTGTTAGGCGAAATCGGATCCGTCTTCACTCGGACTCTGGCACCGCTTTATAGCCGCAACGCCATTGCCAACCTGTCGGTTAGCGGTATCACGATTTTGCCGTGGACGTATGATTCGGCTGTTACCGTACCTCGGATTGATCGTCTTGTGAACGCAGCGGACCAGACCGCCATCGCTGCTCCAGGCAGCTTGGTGTCCATCTTCGGGTCTAACTTAAGTCCAGTGAGTCAGACGAGCAGCGTCATCCCGCTACCGACGGCGCTAGGAGAGAGTTGTCTTACCGCCAACGGCGTGCCGATTCCAATGATTCTTGTGTCGCCGAACCAAATCAACGCTCAGTTACCCTACCAAATAGAAGGGAACCTTACCATGATCCTTCGAACCTCCGGAGGCGTTAGCGATAATTTCAATCTTACTGTTCAGCCAACTGCTCCGAGTATCTTTCGATCATCTGTGGCTGGTTTCGATGTCGGCGTTCCAGCCATCGTGCGATCACGAAATCAGGAGCTTGTGACGCTATCCAATCCGATCCATCGGGAAGATACGATCACAATCTACCTCACCGGACTCGGCAACACAATGCCGGCCATCGAAGCTGGAGTTGCAGCGGGTACGGCTCCGACGCCGGTCGCGGTAGTTCCTCCATCGGTTCTAATTGGAGGTCAGGCGCTTTCGATTCAGTTCGCCGGACTCGCCCCCGGTCAGGTCGGTGTGTACCAGATAAATGTCCTTGTTCCTCGATCCGTTCCGCTGGGTATGGACATCCCGCTGGCCGTTTCCCAGGGCGGACAGAGTACCCAGGTTTCGGTTCGAGTGATCGACTAGGCTCGGGGTGTTTTGGGCTGAAGTTCAAAACGAGGGCGGGAAAATGGCCGAAGAGATAATCTTCCGCCCTCTGGCCGGGGGGCGACCCCATAGCCCAAACCTAGTCTCAAGCGAGAGAGAGCGCCTTCAGAAAAAGGACGATTGCACGGTTCGTAGCCATCGACTTGTATACTGAAGTATGGCTCTTAAAAGTAAAACAAAGAGAATGACGATGAAATTGGCATGCGCAGCGCTGTTTTTCGGCTTCGTGGCTGCGGCTTGGGCGCAAGTAAATGTGGGCCCGAAGAATCCCGATGCCACCCTTCCCTTCAAAATGACCACGGTGGCCACGTTTTCATTGCCGTGGCGGATCGCCTTCCTGCCCGATGGTCATATGCTGGTCACCGAAAAGATCGGACCCATCTGGCTCGTCTCCCCAACGGGGGAAAAAATCGGCCCGCTCTCCAACACGCCCGCTGTCTATTGGCAGGGTCAGAACGGCATGCTCGGTGTCTTCGTCTCGCCCAGTTACGCCACCGACCAGAGTATCTACATCACCTACATCGAGCCCGGTGACTACGGCGGAGGCCAAGCTTTGGCCCGCGCCAAGCTAGTCACCGGGCGGGTGCCCCGACTCGAAGATTTTAAAGTACTTTGGCGCCAAATGCCCAGGGGCAAGGGCGGGCAAGCCGGCGGGCAAGTCGCCTTCTCGCCCGATGGCAAGTTTCTGTACCTCACGGTCGGCGACCGCCAGCGCATGACCCCGGCCCAGGATCCTGACCAGCCCGTGGGCAAGATTCTAAGACTGACGCTCGATGGCAAACCCGCCCCCGGCAATCCCAACTTCGGCAAAACCGGCGCGGCCACCATCTCTTTAATCGATCCCCCCCGCGACACCGAAGTCGCCAAGTCAGCTAAGCCCGTCAGCACCTATACCTTTCCTAGCGCCAACGATACCCCTTCGGAAACGTGGGCGAGCGGCTTTCGCGCACCTTACGGCTTGGCGTTTTCGCCAACCGGTGAATTGTGGGAGGTCGAACACGGCCCGCGCGGCGGAGACGAGCTGAACCTGATCGAAAAGGGAAAAAACTATGGATGGCCGGTCGTCTCCTATGGCGTAAACTACAACGAAGTGTCCATTCCCAGTCACGACACCCGGACCGACATGACCAAGCCTGTCCTCTATTGGGTGCCGGTCGTCGCTCCGGGCAACCTGATGTTCTACGGCGGTTCGAAAACCTTCCCCCAATGGGACGGCAGCGGCTTCATCAGCGGACTGGCCACCAAATCGCTCAATCGAATCATCTTCGACGGCAAAGGCGGAGCGAAGATAGCCGAACGCTGGGACGTCGGCAAGCGCATCCGCGACGTCGAACAGGCCCCCGATGGTTCGCTCTGGATGCTTGAAGACGCCAATCCCGGTGCGCTGATCCACGTGACCCCAAAGTGATCCCTTTACGTTAGGCCAATGAGAAGCAACGGGGCCCGGCCGCCCGGCCCCCAAGATCCGAAATCTGACGCTAAATGATCGATTCGTAGCCTCTCTTACGCCCTGCCAACCATATGGCTGCGTCACGTTGGTTCACCGTTCTTGAGATTGCCGACCGCATCGCGGATCTGGCGTTTCCGCGTATCCGTCCCAAGTGACAGCTACCCTACCGCCTTCGTCCCGCTCGTGGAGGTCGGAGAGCGCATCAGCGACGTCGACCAGTCCCCTGATGGTTCGCGCTGGATGCTCGAAAGCGCCAATCCCGGCGAACTGATCCACGTCACTCCGAAGTGATCCCTTCACGATAGGGCCTCGGCTTTCGCCAAGAATGACCACCCATGTTTACCGTAAGCGAACGACCAACCCAATGGTTTACGTCGTCCCGAAAATCTGATTTCGTAGGGTGATGCTCAAACCGCGCGTTCCCCGCCGCACCACCATCGAGATTCAGCAGCTCCTCGCCGCCTACCAGTCCAGCGGCCAAACCCGCGCCGCCTTCTGCGCCGCCCACCACCTCCCCCTCTCGACCCTCGACTCCTATCGCCGCTGTGCCCCTACGCCAGCCTTCGTCGAGATCAACCTCCCCCTGCCCCCACCCGACTCCCTCGCCATCGTCCTCCGCAACGGTCGCCGCCTCGAACTAACCTGGAGCGCCCTCCCCGACATCGCCGACCAACTCGATGGCCTCCTCCTCCGTCTGGAAGCCTGATTCTATTTGGCCTCACCAAGGGCTTCGACGGCCTTTTCGGTCTCGTCTGAGACTGCCTCGCCGAAGATCCCCTCAGCGGTCACCTCTTTCTCTTCACCAACCGTCAACAAACTCGCCTCGAAGTCCTCGTCTTTGACGGAAGCGGACTGTGGGTCTGTTCCAAGCGCATCGAGAAGGGGCGATTCGCTTGGTTCGTCACTTAACCCGGCCAATCCCGCGTCACACTGCGCCCCGGCGAACTCGCCCTTCTGCTGAACGGGATCGACCTCACCGCCGCATCAAAGAGTCAAGAAAAGAGTAGTTCAGAGTTACTAAGTAGGGTATACTGTAAGTGACTTCGAAATGGCTACTTCTCGCCCCCGAGGTAGTCATCTTAGTGGCCCAACTGACGCAGAACAATCCAAGCGCAAGTGGGCCGAAATGCGGGTGGCCCTCAAAGCGAGAGCTTGGCCGATGTCTATCTGTGTGGTGGACCCCAAAAACTAGACACAAAAATGGTTATTGCTTAAGTGTAGGAGGGCATTGAAAATGAAGGAGAATCAATGCCTCGAACACGCAAGACTCACTCGCCGGCTTTGAAAGCTAAGGTGGCGGTGGAAGCC
>JANXMS010000276.1 GCA_025354525.1 Acidobacteriota bacterium
GGGCATAGGGTTAGCCAGCGCTTCGCGCGCCTGCCGGCGATGGACGCCGAGTTTCTTGGCGACTCCTTTAATGGTTCCGACGCCATGTTCAAACTCGCGTCGGATCTGCTCAACTAGTTCCACTTTCGTTCTCCTGTTCAACCGTTTCTTCCTTCGGCTTGCGCCGATATCAGAGTACGCGGTTGATTTCCAGAATGGGCCATTTCAGACCATCACAGTAGGCCAATTCAGAGTAGCGGAATCACATGTCAATGAGTTTGAGGTCAATGGCCATCGTCTCTCCTTTGCACCAACCTTGCGTTGACCGTTTACACAGTTCAATTTACACCCTCCATCCTGAACGCTTTGTCCATAGCGCCCCCAAGGCCCTCGAACTGCCAACTCAAGTCCGAATCAACAAACCGAAAAACTCGAACGGAGAAACTCGCTAAATTATCCTAACTTTTGTCTCAAGGTTGTTGACACGCTCCGGACATCGACTTAGCAATTACCCACAAGGCAGACCTCCTCTAACTCCGAGCACTCACCGCTCGATGAACCTTCAGCAAGAGGTCGACCTCACTCGTAGGCATCCCCACTCTCTTGGCAATGTGGTCGGTACGCTCACCTCGCTGCGCCAATCGAATAATGGCTGTTCGCTTCCCGTGGCTGGGTCCGTTTGCCGACGGAATAACGGAGTGAACGGGATGCTGCACCGCATCGTCGATCTGTTTGAGTTGCTGGCCCACTTCGCCGATCTGCGATTCGAGAACGTTGAATCGCAACTCCGATTCCTCCAACTTGGTCTCTACAATGGCAAAACGGCTTTTGCATTGATTCTCAACTCGGCGTAGATCGCCTTTTGCCAACAAGAAGAGCCAGACACAAAGCGAGAGTACGAACGTAAGCAATAGACATACCAAAAGCGCTTCGGTAGCTTGAATAGTTATCATCTGAGTTCCTCAATCCAGCGAACGGATCCGCTCCGCTCGACTCACAATTTGATGGATGCGTATCCCATAGTTCCCCTCAACGACGACCACTTCGCCGCGTGCGATCACGCAATTATTCACAATCACTTCGACCGGCTCACTCACGTTCCGGTTTAACTCCACGATCGACCCAGTTGTCAATTTTATGACCTCCTTCAACGGAAGTTGAGCCCGGCCAAACGAAACACTGACCGGCATCTCGACGTCCAGCAGCAGGTCCATCTTGGAATTCATCGATGGTGTGCCCTCACGAGCTTTGTCTCCGCTCGACTCGGATGCGTTCTCGGCCGGTGCCACGGAACTCGATTGCGGATGATCGTCTTCGCCGTTTGCCAGCAGCCGCATCAACGGTTCCCCGACGCCGAAATACAGCGTGACCTCAACACCTTCTGGGTCTACCGCGCGGATCTCGATGATTTTCCCTTTCGTCGGGACCGTCGTCTCCTCCTCGCCTTTGCCGAGCCCGACTTCTTTGCCGACTTGGCTTCCTACCTCCCTGGCAACCCCCGAAAGGGCTTGGGTCAGAATCTCGACATACGTACTCAAAATGTCCGCGTCGCTGGCTTCGTCAATTCCAGCAGCCCGGAGGGCCGAGGCACCGATAGTTCGCCAGCACAAAGGACCGACCATGACGCGGAACAAGGGATCGGCATGGATCGTCAGCCGCTGTCCCCAAATGTGAAGCTCTTTCTCCTCGGAGGGCCTATCGGAGGATACGGCCTTCTTGGACTCGATCGTCCACGACTGCCCAAGCATCCCTTCGAGAGTTACGCTGAGTTGCTGTGTGAACTCTTCTGCAAGAAGTTGGTCTGGCGTTGCCATGTCTATTTCCTACGGGTCCCTAAGCAATCTAAAGTCCACCATGCAAGGGCCACTTCTTCTCGAGGTAGGAACGAAGGCGAAGGATCGCTTGGGACTTCAGTTGGGAGACGCGGGATTCGTGCAGTTTAACGACCTTGGCAATCTCTCTTAAAGTGAGCTCTTCGTGGTAGTACAGGCTCAGTACCGTTCGTTCGACATATGGCATTCGCTCAATCGCTTCAGCGAGAAGACGTTCCAGTTCGGAACGTTCAAGCAATCGCGATGGCCAGTTCTCTTCGTTGTCGGAAACGAACCGCAACAAGTCGCGTCCGTCGTCCTCGTTTCCAGAACCCTCCAGGCTGCCTAGGTTGATCCCCCGGACGTCGATCAGCCACTCGTGGTATTCCTCGGTCGTTAGGTTGAGCTCGGCGGCAATCTCCTCCTCGCCCGGCGACCTCTTCAGTTTTTGCTCGAGCACTCTGATGGTCGCCTCGATCTGCTTGACCCTCTTCCTCTGCTGGCGCGGGGCCCAATCCATGCCGCGCAGACTATCGAGGATCGCCCCGCGAATCTTATACTCGGCGTAGGTCTTCAACTTAACGTTCATTTTCGAATCGAAGTTGTCGATCGCGGAAATCAGACCGACGATCCCAGTCGAGATCAGATCGTCCAAGCTCACGCTGCCAGGCAGCCTTTCGTGAATCCGTCGGGCGATTAACCGTACCTGCGGAAGATGATCGAGGATCAGTTGCTCTCGATCATCAGTTAATTTTTCGGCAGTCGCAAATTGGGCATTCATTGGGAAACCAAGCTCCTCGCGGATAGATGGCTAACGGAAGCCGCAGAACTAATCGCAGAGCGGCCCCCCTCAGGAAGAGAAATCGCGCGCTTCTGCTCGATGGAGGAGTATCCGGAGTTCAACAGGTCGACTAGGATCTCAGGGGTCGCAGTAACTAAGCTCTCCGGGATCCTTCTTCCGGTGGCCATCCAAGACAGAGGAAGGCTCGTCATTTTTGCTAAGGACCACGCCGGACCGAAACACAAAGATTCATCCGCGCGGGTAAGCAGAAGGTGGGTCGGGTGGCACACCCGAAACGTATTCCAAAACCGGGTCAACTCAGCAAAGCGCAATGTGCACGGCAGTACAAGATGGCGCTCAATCGCAGCCGAAGCTCCTAAACCTAGTCCCATAACGGCCAACTCCGTACTGTCCTGAGGGGAGAGCCCGGGTGTATCAATGAGAACGAGTCCTGGAGTACGCGCTCGGCCAAGGACTTCCACCAACGCTTCGGGTCCGTTGAGCCGTTGATACGGGACGCCAAGCAAAGCGCAAATCGTCTGTAGTTGGTCTCCGCCGCCAATCCGCTGGTCGTCGAGATCCAGCACTTGCAGAGGTCGGCCTTTGGCGAGCCCCTCTCGCACCGCTAGTTTCGCGACGGTGGTAGTTTTGCCGGCACCAGGCGGCCCGATCAGGGCGACGATTTGCAAATGATCTTTGATTGGTGTAGGGCTCGGGGCTAACCCGCTAACCAAGAGCTCATCAATTCGGGCCGACGAACGTGCGGGGTCCAAGCTAGCCGCGCCGCGCATGAGGTCTATTCCTACTTGCCTTGTGAGGTCCCAAATGTGTCTACTTTGCACTTCTCTTTCTGCCAGGAAACTGTATAGTTGGTCCAACACCCTCCGAATCTCTTCGGGACGAGAAATTTCTTCTGACGGTGGTGCATCCATCATGCGAGCGAGTGCCCGCAATTCGCGACGTACCCTTCCGCCGACTTCAGCCGCAGTTGCCGAACTCTGCAGAGGTCGGGCCATTGCTACAGTGGCCTGTTCCGGTTTTTTCCGGGCTGGCCGTTCTATGAATGCAGCCTCTGGAAACGGCGGAGGTGGCGCGGCAGGAGGCGAACCCGCTGGTACAACGTGCGGAGAGGCGAACACGACCTCATAGTCACCCAGATGGCGCGTCTCAGCACTCGTCCGCTTCGAATGGACAAGCATCGCTTCATCCCCAAACTCTCCAAGAGCGCGAAGCATCGCTTCTTCTACAGACTCGACGAAATATGTCTTAAGGCGCATGATGATTCCTTGGGGTTAATTCATTCGGATCACACCCTGGGCCAAGACTTTTATGCCCGGGGGAACCTCGCTGTGAGAGAGAACCGTAAGATTGGACAAAGCGCCCTCGGTGATTTGTCGCAAGAAGTAGCGATTGCTGCTTCCTGTAAGGGCGACGACCGGGCCATCGTGAGATCCGATGACAACCCGGAACCGCTCCAGAATCTCCTGGATGCGCCGAGGGGGCAGGTTGAGCAGGGAGTTCGCCTCACCATGCTCTATGCTGGCATCTAGCAACGATTCCAACGAAGGGTCCACCAGGTACGCGTGTAGTTCGGCGTTGGCGTTCACATAGGGTCTTACAACCGACCGGCGAAGCGCCTGACGGACATACTCTGTGAGCAAAATTGGGTTCTTGGTGATTGCGGCGGCTTCGCCCAACGCTTCTAGGATCGAAGCGCCGTCTCGGATCGAAACCCGCTCGCGAAGTAGATTTTGGAGTACTCTCTGCACACTAGCCAAGGTGAGCAATTTAGGGACCAAATCTTCTACGACCTTTGGATTCTCCTCGGCAACGCGATCCAAGAGCTTCTTGGCGTCTTGGCGGGAGAAGATTTCATGAGCAAATCGCCGAATGGTCTCCGCTAGGTGGGTAGCCATAACACTAACAGCATCGACTACGGTGTAGCCAGCCGCCCTCGCCTCCTCCGCCTTCTCGGCGGGAATCCACAGGGCTGGAATCCCGAATGCAGGTTCCTTTGTGGGAATTCCGTCCAATTTGGGACAATCGCGTGACGCCGGGATGGCCATCTCCATTCCGGCGGGCGCTTCACACCGCCCAATCTCGACCCCCTTGAGGGAGATGATGTACTCGCGAGATTTCAGTTGCAAGTTGTCCGTTACCCGAACTGCTGGCAATAAGTATCCGAGATCGGAGGCTAACTGTCTCCGAATACCAGCAATCCGCCGCAGGAGCGGCGATTGAGCTCCCCCTTCGACCAGCCGTACCAAGCCGAGTCCCATTTCGAGCGCCAGCAGTTCGACCTTCAAAAGCGCCTCGAGGTTCTCGCGCTGGGGAGCGCTCCCAGCCTCAGGCCCCGCCTTTTCTTCTTCCTCAGAAAGTCGAGCGCCTTTCTTCAAGCGCCAGCCAACGGCACCGGAGATACCGCCAAGAACCAAAAACGGAATTGTTGGCATGCCTGGGAACATCGACATCGCCATCAATACGCCAGCAGACAGCAGCAACGGCTCCGGATTGCTGAAGACTTGCTTCTGAATATCCTGACCGAGTTTCTTATCCGATCCGGTCCGTGTGATGATTAGGGCACCGCAAACCGAAATCATCAAGGCAGGAATCACGGTAACCAACCCATCACCAATTGTCAGAATCGTATAGGTCTGCAGAGCCTTCTTGAGATCCATCCCATGTTGGATCACGCCGATCAGAAAGCCAGCAAGAATGTTGATCACCGTTATGAGGATGCTTGCTACCGCGTCGCGCTGCGTAAATCGTGATGCGCCGTCCATGGCTCCATAGAACTCCGCTTCGGCAGAAAGCTCCTTGCGGCGCCGGCGGGCCTCCGCTTCGTCGATCAATCCTCCATTGAGATCCGAATCGATAGACATTTGCTTTCCAGGCAGCGCGTCGAGGGTGAAGCGGGCCGTCACCTCCGAGATACGGACCGCGCCATGATTGATGACCACATACTGAATCGCGATCAAGACAAGAAAGATGACGAGTCCAATAACGTAATTCCCCCCGACTACAAAGTTCCCAAATGCCTCAATCACGTCGCCGGCCGCAGCGGTCCCGGAGTTTCCATTTAGTAGAATGAGCCGAGAAGAGGAGATGTTCAACGCGAGCCGAAACAAGGTCATCAACAGCAGCGCCGTCGGGAAAACATTAAACTCCGCAGGCTTGTTGATGTAGATTGATACAAGTAGCAACACCACGGAAAGCGTTATGTTGGCGCTAATTAGCAAGTCCAGCACAACGGCAGGCACGGGAGTAATCATAGCCAGAACGATTCCCAGAACGGTCAGCGGAACCGCTGCATCTCGCCAGGAAAAAGAGCTGAGCATATCAAGAACACCGCCATCTTTGGAAGTCGACTCGGAGACCACACGTGCGGTTCGAGCGGACGAGTTCCCCAACGCTTCGGAGGGGCCCTTCGTAAGTGGAGCGATCGGAGTAGTCGAAGAAGCCATATTCAGTCAGAATTCCTATGCATTTGCCGTTCCAGGGAGCTTACCTCCCAAAACTTTGTAGAGATAGGCCAATATCTCGGCCACGGCCCGATAGAGATGCGGGGGAATTTCCTGGCCCACATCGACGGCTGCATAGAGGGCCCGAGCAAGAGGCGGGTTCTCAACGATCGGAATCTCATTAGCCATGGCAATCTCACGAATGCGACGCGCAAGGTAATTTTTCCCTTTGGCCACGACTTTGGGAGCGCCAGAGCCACCCAGTTCGTACCGAACCGCCACAGAGTAGTGCGTCGGGTTCACGATGATTGCCGACGCCTTAGGGACATTCGTAATCATTTGGCGCCGGGAGTTATCCCGCTGCATCTTGCGGAGCTTCGCTTTAAGCTGGGGGTTTCCTTCGGATTCCTTGTGCTCGTCCTTGAGATCCTGCTTCGTCATCATGAGTTGCTTGGTATAGCGACTCTGTTGTCGATACCAGTCAATGACCCCAACAATTAGGAACACGAAGGTTGCCTTATAGAGCAAATCTTCTAGAATCGCGAGAATAGTGAATTCTCCGCTGGCGATGGACTGATAGGGAAGGCGCAGCAGGCTAGCGGCGTTGGTTTCCACCAGGAGATAGATCGCGCCAAGAAACACCGGCAGCAAGACGCTTGCCTGCAACGCACTCGACATGTTTTGTCGCGGCATCTCTTTGATCCGGGATAGTGGATTCAACTTGGAAAACTGAGGTGCCAGCTTCATTCCCGAAATGCCCAGTTGTGAGACTGTCAATTGTGCCGCGATAGTGGCGAAGGTTAGCACGGAGCCAAGCCCGAGGATAGGCAGCAGGTAAGGCAGCAGGCCTCTTTGGATTAGTTCCGGGAGCGCTTCCCGCTGAACTTCCTTGTAAGCAAAAGCCTCGCGGATCCAGCCATAAACGAAAGTGCGGCAACCCATGCCAAACCGATCACCAAATTGGATCAAGAGAATGAAGAAGACGGTGAATTGAATGGCGGCCGTAAACTCCTTGCTTACGACATAGTTACCCTCGTCGCGGGTCTTCAGGAGCTTTCGGGCCGAGGGCTTTTCCGTACGATTGCCATCCGCCATTTATGAGCCTTCCTTCGCCAAGATCGAATTTATGAAGCGGAAGGTTGTCTCGGCAGACGCCTCGACCCCGGCAGGCAGCGTCTGGATCGCCAAGGCCAGTCCCGCCAAGCTCAGCAACATCTTGAGCGGAAATGACAGATTCAGCAGTTGCATCTGCGGCTGCAACCGCGACAGCAGAGCCATCGCCACGTCGACGAGCACCAATACTCCTACGATGGGCGCGGCGACCCGGAGGCCCCGCGAGAACATCTCCCCGCTGATTGCGATGACACTCGATGCGGTGGAGAGGCTCGCGACGAATGTTCCGGGAGGATAGGCGTCGAAAGAACGCACAACCGCCTTAAGCAGCACCCGGTCCAATCCAAAAGTAAGAAAGAACAGAGAGGCTCCGAGGACGAGAACGACTTGAAGGACGGAGGAGTCGGCTTCGGAAGTGGGATCGATCGTCGACGCGTAGGAATAGCCTGCCTGAACGCTTAGGATTTGTGCACCGATTAGTATTCCCTCATGGAGAAATTGAATCGATAACCCGAACACAAGCCCGAGGCTGACTTCGGAGATCATGAGGGCCAACGCGCCGGACAACGTCGCCGGCACGGCTTGCGTAAGAGGAGTCAGCGGAAAGACCAACCAACTGAGAAGGACGACCAAGCCAATTCTCGTCGGATCCAACGCCGACTTGAGTCCCGGAACCGGAACGAAGGCGAAGATCCCGCCCACCCGAAAGAGGGTCAAGAGAAAGTGAATGAAAAAACCGTGCGGAATGATTAGATCGCCTGCGCCGAGGCTTGGCCCCCAGTTCGTAAGGTTATCCGGCATATTTGTCCAGATGGCCCAGAATGGAGACGGCGTACTCGGTGATGCGATACAGCATCCAAGGGAGGAAGACGAATAGCGCTAGGAGAAAGGCGGCCAAACGAGGCACCGTTCCGAACGCCGAGTCCTGAATCGATGTCACGATTTGAAGCAAGCTGATTAGAATACCAGCCACGAAACCGACGCCCAGTAGCGGCAGACAAAGCCAAAAACACTGTGTGAATGCTTGTCGAATGATCTCAATAACGAGTGTAGTAGTCATCGGGGAACCCGTTCCATCAGTAGAAGGACTTCACTAACGATCCGACCACTAAATTCCAGCCATCAATCAAAACGAAAAGGAGTATTTTGAAAGGTGCGGAAACCATGACCGGAGGGAGTTGCACAATCCCGACCGAGAGAGTGACAGAGGCAACCAAAATGTCGATTACAAGAAAGGGGAGGAACAGCATGGCTCCAATCTGAAAACCCGTTTTCAGTTCGCTCAGAACATAGGCAGGACACAGGATCTTCAAGTCCAAGTCCTCAGGTTTCGCTGGGGCAGGCGATTTCGAAATCTCGAGTAACGTCTTGACATCTTTTTCGCGGACATAGCGGATGAGAAATGCTTTCAATGGGGCTTGCCCTGCCGCAGCGGCTTCACTCAACGACATCTGACCCGACTCATACGGCTTCCATGCCTTTTCCTGAACTTCGGTGAGCACTGGGTTCATGATAAGCACGGTCAGGAACAAACCCAGCCCAACAAGAACCGGATTCGAGGGAGCGGTTTGGGTGCCGATGGCCTGGCGCAGGAAGTGGAGTACAAGCGTAATCCGAAGGAACGGAGTTAGCGACATAATTACGGCGGGAAGAACCGTAAGCCCGGTGAACATCAGAACGATTTGCATGGGCAGGCCAACGGCTTCCTCTACCGATTTCGCCTTCGCTGCCTTTCCGGGAAGTTCCACTCGAAACCCACTATTGGGCCGAGGTGCAGCCTGAGAGCTCGGCACACAGAGGAGTCCCAAGAGCCCGAGCATTGGAATCGCGCGGCGCATGCGCCTTGGCGCGGTCATCGGGCACATCCAGCTACTTGCCTGACATACCTCTCGTTCTGAGGGATTGGAATCGGAACCACTCCCTTGCTGGAGACGGCGAGGAGTAGCGGGCATTGATCGATTTCGATCAGGTGTAGCGTGCATTCTGAAGACAGAACCAGCCTTTCGCGGGAACAAAGCTGCTTGGCCTTCGGCTGCCGTCGCCAGAATGATCGTGTCGGCTGTTCTAGGCGGCCCCATCGCCTGAGTAGCCAGAGCGTGCCACCCAACAGCCCGAACGTGATTATGAGAGCGACAACGAACTTAAAGAGTTCCATGCTAGTTACTCTTGCAAGTTGAAGTCCGTTATGCGGACCCCCATCGTGGACTCGATGATTACGATCTCTCCGAAGGCCACGAGAGCGTCGCCGGCGAGGATATCGATATTCTCGCCGGCAGAACGCCGCATTTTTATTACGCTGCCTGGGGCTAAGCTCAATATCTCCCGAACCGTCATCACTTTTCGATCAAGCTCTACAACGATTTCAAGCGGAATGTCCGCGCAATGGCCCAATTCTTCCAGAATGCTCATAATGGTGTTCCAATTTGGAACTAGCGTTTCAAGTTGATAGTCTCTTGACTCATCTCATCCACAGTGGTGATTACTCTCGTATTCGCTTGGTAGCCACGTTGGAGAACGATCAAGTTGGTGAACTCCTTGGCAATGTCAACGGTCGAATTCTCGACCGCGCCGCCGATAATCGTGCCCCTTCCGCCAGTGCCGGGTGTTCCGACAGCAGGGGTAGCGCTCCGCGCACTGAGTTGGTAGGAGTTGTTACCAACCGAGATCAGAGACTCCGGGTTCCGAATCGACGCCATCGCTAATTGACCAACGACAACGTGTTCACCGTTTGAATACTGCGCGAGCATTACACCTCCGTTGCCGAGTCCCACGCGGACCAACACTGCCGCAGGGGACCCGTTCTGGCCGAGGGCGGACATCGCCGACGGTTGTGCGAATTGGGTGAGCCGAGGGGTATTGCCGTTAAACATGTTCCAGGTCACGTCCATGGGAGCGGCTCCGCTGTTCAATCCGGTGATACTCAGGGTGGGAAACGGACCGGTGGCCGGTGGGTTCGTGAGGACTCCGTTGGGGCCGAAGGTCACCGTGCCGGTGACCGGAGCGACGGGCGTCGAGACATCCGCATCCGGCACCGAGTACGCATAGCTCCATTCTCCAGGGTTTGCGGTTTTCGTCAACTGGATCGTGACGATGTGGGACACTCCGAGAGAATCGTAGGTTTCCATGGACGACGAGAACGTGTCGGCAGGAGGGCCGACCGTCGCGCGAGCGTTGAGGTTCATGTCGAAGGTAATCTGGCTGGTGGAGGTCGCTGGGCGCAACGAGCCAACCGGGACCGTAATGTCGCCGACGGGAAAGTTCGTGTTGATGACGCCGGTTTGCGACGCCCACCCTTGGACACGTTCCCCTGTCGCGGTCAGGAGCGATCCGTTGCGATCAACCTGTAAGTTACCACCGCGTCCGTAGATCGTGGCATTCGCCTTGGATCGCAAGACAAGGAATCCGTCACCTTCAATGGCGGCGTCTAGGGGGCCGGCGCTCGATTGGATCGCCCCTTGCGAGAATTGACGCAGGGTGATTGGTCGAGCGACGCCAAAGCCAACTTGGGTCTCGCCTAGGCCGGCACCCAACGATTGCGTAACCAGATCGTAAAACGAAACGACACTGGCCTTAAAGCCGGGGGTATTCAAGTTGGCGAGATTATTGCCGACCACGTCGACCGCGGTCGAATGCGCGCTTAGGGCAGACAATGCTGTAGAAAATGAAGTAAACATAGAGGCTCCAAAATTCGATTACGATTCCCTAGGCGGTCGGCTGAGTGCCTTTTGCCGATTGCATGAGATCTTTGATGGCCGCGATGTCCTGACGCATGCCTAGACTCTGTTCGAGGTCAGTGAACTGAGCCAACTGACTGAGAAACGCCACCCCATCCTGAGGGCTCAGCGGATTTTGGTTCTTAATCTGGGCGACCAGCAGTTGAAGGAACGTTTCCTTGTTGGCCAAGGGGTCGGAGGGTGGAAGCCTTACTTGGCTCGTGCTTGCGGCTTGGCTAGACGCGCTCGCTGCTGTCGTACTCTTTAGGTCTGGGATCATTAGTTTTGTTCCTTAGTGTTCAATCACTACCAGTTCAAGAAACGGCTGAACCGGGTTTTCAGCTCACTCTGGCGACGGACGCGCTCTTCGTGATTTCGTTGTTGTTCTTGCCGATGGTCCCGCTCTTGTGAGCGTCGTTGCCCGTCGGCGTCGGTGTTTTCGTTGCCTTCCCCATGCATCGTTTCGATCGCATGGAGCGGTCGCACTTCTGATTCTCTGGAGCCCTGGATGGCCGTAAAATGGGTCCTCTCCGCCTCAAGGCCCTGTGGCTTCAGCCGCTCGACCAGCCCGGCCCACTCCGACTGAGCCCGACTGGCCATTCCCTCTCCGGTCCCCTGCAATCGCATCTGGATTTCTTCACCGCGTTGACGCAACTGGAGACGCAGTTCGCCAGCCCCGGAATCGTCGGGCAAGCCGAGATCTCCGTGGGAGATTCGAAGATCGAGGTTCACCGGGCTGGGTCTTGTTGGCTCGCCTGAGTCGGCCATCGCTGCATCAACTTCAGTGGCAAACGAGACCGGCGGCGAACGGCTCCCAATGGATCGGCTTCCTGACTCCTGGATTTGGCGATGCCCAACCTGCGAGAACCCTGCACTCCCTCCTGTCGGTTCCGAAACATCTCCTGTCTTTATCGCGTCGTCCTCGGTAATCGCCTCCGGCTCATTTGTGTGTTTGCCGTCTCGATCATCGGGTTGCTCTCGGGTTTCACTTTGGGGTCGTTGAGACCGACTAGCTAATCCAACGTCAGCAAGCGCCACAAGGGGGTCAGAGTCAGGCCTGGAAGCTTCGTCGCCCAGCGCCTCTGTCTTCACGGAAAAGACCGCAGAAACGATTTGCGAATCGCTTCTCATTTCAGGGACGTGAACCAACGAAGGACGCGAGGCGATTCCCGTCGGGTACTCGTCCGGCCCTTGGACCCTCGGGGGGTTGTCCACAGTGAGAAAGTCTGACCGAACCTCAGGAGGAAGAACAAGAGTTGGAACCGCAGTGGGAACCTGTTCCCAAAGATTTGGCGAGAGATCGAGCTCGCCTTCTGAGGCTGGAAGTTCCGAAAGTGCTGCGGTCGGTTGAGATTCCGATTCCGAAGTGATCTCATCATCCACCGAGTTCTTGTCAGCGTTGGGTTCGACAACCGAGTCGGCGAGATTAGATTTGGCGAGTGCCTCTTTTGATAAGAAAGAGGCCAGGAATGCAATGGCCGAAAGCGGAACCGGCGAACTCGTTTCCCTTAAAGGTTCGACCGACGTCGCCTCTTCAGATGGCGTTGCAACCTCGGGTTCAATTTGGAACAACTCATCTAAAATGGATTGCCAATCTGAACCTTCGACGGTGTCACCGACTCGAGCTGTTGTCGCGACAGAGTGTGAATTGGCGACCTGTGGAATGGAGGGGAACTGGAGATCGATGCTCATAGCGAGGCCACAACGGTCTTTGCACATTTGAGGCCAATTCGGTCCTCCCGACAAAATTCGATGTATCGCGCCAACTAACCGTCGATTCATCGACGATTTTAAGTCACGCTGCCACTTTTTCGGCGCAGAACTGCTCTGCTAAGCGAACCATGCCTCTTTGGCCAACCAATTGCTCTGAAGTCCAGCAGCGTTATGGATCCTATCGGCGTAGCAGCAGCGAGTGGAATGAGAGCGAGAATGGAATCGCTTGAGGTCCTCGCCAACAATTTGGCCAACAGCACCACGGCCGGCTTCAAAGCGGACCGGGAGTCATACAGTCTCTACGTTTCACCGGAGGCCAACGCTAGCGGTACGCTGCCGTTCACCGTACCAGTGATCGAAAAAAACTGGACGGACTTCACACAAGGTCCGCTGCAGGAGACCGGGAAGCCTACCGATCTTGCCTTGGCAGGTCGGGGCTTCTTCGCCCTGGGAGGAACCGACGGACCTGTTTACTCCCGTTCTGGCTCGTTTCGACTGAATGCCGCCGGAGCCCTCCAGTCGGGAGATGGTCGACCGGTTCTCGACACCTTGAATCGTCCAATTCAACTACAGCCGAACACCGAAGCAAGGATTACCGGAGCGGGCGAGATTTTTCAGAACGGGGCACCGGTGGCGCAACTTCAGATCGTAGACTTCGCTCATCCTGAGGTTCTGTCAAAGAAAGGTCACAGCCTTTTCGTATTGCCCAAGGACGCGGCGCTGGCCGATCAGCCAGCACCGGCGCGTAACGTTCAAGTCAACCAAGGATATACAGAGGCCCCGAACACCCAGGCGGCCGAATCCGCCGTTAGAATGATCCACGTTCTTCGGCAGTTCGAGTCGCTTCAGCGAGCGATGGCGATGGCGGGAGAGATGAATCAGAAAGTTCTCGACGAGGTTGTGAAGTCCCATGGCTAGAGGAATCAAAGAATGATTAGAGCCCTATTCAGCGCCGGCAGCGGCATGTCCGCACAACAGACCAACGTCGACAACATTGCCCATAATCTTGCCAATGCGAACACGGTCGGCTTCAAGATGAGACGAGCTCAGTTCCAGGACCTTCTCTATCAGACAATGGTTCAGCCTGGGGCCGCCGCTGGCGCGCAGACCACGGTGCCGAGCGGCCTTCAGATTGGCCTCGGTGCCCGCACTTTTGCTAATGAAATTATCTTTACGCAAGGGAGCGCGATGCAGACAAGCAACCCGCTCGACATGGTTATCGAGGGGCGTGGGTTCTTTCAAGTTCGGCGGCCCAACGGGGAGATCGGCTACACCCGATCAGGACAATTCCAAATGAATCGTGATGGAATTCTAGTTACCAGCGATGGAGACCCATTGGAACCCCAAATCACTATTCCTGCGGAAGCCCAAGGGCTCTCGATCGCTCAAGACGGGACGGTGAGTTTTCAACAAGCAGGGCAGAGTGCCGCTCAAATCGCAGGGCAAATCCAACTCGCAGCGTTTGTCAATCCGGCTGGCTTGAACAATATCGGGCGGAACCTCTTTCTGCCAACCGACGCATCCGGAGAGCCAGTGATTGGCAACCCAGGCGGGCAGGAGGGAATTGGATCTCTGATGCAGGGCTACACCGAACAATCAAATGTAAGTGTCGTGGAAGAATTCATCAACCTGATCATGAGCCAACGGGCCTATGAGGCGAACTCAAAGGTCGTGCGGGCGGCCGACGAAATGTACCAACAAGTGAACAACATCGCTCGCTAAGGGGTTCCTATGAAGCGCTTTACTTTTTTACTAATGTTTGCAGAATTGAATTTGGTCGCCTGTACCGTGATCGCAGGAGAACGGATCCGCGCTGGCGAGATCTCGACCGCCGTAACCGCATTTGAAGCTTTAGACAAGTTGACCGACCTCGGGCCGGCTCCCGCACCGAGCGTGAAACGGGTGCTGAGCCGAGCGCAATTGGTTCGGATGGCGGTAGCCGAAGGACTGTCGGCGGAGGGGATGCCAGAGCACCTATGTATTGAACGGCACCAGCAGATTCTTGAGTCAACCACTCTTTTGAGAACTTTAGAGGCCGCTGTTGCCGAGCTTTTTCCTGGCCAGGAGGTTCGGGTCGAATTGCTCGATTTCGTCAAGCACGCTCTGCCGACCGGGATCATCCGCTTTCAACGGCAGGGGGTCTTGGGAGGTGCGACGACACTTCTCGATGGCCCTATCTTGTGGCGTGGGTCATTGACGACAGGAGAGAAGAGGACTCTTCCAATTTGGGCGAAAGCAAGAATTCTGGTGGCACGGAACTGTTGGTCATCCCGGGTGGACGTAGCCGCAGGAATCCAGCCGGAGCCATCTTCTTTTCAATCGGCCCGGCGATGGATCAACCCATTCTTAACGTCGACAGACTGCGCGGATCCGAATAGCAAGCCGTTCCGTGTGCGTCGAAATCTGCCTGCCGGACAGTCGCTGCTTCGCTCGGATTTGATTAACGTTCCGACGGTCCGGCGAGGCGAACCGGTGCAAGCTTCACTTGCTATGGCCAACGCGACTCTTTCGTTCCCCGCAGTTGCCGAGACCGACGGCGAACCCGGCCAAGCAATTCTCATTAAGCATGCCGGTCGGCGGCTACGAGCCAAAGTCAATTCTGCGGGCTCCGTGCAGATCATGCCCGGGGGTTCCCATTGAAGTCGGCATTCGGATTGTGTCTGGCCTTTTGTTTTCTATCAACCGGTGAGGCGAAACGACGAGAGGGCCCTGCGCTATCTCCGCTCGACCAATACATCCGAGATGCTACACAGGGCCGCGGTTCGCCCGGGGTAGCGGCTAGCCCCGGATCGCTTTTCCAATCGGGAGGGCGGTTCGCTGAGTTGGGACGTGATTTTCGGGCACAAGGGATAGACGACTTGGTGACGATTCTCGTGAGTGACCGCGCTTCGGCCGTGGCCAAAGGGGTGACGAACACTAATCGAAAGTCGAGTGTCAAACAGAGCATCACAGCGGCGCTCGGGCCACTGAAAGCGGCCGGACCTTTGGCGAATCTGGCCGGTACAAACGGCGCGACCCAGTTGCAGGGGCAAGGGGAGACGAGTCGATCAACGGTACTGAACACCGCTCTGACAGCGCGCGTAGTCGCCGTTCTTCCCAACGGGAACATGATCGTCCACGGCGTAAAGGAAGTGGTTGTGAACTCTGAGCGCCAAGTCGTAGAGGTTCGCGGAGTAGTCCGACCAGACGATCTGACAGGCGCTAATGCGATCGCCTCCGACCGGGTCGGGATGCTCGAAGTACGCGTTAACGGAAAGGGCGTCGTGGGAGATGCAGTCCGACGTCCATTCTTCCTATACCGAATTCTCTTAGGACTTTTACCGTTATGAGCAGGGCTGTGGCATGGCTACCGTCCCTATTGCTCGTCGGAGGACTCCAAGCCGCTCCAGTGAGGCTCAAGGAGCTGGTTGCGATTGAAGGCGTCAGGGACAACCAACTCGTCGGCTACGGTTTGATCGTCGGATTGAACGGTACTGGGGACAAGCGCCAGACAGTGTTCGTCGCTCAAACCTTGGCAAACATGTTGGGGCGTATGGGTGTCACCGTCAACCCCCAAGCGATGCAAGTGAAAAACGTTGCCGCGGTGATGGTGACAGCCACGCTGCCGCCTTTCGCTCAGCCGGGGACTCGGGTAGATGTCACCGTTTCCGCCATCGGGGACTCCTCGAATCTCCAAGGCGGACAACTGCTGCTTACGTCGCTTAAAGGGGCGGACGGGCAGATCTACGTTGCGGCCCAAGGAGCGCTGCTAACCTCCGGATTCGTGGCGGGGAGGGCCGGGAACTCACAGACAGTCAACCATCCTACGGCGGCTCGGGTCCCTGGAGGGGGTATTGTCGAGAGACAATCGCCAGCCCAACTTTCCGCGTCGTCTTTGCGTTTGCAACTTCTTCGGGCTGACTTTTCGACGGCAGCTCGAGTGGCCAAGGCAATCAACGACCGATTTTCGTTCAATGGCACCCCAATTGCGCAAGCAGAGAGTTCCGGTGCAATCGCCTTGATCCCCCCGCCTGCATACTCGGCGCGGCTAGTTGAGTTTCTGGCAGAAATCGAAATTCTGACCGTCGATGCGGACCGCCGGAATCGTATCGTAATTAACGAACGGACGGGGACGATCATTCTCGGCAAAGACGTGAAGTTGGCACCTGTTGCGATCCTGCACGGCAGCCTTTCCGTAGAGGTCCAGACTACGTTTGACGTTTCGCAGCCGGCTCCCCTCGGGGCGGGGCAGACAACGGTTACGCCGAACCAGGGGGTCGGCACGAAGGAAGAAAAGGCGCGCCAGGTGGCCTTGAAGCCGGGCGCTTCGGTCGAGGATTTGGTCCGCGGCCTACAGGCAATCGGCTCCACTCCTCGGGAGGTGATCGCAGTGCTGCAAGCGATGAAAGCGGCCGGAGCAATTGACGCTGAGTTGGAGGTAATCTAGTGGGAATTCAAGCACTGAGTCGATTGTCAGTTGAACCCTCGCTTCCTGTACGCAACGGCAAAGGCGACCCCAGCGACGCTGAGATCGAAAAGGTAGCCTCTCAGTTTGAGGCTCTTCTCATCGGCCAGATCCTCCAATCGATGAAAGGTGATGCCAGTGGCGGCGCCTGGGGCGGCGAGGACCAGACAGGAGCGAGTATGATGGAATTCGCTCAGGAACACTTATCGAAGAGCATCGCGGAAGGAGGAGGCCTCGGGCTATCCAAGCTTATACGGAGTGGACTAAGGCAGAAATCATCGGATTGAGAGTACAAGGTAGATCGTTCAACGACGATAAGTTTGTCATACACTATCAGAATACACTTTTCACCCACATCTCACTCGAGGTGTTGGAATCGTTGACTGAATTACTATGCCAAACGAATTGTTTCCTTCCGAACAGAGCACCCGCCCAGACCAGAAAGCGCTCTCTCCATATCTGGCCATAGCAGCATTTCCGTCGAATCGATCAAAACTGAAACTCCTGCGCCAGCAAGTGGCAAACGCGGGTTACTGGATTGATGCGCGCTCCATAGGTGAGCGCATCATTGAGTTCTACGCATCCTAGCCAGAGTTATCAGTTCACAGCGCAGGCACTGCAAAAAGTAATCGAGACCCCGGCGCTCCCGCAAAGTTGACCACTTCTGCGTAAATAGACTTGACCACTTAGGAAACAGTTCCTGCCGCAGGTCACTGGCACCGGCCACGCGGTAAATCATCTATGCCGAAGGCGGGCAACTCGTTGCGCGACTATGGCGATAGCATTCTTATCTGCTCGGCCAGCTGGCCCGGCGCAAGGTAGGCGACACCACATACCGGGTGCGAACTGGGTCACTTTGGGGGGCACTTTTTGGTGATCAGGGGAGGTTCGTTCTTCGCGGATGCCGAAAAATCGAGACTACTTCTGGGCAGTCTCGATTCATTTTTCGAACAAAGTTAGCCGAACCGGAAGTATAGATCTAGTGCTCTGACCGCTGGAAACAGTTTTCATAAATCATTTCGACCATCGCCGTATTATCAAAGCAGCTACCAATATCA
>JANXMS010000300.1 GCA_025354525.1 Acidobacteriota bacterium
GTCAGGCGGGGCATCGAGCCCCGCCTGACCGCTAGGGCGATCCCGCCGATGGCGCCACTCTAAACGAAGAACTTATGGCCGAAATCGCCCCCGGTTGCAACGTTGAGGAATTGCTCGAAAAATTGACGCCCGCTCCGGTCCCGTTGGCCGCGTAGGAAAACGAACCCAGCCGAAGAAACTCAAAAATCCGAGTAAGTCTATTATAATGAATCGGATAGCGCGAATCGATGAAAACACAGAACTGCAAAAAAGTAGTGGAGAGTGATATCACTAGGTCGTTTTCCCTCGGGCGGGCAGTCGGGGCATCGAGCCCCGCCCACCCGCTAAGGCTATCCCGCCGATGGCGCCCACTCTAAACGAGGAACTTAGGTCCGAAATCGCCCCCGGTTGCAACGTTGAGGAATTGCTCGAGAAATTGACGGCCGCCCCGGTCCCGCGGGCCGCGTAGGAAAACGAACCCAGCCGAAAAAACTCAAAAATCAGCGTAAGGCTATTATAATGAACCGGATAGCGCGAACCGACGAAAAGACAGAACTGCAAAAAAGTACTGGAAAGTGCTATCACTAGCGCGTTTTCCCTCGGGCGGGCAGGCGGGGCATCGAGCCCCGCCCACCCGCTAAGGCTATCCCGCCGATGGCGCCACTCTAAACGAGGAACTTATGCCCGAAATCGCCCCCGGATGCAACGTTGAGGAATTGCTCGAAAAATTGACGGCCGCCCCGGTCCCGCTGGCCGCGTAGGAAAACGAACCCAGCCGAAAAAACTCAAAAATACGCGTAAAGCTATTACAATGAATCGGATAGCGCGAACCGACCAAATACAGAGCTGCAAAAAAGCACTGGAAAGTGCTATCACTAGGTCGTTTTCCCTCTGTCGGGCAGGCGGGGCATCGAGCCCCGCCCACCCGCTAAGGCTATCCCGCCGATGCCGCCCACTCTAAACGAAGAACTTAGGTCCGACATCGCCCCCGGTTGCAACGTTAAGGAATTGCTCGAAAAATTGACGGCCGCCCCGGTCCCGCTGGCCGCGTAGGAAAACGAACCCAGCCGAAAAAACTCAAAAATATCCGTAAAGCTATTACAATGAATCGGATAGCGCGAACCGATGAAAATACAGAACTGCAAAAAAGCACTGGAAAGTGCTATCACTAAGTCGTTTTCCCTCTGGCGGGCAGGCGGGGCATCGAGCCCCGCCCACCCGCTAAGGCGATCTCGCCGATCGCTCGCAGGACCAGTTAGGTCGTTCACTCGTGCTTCGGTAAAAACCCCTTTTCTACAGTTTTTAGGGCTTTTGAAAATGTCGTTCACAAGGTGTGAAAATAAAAATAAGTCCCTAATAAGACAATAGCCTAGCGGGAATTTCGCTCACCCCGCCGAGCCGATTTTGCTTGCCCGTCCGCTAGACTGCAAACAGCGGTACCCCATACGCCCTGGCTCCCCAAGAGTCGGGGCGTTTTCTATTGGAGGCCGCGGAGAAAATGACAATGCACCATGTAACCGTACCCCAGGAACTGATCGCGCCCCTCGAGGCCTGCCGCCGTGTGATGGAATTCCATGGCCGTTCCCTAAATCTCACTAAACTCTCAGCCAAAACCATTTGGCTCAGCCTCACCAATCGTCTCGCCAAACCGGGCAACAACGACCGAGGCATCACCTTCTACGAAAGAAATAACGTCTGGCAGATTCGCTTCGCCAACATCCTCGTTGGCGAAGCACCCCGCGCCGCCGAAGCCCGGTTCTTACAACTACAATTTCTCTACGGAGCCTTCGGCAAACTCGGCCTCGAACTGGACCGCATCTCCAGACTCCAGCCCTATATCAACGGCGATACCGGCTACCTGCCGCTCGTCGATGGCCGCTATGCCGTAATCGACGCCGCCGACTTCGCAAAATGCGCCCCCCACACCTGGCGCATAAAAGAAACCTACGTCCAAACGAAAATCGACGGACGAGAAATGGCGCTCTATCGGTTCGTGCTCGGGCCCAATACCCCCACCCGCGGGAAACCAGTCTATCAGGATAGAGACCCGTTGAACTGCCGCCGGGCTAATCTCGGCCTGCTCAATTACGCCCATGCCGCCGCCTCAGTTCGCAAAACTTCAAAGAAAATGACGTCAGACTACAAAGGCGTCTCGTGGGTCAAAGACCAATGCCTCTGGCGGGCTGCCGTGAAGAAGGACGGAAAAGGCTATCCACAGGGCGAGTTCCGCTCCGAATGGGCCGCCGCCAAAGCCTACGACGAAGCCGCTCGGGAACTCTTCGGCGAACACGCCGCTGTGAATTTCCCCCGGCCCGGCGAGCAGGCCGCTCTTCGGCCCAAAACTACCATCGCCGAGGGACCGCAGCTTGACCTATCCCTCGCTGCGTAGAACCTCGCTGCGTAAAAACGCTCCCGTGTGGGATCCCGCCAGCAGAGCAATCTGTTCCGGGGTCCCCACCCCCAAAATGCGCCCCCCAGCGCTCCCGCCTTCCGGGCCCATATCAACCACCCAGTCGGCCGCCCGAATCACATCCAAATTATGCTCAATCAGCAAAATCGACCCCCCGTTCTGGATCAGTCGCTGGAAGCTGTCGAGTAACTTCCGTATGTCGTCATAATGCAAACCCGTCGTCGGCTCGTCAAAAATGAACAACGTCCCCTCCGACGTCGACTGCGCCAAATGCGCCGCCAGCTTCACCCGTTGCGCCTCGCCGCCAGACAGCGTCGTCGCCGATTGACCCAGTCGCAAATACCCCAATCCAACGTCCGCCAGCACCTGCAAACGCGCCTTCAGCTTCGGCGTCTCCGCAAAGAATCGCAACCCCTCCATCACCGTCAACTGCAGCACCTGATGGACGTTCAACCCCTTGTACTTCACGTCCAGAATCGCCTGCTTAAACCGCGTCCCCCGGCACTCTTCGCACACCAACTCCACATCAGCCAGAAACTGCATCTCTACCGTCACCGTCCCGTCGCCCTGGCAGACCTCGCACCGCCCGCCCGGAATGTTGAACGAAAAGTGACCCGGCGTGTACCCCCTCCGATCACTGTCCGGCGTGCTCGCAAACAGCTCCCGCATAATGTCGAACGCCTTCACATAAGTCACCGGATTCGACCGCGGCGTCCGCCCAATCGGGCTCTGGTCCACCAGCACAATCTGGTTCAACAAATGGGCCCGCTCCACACTCTTCCAAACCTGCCGCTCAGCCCCCGCAAACTCTTCGCTCTCCTCCTTCGCCGTCTTCCGCGGACCCTGCCGTTCCAACTCCTTCGTCAGAGCCTTGAATGCCACATCATGCACCAGCGAACTCTTGCCGGAGCCGCTCACCCCCGTCACCACCACCAGCATGTTCAGCGGAATCTCCAAGTCCACGTTCCGCAGGTTGTTCGCCCGCGCTCCCCTCACCTCCACCACCTTCTTCGGGTTCACCGCCCGCCGCGCCACCTTCTGCGCCGTCGCCATCTCCCCGTTCAAATACTTCCCCGTCAACGACTCGCCCCCGTTGGCCATCAGCTTCGCAAACGAGCCCTCAAACGTCACCTTCCCGCCAAGCTCGCCGGCCCCCGGCCCCAAGTCCACAATGTGGTCGGCCGCCCGCATCACGTCCGGGTCATGCTCCACCACCAGCACCGTGTTGCCCAAATCCCGCAGCTCATGCAGAATCTTGATCAGCCGCTCCGTGTCCCGCGAGTGCAGCCCAATCGACGGCTCGTCCAGCACGTAGCAAGCGCCCACCAGCCGGGAACCTAAGCACGTCGCCAACTGGATCCGCTGCGCCTCGCCGCCCGACAGCGTCGCCGAAAGCCGGTCCAGCGTCAGATACTCCAGCCCGACATCGTTCAGAAACTTCAGCCGCTGCTGAATCTCCACCAGCACCTTCCCCGCGATCGTTTGCTGCTCCGGCGCCAGCGCCAAGGCATCAAAAAAGGCATGGGCCTCGGCGATATTCAACCGAGTCACTTCCGCCATGTTCTTGCCGCCGATCCGGATGTTCAGTGCCTCCTTCCGCAGCCGCGCCCCGCCGCACTCCTGGCATTCACTGTAGCCCCGATACCGGCTGAGAAGCACCCGGATCTGAACCTTGTACTTATGCGCCTCCAGCTCCGGGAAAAACTCGTTCCGCAGGAAGTTCACGAGCAGGTCCCGCTCGTCCCTCCGCAGGTCCATCACCGCCACCTCGCAACGCACCGCCTTGCTATACCGCTTCACAAACCGCCCCTGCCACTCGTGATACGCCGGCGTAGTCCATGGCATCACAGCGCCAGCCAGAATCGAAACCGTCGGATCGGGGATGATCAGGTCCAGGTCGTAATCCACCACATTTCCGAAGCCCTGGCAGCGCGGACAAGCCCCGAACGGAGAGTTGAACGAGAACAGCGCCGGCTCCGGCGTCTGGTACGTCAAGTGGCAAGTCTTGCAGGCAAACGCCTCCGCGAACCGAATCCGCTCCGGCGACTCCACTCCAGCTTGCTCAAACACCACCTCGCCCGCCTCGCGGTAACAGATCTCCACCGTGTCAATGATTCGAGACCGGATGTCCTCCGTGATCGCCAACCGGTCCGCCAGCACCCATAACGGTTGCGTGAAATCCAAGTCCAGCAGCGATTCAGGCGTCGAAAACTCGCTCACCTTCCCGTTCTGATACAGCCGATTAAAGCCCCGCCGCCGCAGGTCCATCAACTGCTCCTTGTGCGCCGTGTTAACCGGAAACAACGCATACCACCGTGATCCCAACGGCAAACGGCCCATCGTTTCCGCCACATGGTCAACGTTATCCCGCTGTACCGCCTTGCCGCACTGCGAGCAAAACGTCGTGCCCGCCCGCGCAAAAAGCAGCCGCAGAAAATCATAGACCTCTGTCGACGTCGCCACCGTCGACCGCGGGTTCCGCGTCGTGTTCTTCTGGCGGATCGCAATCGGCGGTGCTAAGCCCAATATCTCATCAACGTCCGGCTTCTCCATCCGGTCCAAAAACTGGCGAGCATATGCCGACAACGACTCAACGTAGCGGCGCTGCCCCTCGGCGTAGACCGTATCAAAGACGAGCGATGACTTCCCCGACCCCGAAACCCCCGTGATCACCGTCAGTCGGTTATGCGGCAGCTCGAGCGAGATATTCTTTAGGTTGTGCATCCGCGCCCCTCGAATGACAATCGAGTCGTCTCCCTTCAAAACGCTCTTCTTTTTAGCCAATGACTGAACTCCCCGTAGTGCGCGCCGCTCTGGCGGCTTGGTACGAAATCTCCAAAAGAGATCTGCCGTGGCGCCGAACCCGAGATCCCTATGCGATCTGGATTTCAGAGATCATGCTCCAGCAAACCCGCGTGGCGGCGGTAATCCCGTATTATGAACGGTTTCTCGCCCTCTACCCAACTGTAGATGCTCTGGCGGAGGTGTCCGAACCACAACTTCTCTCCGCTTGGGCCGGACTCGGCTACTACTCCCGCGCCCGCAATCTGCAAGCCGCCGCGAAGACGATCGTCGCGCTCGGTGCCTTCCCACGCGATCACGCGACCCTTCGCTCCCTGCCCGGAATCGGCGACTACACCGCCGCTGCCGTCGCCTCCATCGCCTTCAACCTTCCTCACGCCGTCGTCGACGGCAACGTCGTCCGCGTCCTCGCCCGCTTTCTTGCCGAGCCCGTACCAACAAGGTCGCGTATCCAAATAGTCGCCGACGAGTTTCTCGACGCCGCTCAGCCGTCCCAACACAACCAAGCAATGATGGAATTGGGTGCCACTGTCTGCACTCCCAAAGATCCTCAATGCGGTAAGTGCCCTCTCGCGAACTGGTGCCAAGCTCATGCGAAAGGTTTGGCACGTGAACTGCTACTAAAAGTTACCAAGACGGTCATCCGTCGGGTGGAGCGCTCACTCCTGGTAGTCATACGGAACGGAAATATTCTCCTCTGGCAACGACCTCCGGAAACGGCGATCCTGTCAGGTTTCTGGGAACTTCCCGAACCGCATCAACTACCGAAAGCGAGAATTGGGCGGGCGCTCCATCATTTCAAGCACAGGATCACCAATCACATCTACACGATTCAAGTCTTCGAAGCGTCTGTCCGCCGCGCCCCCCCTCCGCTCGAATGGGTTTCTCCCCACCGCCTTTCTACTCTTCCCCTCAGCACCACCACTCGCAAAGCCCTAGTCGGAATGACCCACTTGTGAACTTTTTACCGAGTAATAAGTTCTCGTACCAGAATCGAGTAGACTGATACAAGTCCGGGTTAACAGGGATTATGCACAAAGACCGTCTCCTTACAATTGCCAAACGCTCCGTCGTTCTCTTAACACTTCCGATTCTCCTCTTCGCGTTTTCCGTCGGCCCCGATCCGCGCCACACTGGCGCGCCGGGCGATTCGACTTGCGCCAGATCCGGCTGTCATGTCGGTACAGCGCTCAACGCCGGAACCGGTAGAGTCGTGCTGCAATTGCCAGGAGGGATGACTTATGTCCCCGGCCAGAAACAGCGCATCGCGGTGGTAATCACCGGCGACACGACCACTCGGCGCTACGGCTACCAAGCCACAGCTCGGCTCGGTTCGAACGAAGCGAACGGCCAAGCAGGCACGTTTACCCCCACGGCGCCCGATATCGTCCTCTGCCTGGACGGCAGTGAACGCACCGGGGCCAGTTGCCGCGCGACGGCACCTCTCGAGTTTATCGAGCACGGAAATTCTTCGAACTCGTCTGGACGCTTCGAATTTGATTGGACCGCTCCTGCCACCGACGTCGGGCCAGTTAAAATCTATGTGGCCGCGAATGCGGCGAACGGCAACGGATCCGATAGCGGGGACAAGATCTACACGACCAGTGTGACGCTGACGCCTTCCGTCGGCGGGACACCTCGGCCTGCGATCACGGCGACCGGTGGTGTGGTGAACGGCGCAAGCTTTGCGACCGGCGTAGTGGCTGGATCCTGGACGACGATTTTTGGTTCCAACTTCGCCCCGGGGTTGAAAACGTGGGACGGATTGATAATTGACGGAGTTTTCCCCACCGCGATCGATAACGTTCGAGTGACGATAGATGGTCTGCCCGCCTCAATGAACTTCATCAGCGCCAATCAGATCAACGTGCAGGCTCCCGCGTTGACGCGGACCGGGATGGTTCCGGTGGTGGTCACGACGCCCGCCGGTGCAAGCGATATGGTGATGGCCAATGTCCTTCGCGAGTTTCCGGCCCTGTTCCTCTTTACGCAAACGCCAACCCGGTTCCCGGCTGCCGTCCGCGCCACCGACGGGCGGTTCATCGCACCGGCGGGTTTGTTCGCTGGCGTTACCACCGAACCGGCCAAGCCTGGCGATATCGTCCTGCTCTTCGGGACGGGTTTCGGGCCGACGACTCCGGCGGTCGCCCCGGGACGGGTCTTTAGCGGGGCTGCCCCTCTGACTGACGCCGCCAGTTTGCAAGTGCGGGTCGGCGGGATGGACGTTCGCCCATCTTTCGCCGGACTTTCTGGTTCCGGCCTTTATCAATTCAACGTAACGGTGCCGAACCTGCCGGATGGCAATCATCGGATCGAGATGCTCATCAATGGGCAGCCAATCCAAACTGACGTTCTGCTTGCCATAAAACGGTAGCTCTAATCTAACTCTAAGTGGAGAACTCAATGAATCGAATGATGCATGCGGTAGTCGTGTGCGCGGCGACGCTTTTGTCGTCCAGCGCGGTGATGGGATTTAGCCGAGGGGCTCCTTTTGCGTCGTCTGGTGTACCGACGGATATGGCTGGTCGAGACTGCTCGGCCTGCCATCGTACGTTTGCTCCGGCGAATTCCGACGCTCGTGGAAAACTTACGGTGATCCTCGAGGCCATGACCTACCGCCCGGGGGTGAAGCAGACGATTCGAGTTCGCCTGGAGCATCCGGAAGCCCGCCGTTGGGGTTTTCAGATGACTGCGCGGCCGACGAGTGACACGACCAGCATGGCCGGCAGCTTTACGCCGAACGAAAACATCGTGGTGAATTGTGACCCGAGCGGCGCAGCACCTTGCGGCGGGTCGCGCGAGTTCGCTACCCACAACGTGATTTCGAGCCGCAACGGCACAGCTGATGGGGTGACTTGGGAAATTGAGTGGACGCCTCCGGCCAACGAGGTAGGTGAAGTAACTCTCTTTGTTGCGGGAAACGCGGCCGACGGAACGGGCAGCAACGCGAATGATCGGATCTACACCACCACGGTGAAGCTCTCTGCAGAGGGTGCTTGCAATCTGGCCCGACGGCCAACCCTACGTAGCTTGGCCAATGCTGGCTCGTTCAGCACGACGCTAGCTCCCAATACCTTTGCCAGCGTTTTTGGGGCTGACTTTGAAGTGGCGGGCCGCTCCCGCGCGGCTGGTGTCGGCGATTTCGTTAACGGTGCCTTCCCGACCCAATTGGCCTGTGTGGCGGTCGAGATCGGCGGTCGGCGCGCGCCCATCAGCTACGTCCAGTCGGATCAGATCAACTTCCAGGTGCCGGCCCTCACGCAGACGGGTCCTCTGCCGGTGTTCATCATTCTAAATCCGGGTCGGCCGAACGAACTTCGGTCGGACCAGGGGACGGTGACGATCGCCCAGTACTCGCCGGGTTGGTTCACGTTCTCGAATCGGTCCATCGCGGCGACGACGGCCGATGGTCGGATCGTTGCTGACGCTGCCGTGGTTGCAGGTGGCGTGGCGGCTCGTCGCGGTGATGTCATAACGCTATATGGAACTGGCTTCGGGTTCACGGACCCGGTTTTCCAAGCAGGTGAAATTCCGACAGGCGTGGCTCGGTTGCGGGACCCGATTACGATTACTGTGGGCGGGACGATGCTGGCGGCTGGGGATATCCTCTACGCCGGTTTGGCTCCCGGGTTGATCAGCGGAGTCTACCAGTTTAATATCCGGATTCCGATGAGCGCGACCCCGGGCAATGTGGCCATTGTCGCCACGATGGGTGGCGTGAGCACGCAAACGGCTGGCGGGACCGTTCCCGTTCAGTAAATTCCTAGCGTTGGATCTCTTGCGCAGCGCGTAAGATGGGGATAGACGCCAAGTCTATCCCCATTTTTATGCTTCGCGGTTTTCAGCAGATGGCCAGTTTGGCGGTGCCTTTGGCCGTCTGCGCGGCGCTGTGTGGGCAGACTCCGCTGATCGGCAATCTTCCTTCGTATACGGCGGCGAGTATCGTGAACGCCGCCACGAATCGGCCGGGGCCGATTGGGGCCAACGGATTGGCTTCGTTATACGGAAAGAATCTGGCCTTCGTCACGCGGGCTATCGGGCCGGATGATCTGCGCGGGGACGTTTTGCCGACGGCACTGGCCGGCACGGGGCTTCGGATCTCGATCGGATCGATCTCGGTGCCGATTCTGTTTGTATCGCCGTCCCAGGTCAACTTTCTGGTGCCGCCTACGTTGCGGGCTGGCCGCCACAAGCTTTTGCTGACGCTCGATAGCCGGACGGGTCCGGAGGTAGACATCGACGTTGCTGAAGTGTCTCCGGGCGCGTTTCAACTTGATGCCAATTACATCATCGCTACCCATGCCGACGGGCGGCTCGTGGTGCCCGCGGCACCGGCGCGGTCGGGCGATATTGTGATCGTTTACGCGGTCGGCCTAGGCCAAACGGTTCCTCGCATGGTGAACCTGATCGTGCCCCGAGCCCCGGCCCAGATTGAACGACTTGGTCAGTTCCGCGTCTTGCTGAATGACTCGGCCATTCCGGGGAGCGCGATCTTCTACGTTGGTCTGGCGCCGGGCTTTGCCGGCCTCTATCAGATCAATCTTCGCCTGCCGGAGGAGCTACCGCCGAATCCGGAATTGCGGATCGCAATCGGAGAATTTGTGAGTCCTGAGGGGCTGCGGCTGCATACTCAACCGGCAGGGCTACCGTAACCCGGCTTGGTCGGGGTGCTTTGCGACTGAGGGTGGGCTGCGGCCGCATACTCAACCGGCAGCGCTACAATAACCCGGCGTGGTTGGGGCTCTTTGCGACTGAGCGTGGGCTGCGGCTGCATACTCAACCGGCAGCGCTACAATAACCCGGCGTGGTCGGGGCTCTTTGCGACTGAGGGTGGGGTGCGGCTGCATACTCAACCGGCGGCGCTACCGTAACCCGCCGTGGTTGGGGCTCTTTGCGGCTGAGGGTGGGGTGCGGCTGCATCCTCAACCGGCAGCGCTACAATAACCCGGCGTGGTTGGGGCTCTTTGCGACTGAGAGTGGGCTGCGGCTGCATACTCAACCGGCGGCGCTACAATAAGCCGGCGTGGTCGGGGCGCTTTGCGACGGAGGGTGGGCTGCGGCTGCATCCTCAACTGGCAGCGCTACAATAAGTCGGCGTGGTTGGGGCTCTTTGCGACTGAGAGTGGGGTGCGGCTGCATCCTCAACCGGCGGCGCTACAATAACCCGGCGTGG
>JANXMS010000251.1 GCA_025354525.1 Acidobacteriota bacterium
CGTGCATGGCCACCTCGTCCAGAAGATACTCGCCAAGCCGCACGATTTACGACGTCGGCCCAATACCCTAAAAAACGTTGTCGACGTCAACCACCTCCAAACCACTATCCTCCGCCCGCTCGGCTTCGACCAACACCCGTCTCACCGACGTGCATGGCCACCTCGTCCAGAAGAAGCTCGCCAAGCCGCACGATTTACGACGTCGGCCCAATACCCTCAAAACGTTGCCGACGTCAACCACCTCCAAACCACTATCCTCCGCCCGCTCGGCTTCGACCAACACCCGCCTCACCTACCGCTTCCTGGGCCGCAAGTTCCGCCTCACCGGCGTGCACGGAAAAGCTCTCCCGCGGCTGCTCGCTTGACCCCGCGATTTGCATGTCCGTAACCAATGTGAGAAAATTTCAGAGCACTGCGTAGAAACTGTTGATTCCGAGACGTTTTAGCCATTTCCCCGCAGTAGCGTTTTGAAAGTAGTATCTAGCATTAGGAGATTTAGTAGTGAGAGAAAAAGGTGTAGTGAAATGGTTTAACGCCGCGAAGGGCTTTGGCTTTATCCAGCGGTCCAGCGGTGAGGATGTATTTGTTCATTTCAGCGCAATCCAGATGAACGGATACCGGGCCCTTGAAGAAGGATCGGAGGTTGAGTTCGAAGTCAAGACAGGCCCGAAAGGCCTGCAGGCAGAGAACGTCTCGCGCGGTTAAGCCAAGTCTGCACGCACGACGAAATCCGAGACCGTCCCCTCCAGGGGACGGTCTTTCGTGTTTCTGAAGCACAATAAGGAGGTATGCGCCTCGCTCTATTCCTCCTCCCCTCTCTCCTCCTCGCCCAGTCCGCCGCGCCTCCGGTAGTCCTCATTAACGGATACCAGAGCCCTCCCTGCGAAAACTCGACCAGCCGCGAAACCTTCGGCCAACTCGAAGACAAACTCCGCGCCGCCGGCCGCCAGGTCATCTGGTTCAATAACTGTTCCGTCCCCGCCTCCACCGCCCTCCGCCCCACACTTGAAGAATTGGGCACCGCCCTCGGCTGACGCATCACCGAAACCGGCGCACCCCAAGTCGACGTAATCGTCCACAGCATGGGCGGCCTCATCCTTCGCAGCTACCTCGCCGGCAAGCAGAACGCCGCCGCTACCTTCAGGCCACCCGCCGACCCCCGCGTGCGAAAAGCCATCTTCCTCGGCACCCCCCACTTCGGCATCAGCTTCCCCCAAGCCTTCGCCAGCGTCGCCGAAACAGACCCCCAAGTCCGCGCCCTCCTCCCCGGCAGCCGTTTCCTCTTCGATCTCGGCACCTGGAACCAAGGCGCCGATAACCTCCGAGAAGTCGACGCCATCGCCGTCGCCGGAGCCGCCAGCGCCTCCACAGACGGCCTCGTCTCCCTCACCTCGGCCTCCATGCGTTTTCTCGCTGGGGAAGACCGCCTCCGCATCGTTCCCTACTGCCACACCAACAACGCCCTTCTCGCCCTCGTCACCGCCGGTTGCCGCCGCGCCCCCTTCCTCGCCGAAATCGACTCCGACGATCACCTCTCCTGGCGCATCATCCGGTCTTTCCTCAATGGTAATAACGATTGGAAGCAGGTCGGTGCCAATCCCGAAGGACCCCTCACCGCCAACGGAGGCCTCCTCCTCAGCTATCAGGACCGTGAAGGCAAGGCCATCGAGGCGACCACCAAAATCACTGCCGGAATTGCCGACCTCACGAAGGGCACCTACGCCTGGTCTACCGACTTCGTCCCCTCCGGTCTGCAAGACGTCAAGATCACCGCCACCCCGGAAGCCATCTCCGCCGTCAACATCACCCCCGTCGGGTACAACGTCGCCGTCATCAAGTCCGGCCCCCGCCTCGCCGCCGTACTGCCTGCTGCCGGACGCGTCCCCACCCTCAGCCGCGCTCCCGGCATGTTCGTTTCTCTCTACGGGGCCGAACTCGCCACCAGCGCCGCCCAAGCCTCGGCATTGCCCCTGCCCACCGAGTTGAACGGCGTCCATCTGCTCGCCAACGGAACACCCATCGGCCTCCAGTTCGTCGGCCCCACGCAGATCAACGCGATCCTCCCGGAGACCGCCCGCGGCCTCGTAACCCTCGAAGTGCGCAACACAGCCGGAGCCCATCAGATCAACGTCTTCGTCGAAGCCGCCTCCCCCGCCATATTTACCCAGAACGGTGCCGGCACGGGCGACGCAGCCGCCACCCAGGCCGTCTCGGGAGCCCTGATAACCCAAAACAGCCCCGCTCGCCGCGGCGATGTCCTGACGCTTTACTCAACCGGCCTCGGGGCCACCGAAAACCGAGCTGGCCTCGCTTGGGCCGTCCTCGCCCCGACCGTCGAAATCGGAGGTGTCCCCGCCGTCCCGCTCTACGCCGGTCGCGCCCCCGGCTTCGCCGGACTCGACCAAATCAATTTCGTCGTCCCTACCGACGCGCCCCGAGGCCCCGCCGTCCCCGTTCGCCTCATCAGCAACGGCCGCGCCAGCAACGAAACCACCCTCGCCATCGACTAACTCAAATCTTCCACCCGATTTTGGGCCATCCAGACCCGACCGCACCGCTCTCCGACTCCGCGCGACTCAACCCCATCAATTCCACCCTCCCTCCCGCCGCCCCCGTCCACCTCACCACCAACAAAACCACCCGCACCCCAACTCCATGGGACTCAACGAAATCAACTTCACCCTGCCCCGCCCCACCAGCAATCAAAACCGCCCGCACCATCAACTAATCCAAACTTTCTATCCGACTCAGCACTCCCCTACCCGACCGCGCCCCGACCCTACCGGACTCAACCAAATCAACTTCACCCTGCCCCGCCCAACCAGCAATTAAAACCGCCCGCACCATCAACTAATCCGAACCTTCCATCCCACTCAGCACTCCCCTACCCGACCGCGCCCCGACGTTACCGG
>JANXMS010000362.1 GCA_025354525.1 Acidobacteriota bacterium
TCTCACGACTGCGCCGCCATCGCACAGGCAGCCATCGCTAATGCCGTCGCCGGTATACGCAGGGTCGCTATGATCTCCCTCACCGGCCCAGTTCGTGGCACACGGTTGCCGCCCTCTCACTCTTATGGCAGTCGACACAAAACTTCATCTTTAACCCCACCCGCTCCGTCCGATCACAGCTCTCACGACTGCGCCGCCATCGCACAGGCAGCCATCGCTAATGCCGTCGCCGGTCTACGCAGGGTCGCTATGATCGCCCTCACTGGCCCAGTTCGTGGCACACGTTGCACACGGTTGCCGCCTTCTCACTCTTATGGCAGTCCACACAAAACTTCATCTTTAACGCCACCCGCTCCGTCGGATGGCAGCTCTCACACTGCGCCGCCCGCTTGTGCCGCACATGGCTGAAATTCACGAAATCCGGCACCACCCGCTTCCGCCCCGCCGACGGAAACTTCACCTCAGCCATGTCCACATGGCACACCCGACACTGCGTCACCGGCGGCCATCCCGCCGCGGCCGCCTGTAACACCGTCTGGTGGCAAGTCACGCAAGGCAACTTCAATCCCGCATGTTTGGCATGCGAGAACTCAGCCCCTAATCCACTACAAACGCCAACAACGAGTCCGAAAACGTAGCGTTGTACTTGTTTCCGCCACCCGCCGCCACCACCACAAATTGCCGCCCACTCTTCGCCCCCCGATACGTCATCGGGTTCGCATGCGCACTCGCCGGTATTCGCGTTTCCCATAACTGCTTCCCATTATCTTTATCGAACGCGCGGAACCGCGCATCATTCGTCGCCCCGATAAACAGCAGCCCCCCCGCCGTCACCAGCGACCCTCCCAAATTCGGAGCCCCCGTCTTCGCCACTCCCCGCTTCGTCAACGCGTCAAACTCCCCCAGCACCACCCGCCATCGAAACGTCCCCTCGTCTAAATTGATCGCCGTCAAATGCCCCCACGGCGGCTGCTGGCACGAATACAAATTCTCATCCCAAAACCGCGAACTCGAAGTCTTCGCCCCTCGCGTCCGATATTCGACCGTCGATCCCTCCGGCCGCTTCTCCAACTGAAACGTCATCCCTACGTCCATCGAGTTCACATACAGCGTCCGCGTCTCCGGGTCGAAGGACGCTCCACCCCAATTCGTCCCCCCATTCGTCCCCGGAAACAAAATCGTCCGTTCCAATCCAATTGGCGTATAGAGCTCCCCAAACTTAGCCCCCGCCACCACCGCCTCGCAAAACTTCCGGCTCTCCGGCGTCACCGTCGTCAACTCTTCAGCCTTCATGCTTTGCCGTGCAAACGCAGGCGGCTTACTCGGAATCGGCTGCGTCTTCGCCGCCAACTCCCCCGGCACTCCGCTCGCCGGCACCGCCCGCTCCTCCACCGGAAACAGCGGCTTCCCCGTCACCCGGTCCAGCAAAAAAACGAACCCGGTTTTCGTAATCTGCGCCACCGCCGGCACCATCTTCCCGCCGCGCTTCACGGTCACCAAGTTCGGCTGCGCCGGCAAATCGTAGTCCCAAATGTTGTGGTGAACCGTCTGGAAGTGCCACACCCGTTCCCCCGTCGCCGCGTTCAAAGCCACCAGCGAATCGCCAAACAACCCGTCCCCCTTCCGGTCCGCGCCGTACATGTCATAAGCCGGCGAAGTCAGCGGCACAAACACCAAACCCCGCTCCACGTCCACGCTCATTACGCTCCAAGCATTCACCGCCGCCCGCTCCACCCCCGCCCCTTCGGACCATGTCTCATACCCAAACTCCCCCTTCCGCGGAACCGTATGGAACGTCCATAACAACCTCCCGCTCGTCACATCGAAACCGCGAATATCCCCCGCCGGCCCCTGCGGCTCGCCGTCCGCCGTCCACGCCCCGCAAATCACTACATCCCGGTAGATAGCCGGCGGCGACGTCATCCCGTAGCCCTTATCCGGATACTTGTCCGCCACCCCCTTCCGCAGATCGATCGACCCGGAGTCCCCAAACCCGCCGTCCAATTTCCCCGTCCGCGCATCCACCGAGTAAAGCCGCCCCCCCTGCGTCCCATACAAAATCCGCCGCGCCTTCCCGTCCGTCCAGTACGAAGCCCCCCTGCTGATAAACAGGTTAACGGGACGCGTCTTGTCGATCTTCGGGTCAAACGCCCAAAGCTCCCGCCCCGTCTCCGCATCCAAAGCCACCAGCCGATTGAACGGCGTCGTCAAGTACAACACCCCATCCACGTGCAAAGGCGTCGTCTCAAACGCGCTCTTCGAAGCCAGTTCGGTCCCGTCGCTGATCTCCTCGGTCCGGTACGTCCAAGCCAACTTCAGCTTCCCGACGTTCCCGCGGTTCACCTGTTTCAGCGCCGAATACTTCCGCCCCTCCGCATCCCCGCCCCACTGCGGCCAGTCCTGCCCCAATAAAGGCAGAACCGCCACGGTCAACAAAACTACTTGGCCCCACCTTCCCGCGCGACCTTGGCCTTCGCGCCGTCCAGCTTCTTTTGCACCTTTGTGATGTCCACGGTTTCCCGCTCGCTTGGTGCGCTCGCTTCCCATTCCTGAATCGATTTTTGCCACGACGCGATGCTCTCCTTCAACTTGTTCAGCTTGAAATATACATCGCCCAAGTGATCAAAAATTGTCGAATCCTTACCCACCCGCTCCGCCGACTTCTGCAGAGACACTATCGCCTCATCAAATTTGCCCAGCCGATACTGCGCCCAACCCAAGCTGTCGAGGTACGCCCCGTTGTTCGGATCCTGCTCCAAGGCTTTCAAAATCATCTTCTCGCCTTCGGCCACCCGCACGTTCCGATCAGCCAACATATAGCCCAAATAGTTCAATGCCCCAGCATTGTTCGGGCTCGCGTTCAACACCTTCCGAAACTCGCGTTCGGCTTCATCAAACTTCTTCTGCTTCTCAAACATCGCCCCGCGGCTGAACCAAACGGTCTCTTTGTCCTCGTTCGATTTGGCCAACCCTTCAGCCGCATCCAAGCTCTTGGCCATCTCGACAAAATTCTTCTGCCGATCGTAAAGCTGGGCCAATTGCAAATGCGTCTCGCGATCCGCCTTGCCGTCCAGCATCTTCTTGAGTTCCGCCACCGCTTCCGCCCCACGTCCAACTTCGGACAGTGAAGTCGCCCGCACCAGACGAATCATTCTGTCGTCCGGGTAAAGCTTCAAAGCCTCATCGGCCGCCTCGACCGACTTCTTATAATCCCGCGTCTGCCGCCAAGTGTCGATCACCTGCGCCGCACTCCGCGGTCCCAACTCTTTGTCCAAATCCGCCATCTCTTTGAACTGCGCCACGGCCTCGATCGGCTGCTCATTGTTGCGGTACAGCAGCCCCAATCGCTCCACCAGCATCGCCCGGTTGTTCTTTTCTGCCGCGCTCGTTCCCCGAGCCGACTCCGCCAGGACGTCCTTCAATCCAACAATCGCCTCTTTCAACTTGCCCTGCGCTTCGTACAGATTCACTTCGTTGTAGCGAACTTCCAGGTTCTTGGGGTCAATCCGCTTGGCTTGATTGCTCGCTTCCCACGCCTTCTCGTACTGCGCCTTCTGCCGGTAAATCTGCGACAGCCGCAAATAGCTCAAAGCATCTTTGCCGTCTTCCTTCACCAGCTCTTCGTAAATTTTCAGCGCTTCCTCGGTCTTCTCCGCCATCACCAGCGAATTTGCGAAATCCCGCTTAATCTCTACGTTCTCCGGCTGCAACTCCAGCGCTTTCCGCAGCGTCTCGCTCGCCATCCCAAAATCGCGCATCTGCTCGTAAGCTTGCGCCAAAGCCGTCAAAGTCCGCAGATTCGGGCTCTTCTCCGCGACTTTCTTCAGGATCTCCGCCGCCCGCGCCGTATCACCCACATCGGCCAGTACCAGCGCCAATCCGCTCAGCGCATCCACGTTCTCCGGGTCCAGGGCCAACGCCTTCTCGTACGCTTGCTTCGCGTCCACCGAGTTCTGCGCAATCTTGTGCAATCGCCCCAGCATCATCCAGCTTTCGCCGTCTTCGGGGTCCAACTCCGTAATCTTCTTATATTGTTCGGTCGCCCGCTTCAACATCTCTTCGTTCAGTCCGCGCGTCTGCGGATCGCCCACTAAACGAGAAAAAAGTCGACCCAAAATCCGCCGAGACGTTAAATCGCTCGGATTGGCCTTAATGATCGCCTCGGCTTCCGTCACCGCTTCCCGCAGCCGCCCAGCCTGAATGTACAGGTCCGACATCTCCTCCGCCAGGAACGTCGCCGTCGGATCCTCCTTCAAAGCGGTCTTGAAAAACTCGATCGCCTTGTTGAGATACTCCGCCCGGTTCCCGTACGTCTGCGCCAAATCGGCGTACAAATGCCCCATAGCGTAGTTGTAGTAGGACGCCGAACGGTTGTCAGGCCGTTTGGGTTTCTCCCCAGGCGCACCCTGCGCATACGTTGTTGCGGCGACCGTTAGCCCGGCCAAGGTTAATGTGAAACTACGAAAAAGACGCATCCTGCCTACTTTCTGCCTCTTAGTATATACCTGACTTAATTGATTCCTCCGCCACGCCAGTGGTTTCGAACTTAAACTGGAATCTTGTTCCCGCCTCTACTCACCGTCATCGGACCCACCGGATCCGGCAAAAGCCATCTCGCCCTCGCCATCGCCCGTCATTTCGACGGCGAAATCATCAACTGCGACTCTCTCCAGGTCTTTCGTGGCTTCGACATCGGCACCGCCAAACTCCCCCTCGCCGAACGCCTCTCTCCCCCGCACCATCTCTTCGACATCTGTAGTGCCGACGAATCCTTCACCGCCGCCGACTTCGCCCGCCAAGTCAAATCCCTCCTCCCCGCCATCACCGCCCGCGGCCGCCTCCCCATCCTCTGCGGCGGAACCGGCTTCTATCTCCGCGCTCTCCTCCGTGGCCTCTCTCCCGGCCCCGCGACGGATCCCCTTCTCCGCGCCCGCCTCGAAAAACGTTCGAACCTCCCCCGTCTCCTCGCCCGCCTCGACCCCGAAGCCGCCCAACGCATTCATCCCAACCACCGCAACCGCATCCTCCGCGCCCTCGAAATTCGCATTCTTACCGGCCGCCCCTCCCACGAAATCTTCGCCCACGCCTCCGATCCCCTCTCGGGATATCGCGTCCTCCAACTCGGCCTCGCACCGCCCCGTGAGTTGCTATATAGCACCCTGAATGACCGATCCATCCGTATGTGGGACTCGGGCTTGGTCGAAGAAGCCCAACACCTCCTCTCGCTCTATCCCCCCAGCGCCAAACCCTTCGCCGCCCTCGGCTATAAGCAAGCCCTCGACTACCTCGCCGGCCGGACCACGAAAGAGCAGGCCATCGCCGACCTCCAGCTCAAAACCCGGCACTACGCCAAGCGCCAACTCACTTGGTTTCGCGCCGACCCCGAAATAATTTGGCAACTCGATTTCGGCACTTCGCCCCAAATATTTGAACAATCGGTGAGCCTCACGGAACGTTTCCTGCGCGAGTCCGTATAGACAGGCATACCGGGTGATGCAACGAGTCAAGCATCTCCCAACCTAAGTTTCAAGATCAATTCAGGAGCCAAGTAATCCCATGAAGAAGTTTTTTGCCATGTTCGCATTGACGATGTCGTTCGCCTTCGCCGGCGCTTCCAGCTTCAATGTCACCCTCTTCCAGCCCTCCATCATTGCGGGCAAGGAACTCAAGCCGGGCGAATACAAAGTCCAACTCAACGGCGACAAGATCACCATCAAGAGCGGCAAGCAAGTCGTCGAAGCATCCGTTAAGTCCGAGCAGGTCGAATCGAAGTTCGGGTCCACCTCCGTTCGCTACAACAACGGCGACGGCAAATACACCGTCACCGAAATCCGCGTCGGCGGCACCAACACCAAACTCATCGTCAACTAGCCATCATCAGCTAAACTGAGAGGGATGCAGCGCAGTTTGGTTCTCGTAACCGCCCTGCTCGTGTCCCTCTTCCCTGTCTCTGCCGCTTCTTCAGTCGTCCTTCCATTTTCGAATCTATCTCAGGATAAGAATCTCGATTGGATCGGCGAAAGCATCGCCGAAATGGTTCATGAGGCGATCTCGAGCGAAGGCCTTCTTGTTCTTGATCGCAGTGATCGAGCCCTCGCCTATAAGCGCCTCGGCATTCGCCCTTACTCTCTCCTCACTCGCGCCTCTGTTGTCAAAATAGGGGACGAACTCGACGCCAACCACGTCGTCTATGGAACCTTCGAGATCATTCGCGAGCCCCAAGATGGTGCCGTTGTCCTCAAACCCTCCATCCTGATCAAAGCCCGTGTCCTCGATCTCCGTCGCCTCCGCCAAAGTGACGAACTTCTCGAAAAGGGGCCCCTCGACGATCTCGCCCTGCTCCAAAGCCGCCTCTGCTTTCGAGTCCTTCGCGAAATTCTCCCCGACTCGCGCCTCGACGAAACTTCGTTCCTCGCCAAACGATCCCGTGTCCGCATCGACGCTCTTGAATACTATGTCCGCGGCCTCCTCGTCGCTGACCCCGCCTCCAAACATCGCTTCTTCACCCAAGCCGCCCGCCTCGACGCCACCTTCTCGCAGCCCTGCTTCCAACTCGGCCTCTACCATTGGGAAAAATCGGCTTTCCTCGAAGCCGCCTCCTGGTTCCTCCGCGTCCGCCCCACTGACTCCCATTACCGCGAAGCCCACTTCTATCTCGGCATCTGCAAATACCGCCTCGCCGACTACGCCGCCGCCGAACAGGCCTTCCAATTCGTCGCCGCCACGGTCCCCCTGAACGAGGTCTACAACAACCTCGGTGCCGCCCAAATGCGCCGCAATTCCCCCGCCGCGCTCGATAGCTTTCTCAAAGCCCTCGAAGGCGACGACTCCGACCCCGACTACCACTTCAACGCCGGCTATGCGCTTTGGAAAACTCGCAGCTTCGACGTCGCCGCCGAACGCTTCCGTTCCGTCCTCGATCGCGTCCCCAGCGATCAGGAAGCCATCTCCATGCTCGGCCGCTGTTTGAAAAAAGAAGGGCCACGACCCGGCGACGCCCGCACCGAAGGACTCGAACGAATTAAAGAGGAGTACGAAGAGTCCGTTTTCCTCCAACTGAAGTCAATGATTGAGAAAAAATAATTAATGCGACTTTATCTCCTTTTTCCCCTCGCCCTGCTCGCCGCTGATCCACCCAAACCCGCCCCTCCCAAACCCGCCCCCCGCTTGCGCACCGAAGCCATGCGCAATGAAAATGTTGCCGTCTATCTCATCGATACCAACGCCGCCAAGGAAGCCAACGTCCGTCTCGGCAATCGCGTTCAAATCGTCACCGAAGCCCCCGTCGAAGCCAGCTATTTCGCCAGCGAACAAGGCAACGCCCCCAGCCCCGGCCTCTTCCTCGCCGCCCCGGCCAAACTCTCTAACTGGCACGGCGAACTCTACCACCGCCACCAAAACAGCATCTTCAACGCCCGCACTTTCTTCCAGGTCGGCCCCGTCCAACCCAGCCGCCAGAACTCCTTCGGCGGGCGAGCCACCGGCGGGCTCGGCCCGCTCGGGGCACTCACCGTCAACGTGGGCGAACGCCTCGTCCGCGGTATGGTCAACGGCAACATCCTCGTTCCACTCCTTTCCGAACGAACCCCCCTCACCCCCGACCCCGCCAAGCGCGCCTGGATCAATCGCATCTTCGCCGCCTATCCCACCGCCGCCCCCAACCGTCTCGATTTCGATTCCCGCGCCCTCAATACCAACTCCCCCCAACGCATCAACGCAACCGACTTCGACGTCCGCCTCGACAAAGTCGTCTCCGCGTTTTACAGCCGATCCCACCAGCACATCGAAGCCTTCCAACTCGTCGCCGGCCAGAATCCGAACACGACCCTCGACAACCACACCGGCCGCCTCACTTGGCGCCGTGCCTTGTCGCCCACCTTCAATCTCCAAACCGGTATCACGTTTCAAAGAAACGTAGCACTACTCGTGAGCCCGCCCGGTGCCGTCGGCCCCCGCGTCCGCTTCGGCTATCAAATCGAAGAACTCGGCCCCGATAGCCTCTTCCCCGTCGACCGCGCCCAGAACAGCTTCCGCTACGGCTTCGGCGCGCAGAAGTCGATGGGCCGCCATACCCTCACCTTCGGCGGCGACGCCACCCGCTTTCAACTCAACGGCATCGAAGCCAACAACCTTCGCGGCTACTATCAGTTCTCCAACAACTTCGGCCGCACCGCGATCGAAAACCTCCGCTACGGCGACCCCACCAACTACGAGGTCACCCTCGGCAGCGTCTCCCGTGGCTTCCGCCAATGGTCCGGCCAAGCCTACGTCTCCCTGCGCTCCCAACTCCACGCCCGCCTCCAACTCTACGCCGGCGTCCGGTTCAGTCCCGACGGCTCGCCGTCGGAGGTCAACAACCGTGAACCCATCCCTTACCCCTGCGACTGCAACAATTTCGCCCCCCGCGTCTCTCTCGCCTGGCGGGCCACCAATGCCTGGACCGCTCGCGCCATGTACGCCGTCTCCTTCTCCGCCGTCCCGCCCGTCGCCTATCAACAGGTGCGCAACAACCCACCCAACGCCACCTACGTCTATCTCCAGAATCCCGACCTCCTCAATCCGCTCACCGCTTCCACCCAGTTCAAGCCGTCCATCCATACTCTCGACCCCGGCCTCGTCTCCGCCTACGCCCACCAGTACAGCCTTCGACTCGAACGCCGCTGGACCAACAACACCATGCTTCGCTTCGGCTACACTGGCAGCCGTTCGTTCAAGCTCCCCTACGCCTTCGTCGAAAATCGCGCCGTCTTTGTCCCCGGCATTGCGCCCACCACCGGCAACATCGACCTCCGCCGCCCGGACCCCTCCATCAACGAACTTCGCCGCGTCGTCAACGCCGGCACCGCCTGGTACGACGGGGCTCAAGTCGCAATCGATCTCCCCTCCCGTCGCGGTCTCCTCGTCACTGCCGTCTATACCTTCGGCAAGGGCCTCGATAACGGCTCCGACTACACCGCCACCGCCGCCAACAAGGACATGCTCAACGCCCGGCCCCAGTCCATGTTCAACATGCTCGCCGACCGCAAGGGCCTCAGCAACTTCGATTCCACCCACGCCTTCTCCCTCCAAACCGTTTACGACCTGCCCCGCGTTCGTTGGGTCGGTACCTGGCAGCTCAGCGGCGTCAGCACCTTTAAAACCGGAACGCCTCTTACGCTCTACATCGGCTCCGATGCGCCCGGCATCGGCAACGTCGATGGCTCCGGCGGCGAGCGCCCCAATATTCTCGACCCCTCCATCCTCGGCAAAACCGTCGGCAACCCGGACACCGCTTCGCTCATCCTCAGCCGCGAACGCTTCGGCTACATCCCCGTCGGCGAGGACCGCGGCAACCTCGGCCGTGGCACGTTTCGCAAAGGGGGCATCGTTAACTGGAATGCCGCCCTGCAACGAAATTGGAAACTTCCCCACGACGGATCACTTCAATTTCGCGCCGAGTCTTACAACGGAACCAACACCCCGCAGTTCGATGAGCCCCAGCGGAACCTGACAACCCCCGCCTTCGGGAAAATCACCAATACGCTCAACGACGGGCGGGTCTTCCAATTCGGCCTCCGTTTCCTGATATAAATAAACATCACAAATTTATTGATGGCTTCTTGCCGCCAATTCCGCATTTCCCACTTAAGGAGCCTTGTGCTAGTTTTTTCGGCGGTTACCGCTTAGCCGATCTAGCATATAATCGTAAAGTTCATGCTCGAAGCCTTTGGCCTATCTGACCCCGGCTGTGTCCGGAGCAACAACGAGGACTACTATCTCTTAGCCCCGTCGCTAGGATTGTTTCTCGTCGCTGACGGTATGGGCGGAGCCCAAGCCGGTGAATGTGCGTCGCAACTTGCGGCCGAAACTGTTGGCGAGTACGTCTGGCGAATGGGCCGATCCGATGCCGAGCTTCTCCCGACGGCGTTCGCGGAAGCGAACCGCCGTGTGCTGGAAGAAGCCAGCCGCGATAGCTCCCTCGACGGAATGGGCACAACACTTGTCGCCGTGCTCGACGCCGGCCACGAAGTTTACATCGCTAGCGTCGGCGATAGCCGCGCCTACGTGTTTCATGAAGATAAGTTAACCGGCCTTACGGAAGACCAAACCTGGGTGCAGGAAGTCGGTCGTAAGCTCGGCATTGAAGAGTCGCAGTTGAAGGTCCATCCGATGCGCCACGTCCTGACGATGGCAATCGGCGTCAGCGACCAACTGCGCGTCCACACCTACCGTGTCGAACTCTCCCCCGGCATGCAGATCCTTCTCTGCAGCGACGGATTGCACGGCGTCGTCTCCGACGAACAAATCGAGAGAATATTCCTGACCCAAAACGCACTAGAAGATAAAGGTAAGACTTTGATCGAGATGGCAAAAGCCGCCGGCGGCCCGGACAATGTGACGGCCGTTCTGCTTCGGGTAGTTTCTACCGAAGAGGCTCCGTTGGCCCCCTCCGAACTCGTTCCGAGCGAAACCAAATAATACTTTCGTCTTCAAAACAATGCAGTTCCCATGGCGTCGCGCTGTGGCAGGCGTGCTGGCGGCCTGCTGCGCAGCCCACTCGACCTCGTTTGGTCAGGAACCGGCTCTGTTGCAGATCCGGATAATCGAAGGAGAAGGAGCAGTTCATACAGTTGGTACCCGGGCCTCTCAGGCGCTGGTGCTGCGAATCACGGACGAAAGCGGCCGCCCGGTCCCCGGTGCCTCCGTCAGTTTCCGCCTCCCCGAGGAAGGGCCGAGCGGGACATTTCAAACCGGACTACGGACCGAAGTCGCTTCCGCGGGTACCGATGGCAAGGTCGCCATCCGGGGCATTCAATGGAACCGGCTGTCCGGCCCCGTACAGATTCGGATTACCGCGAATAAGGGCGAAGCGCGCTCCGGCACCGTCTCGGCCCAATACTTAACCGAACCGACTGCGACGTCAAAACGAACTAGCGAGCCGACGACGACCGGCGTCCTGCCCCGGATTAAGATTGGGCCATCGCGGAGCAAGTGGACGATTCTAGCCATCCTGATCGGCGGCGCGGCGGCCGGCGGCGTGGCGGCCGCCTCCAACCGGGGAGCCCGGACGTCTCCGGGTGCTCCTCCTTCTGCCCCTCCGGCGGCTGTCTCTCTGCCGTCGGTTACCATTGGCCCTCCCAGCATCGCGATAGGGAAACCATGAAATACCTCCTGTCTTTATTCACGTTTGCTCTTTTTGCTCAAATCGAAACTCCTCGGATCGGCTTTTGGCGGGACGCGCAGAGCCGGGTTCGACCGTTGCACGGCGTCGCGGGGAACTTTATTCCGGGTGCCGCGGTCCGCGACGGTGTGGTCGCTTTCGCTTGGTACGGCGACGGCGGTTGGCTTCGTTCCGCAGACGGAATCGAGCGGCTCGACGCCTCCGGCGCGACGGTCGCCCGCCTGCCGGACGGCGACGCCCGCTTCAGCGAGACCGGCGTTTGGTTGACTGATCTCAATGTTGTCTATCGTTGGGACGGGCGGTCGTTGAAAAACGAACCGGTCGATCCGACCGAGTTCGCCGTGCCTGATGTCGAGGCCGACCGAATCGAACCGATCGGCCAAGGCTGGTGGCACGTCCGGCTCCGAGGCCGGAGTTATGCCCTGCGGACGACTGCCGGGCGCGAGGCGCGTTTCGAAATTCCGGAGGCCGACGATGAAGCTCGCTAGCCTCCTGCTCTGCGCTAAGTCGAAGCTCCTGGGTCAGATTCTGGTGGACACCCCTCCCGGCTCCGATGCCGGAGCTATGCCCTGCGGACGACTGCCGACCGCGAGGGGCGTTTCGAAATTCCGGAGGCCGATGATGAAGCTCGCTAGCTTCCTGCTCTGCGCGGCTCCGGCGCTGTTGGCTCAAATTCTGGTGGAGACTCCGACTGGCTTT
>JANXMS010000407.1 GCA_025354525.1 Acidobacteriota bacterium
CCGTATTCGCCACGCACCCCACCCCCACCGCCAACGCCGCCGTCCCCACTTCCGCGTCCGACTTCGCCATCGCAATCGTCAACGCGTCCACGTCCGTCAACCCCAGCACCGCCCCCGATACCACCAACCCCGCCCCGCCCCACCACTCCCGCGCCCACTGCAAACCAAACAACACCGCCTGAAACAACAACGCCATCTGCAACGCCGCCCCCACCTGCAGCGGATTCTGCCCCGGCTCATTCGTCCCCCCCGCCTCTCGGTCCCGATACAATCCCCACCCCGCGAACCCCATCCCCACCACTGCCGGGACCCCCACATACGGCAAGACCGCCCAAGCCAACCCCGGGTTCAAAATCGCCGTCGTCACCCCTACTCGCACATACATCACCGCACACGCCGTGATCACCCCCAATGCCAACGCCCCGCCCGCCCCCGTCTCCGCCGCGCTCGTCCGCGCAAACGATAGCGTCACGTTTGTCGACGAAACCAGCCCCCCCAACAGACCCGACAACACCGACCCCTTCCCTGGACCCACCATCGCCCGCGCCGCATAGCCCAAAAAATTCAATCCCGAAATCAACAGCACCACAATCCATAGCTCCCGCGGCCTCACCCCGCCCCATGGCCCGTAAGGCCCCTCTGGCAACAACGGCAACACCACCAGCGCCATCAACGCAAATCGAAACCCCGACCGCAACCCCTCCTCCGGCAACCGCTCCGCCCACCGATGCAAACTCGACTTCTCCGCCAGCAATACCGACGTCAACGCGATCATCCCACTCGCCAACTTCCACTCGCCCAACCCCGCCAATACCCCCGCCGCCAACACCACCAACGCCGCCGCCTCCGTCGTCCCTCCCGCGTCCTTACGGTTCACCCGCACATACGCCGCCACCACTAACATCACCGCGCCCGCTAACAACGCCGTCGCCAGCGGCGCATAACCAGTCCACAAAATCCCCGCCGCCCCCGCCAACCCGCCCAACAGCGTAAACGTTCGCACCCCCGCAAACTCGTCCCCCTTCCGCTGGCGGTCCACCCCCACCGCCGCCCCGCCCAGCGCCGCCACCGCCATCCCCACTACTCTTTCCCAGCTATTATCCATCGGCTTCTTAGTCTACATCGGCTATAGTGAAGTCATGAATCGTCCTGGCGCCATCACCATGCGCGGCAACCCCAAAGATCTCTCCGGCCCTGAACTCAAAGTTGGCGACCCAGCACCCGAGTTCACCGCCGTCGACTCCACCATGAAGCCGATCACCCTCGCCGACACCGCCGGCAGCGTGCGCATCCTCTCGGTCGTTCCTTCGCTCGATACCCCGGTCTGCGACATGCAAACCAAACGCTTCAACGACGAAGCCGCAGCCCTTCCCAACATCAAGTTCTACACCGTCTCGATGGACCTCCCATTCGCCATGAAGCGCTGGTGCGGTGCCATGGGCGTCGACAACATGGCCATGATCTCCGATCACCGCAACGCCTCCTTCGGCGAAGCCTACGGAACCCTCATCCCAGACCTCCGCATCGAGTGTCGCGCCATCTTCGTCGTCGACCAGTACAACACCATCCGCCACGCCGAATACGTCCGCGAAGTAGCCGAACATCCCGACTACGACGCCACCCTAGCCGCCGCCAAAGCTCTTTCGGTCGGTTGAAATATTCCAAGATTGGGGACCTAGCTACTAATCCTGGAAGATCGGTCCCCCCGCGCTCGACTATCCCTACTGGTAAGTCGTTAAATTATTTGATAGATTGTCGGCTAACCGCCTTGCTGTGGGGATGGCCGTTAAATTGCTTACAACCCTCACGGCGTAGTGTCTCCCGCTTTCTGGATAACCGGCTGTGATCGAACTGAAACGACAACTTATCGGCGCGCTCATCGTCATCATGACGGTCGCCGTTGTCGTTGCCGCTGCCATTAACTTCCAGCAGCAGAATAAATACGAACTGCCCGAAGATGGCGTCACCTGGGTCGACCGGTCCACGTCCCTCCATCCCAAAGCCGTCCTCGCCCTCCACGTCGCCCCCGGCAGCCCTGGCGAAAAATTTGGGATTCGGGAAGGCGATGTCCTCCGCCGTATCGGAACCCTTCCCGTCGAAAGCGCCATCGACGTCCCCCAAATCCTCGTCGGCTCCGGCGCTTGGAAAAAACTCGATTACTTCGTCGAGCGGATCGTCACCCGCCAAAGTGTCGATGTCGCCCTCGAAACCAAACTCGCCCTCGTGGTTGAAGCCCGCACCGCCGGCAGCGCCGTTCTCTACCAGTACGTCGTCGGTGCCGCCTATCTCTTCATCGGCCTCTTCGTCTTCTTCCGCCGAGGCTCGGCCCACCGCGCCGTTCATTTCTATCTCCTCTGCCTCGCCAGCTTCGTTCTCAATACCTTCCACTACACCGGCAAACTCAATAACTTCGACAAAGTAATTTACTACTCCAACGTCTTCGCCGGCCTCTTCCTTCCCACTCTCTTCTTCCATTTCGCCGTCGCCTTCCCAGAACCCGCCCGACTTTTCCGCGCCCGTTGGATCCGCGCCGCGCTGTACGTTCCCGCCGTTGTCCTCAGCTTACTCTGGGTCTTAATCACTTCCTCTACGCTCCGCCTTGATGTCTCCCTAATTGAGCTCCGCTGGACGATGGACCGCGTTTGGCTCCTCTTCGTCGTCTCCGGGCAAATCGGCGGTGCCATCGTCCTTGCCCTCCGCTACCCCCGCGCTGAAGATCCCATCGTCCGTCAGCAACTCAAATGGCTCCGCAACGGTGCCGTTCTCGGCGTTCTCCCCTTTACCGTCCTTTACGCATTACCCTTCGCCTTCGGTGCCATCCCCACCCCACGCATGGAAATGGCCGTCCTCGCCCTCATCCTCGTGCCCATCACCTGGGCCTACGCCATCTTCCGCTACCGCCTCATGGACGTTGACGTCATCTTCCAGCAAGGCTACGTCTATACCCTCGCCACCCTCGGTGTCCTCGCCGTCTTCTACGGCCTCCTCGTCTCCATCACCGCCGGCCGCCCCTCCGGCCCCAACAGCGCCCCCGGATCCGAAAACTCCTCCGACCGTTTCGACGATCTCTCCCCCGTCGCCCTCGTCGTGCTGATCCTCGTCGCCGCCTTCGTCTTCCAGCCCATCCGCAACTGGCTCCAGGAAATCCTCGACCGCTACGTCTTCTATCGCGACCGCTACGACTACCGCCGCACCCTCATCGAATTCGCCCGCGAACTCAGCGCCGAAACCGACCTTAATCGCATGTTGAGCTCCGTCTCGGACCGCCTCCTCCGCACCCTCTCCATCCAACACCTCGCCTTCTTCCTCTCCGACGAAAAGCACGCCGAAACCTTCCGCATGTACATGACCGCCGGCCCCACCCGCCCCGTCCCCGACGTCATGGACCTCACCTTCCTCTCCTCGGATTTCGCCCGCGAAACCCCCTATCTCTTCTTCGAACGCACCCGGAACTTCATCGACGTCCTCGCCCGAGAATGGCCCGCCAGCGTCAAACACACCATCTCCGATCTCGGCCTCACTTACTACATCCCCTGCACCTCCCGCGGCCGCGTCATCGCCTGGCTCGGCGTCTCCCGTACCGACAAAGGCGATTTCCTCTCCTCCGATGACGTCGAACTCCTCGTCACCCTCGGCGGCTACGTAGGCATCGCCGTCGAAAACGCCCGCCTTTACCGCTCTCTCGAACGCAAGGCTGAAGAGGTCGAGCGCCTTAAAGAATTCAGCGAAAACATCGTCGAATCCATCAACGTCGGCATCCTCGCCGTCGACCTCGAAGACCGCGTCGAAAGCTGGAACACCCAGATGGAGCACCTCACCGGCATTCGCCGCCAGGACTCAATCGACCGCCGCCTCCGTGAACTCCTCCCCACCGCCATCAGCGACGAACTCATCCGCCACCGCGGCGACCCAGGCATCCAGCACATCTACAAAGCCGCCCTCACCGACCGCATCGTCAACATCGCCGTCGCCCCGCTCATCTCCAAGGAGCAGGAGCAAATCGGACGCCTCATCATCTTCGACGACATCACCGAACGCTCCGAACTCGAATCCCGCCTCGTCCAGGCCGATAAACTCAGCTCCATCGGCCTCCTCGCCGCCGGCGTCGCCCACGAGGTCAACACCCCCCTCGCCGTCATCTCGACTTACGCCCAAATGTTAGCCAAGCAAGTTAACGGCGACGAAGCCAAGTCCCGCATGCTCGAAAAAATCGCGAAACAGACCTTCCGGGCCAGCGAAATCGTCAACAGCTTGCTCAACTTCTCGCGCACCGGGTCCACCGAATTCGAAGACGTCGATCTCAACCGCGTCCTCCGCGATACCCTCTCTCTCATCGAACCCCAGCTTCAAAAAACGCAAATCCGCGTCCTCCACTCGTTCGAACCCAACCTCCGCTCCATCCGCGGCAACAGCAGCAAACTCCAACAGGTCTTCCTCAATCTCTTTCTCAACGCCCGCGACGCCATGGAGTCCGGCGGCGTCCTCGAAGTCAAAACCACTACCGACGCCCGTGCCGTCCGCGTCGAGGTCCTGGACTCAGGCCAGGGCATCTCCCCCAATCTCCTCAGTCGGATTTACGATCCCTTCTTCACCACTAAAGGTGCCCAAAAAGGCACTGGCCTCGGCTTGTCCATCACATACGGTATCGTGAAAGAGCACGGCGGCTCCATTGCCGCGGAGTCAACTCCTGGTCAAGGCACCTGTTTTACCCTCGCCTTCCCTCTCGTGCCCAAAACTGTTGAGGAACCTGTGAATGCCTACCGCCCCTAAGGGCCGAATCTTAATCATCGACGACGAAGAAGACATCCGCGAATCTCTCGAAACGCTACTCTCCCTCGAAGGCTACTCCGTCGAACTCGCCCCTCTCGCCAACATCGGCCTTCGCCGCATGGAGGAATCGACCTACGACCTCGTCCTGCTCGACCTCATGATGCCCGATAAGTCAGGCATCGAAGTCCTCACCGAAGTCCGCCAGCGCGACCGCTCGACGCCCATCTTTCTCATCACCGCCTACGGCTCCATCGACGTCGCCGTCCGCGCCCTCAAGTCCGGGGCCAACGACTACTTCTCCAAACCCTGGGACAACGAAAAGCTCCTCATCGAAATTGATCGTCAGATCGCTAAGGGCCACCTCGAACGCGAAAACGTCGAACTCAAACGCGCCCTCAAACAGCGCTATTCCTTCCCCAACATCGTCGGCAAAAGCGAGCGCATGCTCAAGGTGCTCGACCTCGTCACCCAAGTCGCCCCCTCCCGCGCTACCATCCTTATCACCGGCGAAACCGGCACCGGCAAAGAACTCATCGCCAAGTCCATCCACACCAACTCCACCCGGTCCGAACAACCCTTCATCGCCGTCAACTCCGGCGGCCTCCCCCCCGACCTCCTCGAATCCACCCTCTTCGGCCACGTCAAAGGGGCGTTCACGGGTGCCATCGCCTCCCACAAAGGCGTCTTTGAAACCGCCAACCGCGGCACCATCTTCTTCGACGAAATCGGTAACATCTCGCTGGAAACCCAAGCCAAGTTACTCCGTGTTATTCAAGAGCGCGAGTTCATGCCCCTCGGCTCCACCGACGTCATGCAAGTCGATGTCCGCTTAGTTGCCGCCACGAATGAAGACCTCAAAAAGTTAGTCGAAGAACGCCGCTTCCGCGAAGATCTTTACTACCGCCTCAACGTCATCAATATCCCCCTCCCGCCCCTCCGCGATCGTAAAGAAGATCTCCCCCTCCTCATCCAGCATTTCTTTGATCGCTTCTGCCAGGAAAATTCTAAATTCCTCAAACCCGACGGCAAGTCTTCCCTTCAATTTGAACCCGACGCCCTCCAACTCCTCGTCGAACACAACTGGCCCGGCAACGTCCGCGAACTCGAAAACGCCGTCGAACGCGCCGTCGTCCTCTCAAACGACCCCGTCGTCCCCGTCACCGTCCTCCCCGATTCGCTCCTCCACTCCGGCGGCATCAAAATCCGCACCGACTCGACCGGCAATGTCCCCTCTGACGCCTCCCTCTACGAAATCGTCGCCGCCTTCGAACGCCAACGCATCATTCAAGTCCTCGAAACGGTCAACTTCTCGCAGACCGAAGCGGCCGAAATGCTCCGCATCCCTCTGTCGACCCTCAACCAAAAAATCAAGCGCCTCTCGATCGATATTAAGAAGGCCAACCGCCCCTCCTGATCGCCTACCGAGTTCCCAATTGTTAACACAATGGGCCAAGACAGTTTCATGACAACTCCCGGACAATTTCGTTTGCCGTTCTGGATCCCCTTCCCTTAGGATATCCAGCACGGACACCATTCTCGAAACGCGCCTAACTTGTAAGTACTATCTCGACCGGCAATCAGAGATAGAATCCAACGCGCGAACTTATCCGCGGAAGTTACTCATCGCGATTCGCCGCGCCGAAGGCATCTATGTCACCGATGTCGACGGCAGGGTCTTCATGGATTGTCCCGCGGTACCGGAATCCTCGCCCTCGGCCATAACCATCCCGCCGTCGCCGCCGCCATCCGAGACCACCTCGGCCTCACCACCCCCGTCAGGCACCGCTTCGTCAAAAAACGCCACTCTACGCTCGATGCAGTCGGAGCCGCCATCAACCTCGTGAAAATCGCCACCAGCCGGCAAGGCATGGACTCGTTCCAAGGTCGCTACCACGGCCAAACCCACGGCGCTCTCGCCCTCATGGGCGATCTGGTAAAAAGACAGCCTTCACGCTCGCGGTCGATCTTCGCCTTATGGACCATCACGTCTTCTATGCGGATACAGCGATGCTCACCAACCTGGCGGTGCGGCGGCACGTTCTGTTCAAGCAGCCCACACCAAATAGCGAGGAGGCCTCCATGGCGGGAGCCGGCCGCGTCGCCGAGCCCAAGATCAGCACCTGACGCCGACCGTGCGCCAAGACTTGCTAAGCATGCTGGCTGCGACTAAGCCTGAACTCTGGGCTACTCCGAAGAGGGAACACAACGAAGATGCATCGTCTTCTGCCGACGCTCCCGGTCGGCGGTGGAGCAGTTACGGAGCATTCTTGACGGCCGCGTCGCCGAACCCCAACATCGGCACCTGACGCCGACTGCGCCCCGAGATTCGCTAAGCATTCTGGCTGCGACCAAGCCTGAACTCTGGGCTACCCCGAAGAGGTGATACAACAAAGACGTATGCATCGTCTTCTGCTGTCGTCCTTACTGGCCTTTCCATTGGCCGCTGCGGAGCAGCCTTTAGAGTTTAATCGCGATATTCGGCCGATCCTGTCGGACCGCTGTTTCGCCTGCCATGGTCCAGACGCGGGGAACCGGAAGAGCCCGCTGCGACTGGACAGTGAGGCGGAAGCCAAGAAGGATTTGGGCAAGGGGCGACGCGGTATTGTGCCCGGCCAGCCGGATCAGTCAGGCGTGTTTTTGCGGGTCAGTTCGCCGAATAAGGCCTTGCGGATGCCCCCGCAATACGGTGGACATGACAAGCTGCCAAATCGCGATATTGAAACCTTGCGCCGCTGGATCTCGGCGGGAGCCCGCTGGGAAAATCACTGGTCGTTTGTGGCGCCCAAACGGGCTTCAGGGGTGGCCACCATCGACTCGTTTTTGGACGAACGCTTAGCCAAGGAGGATTTGCGAGCGAACCCTTCGGCCGGCAAAGCCACGCTGTTGCGACGAGTAACGTTGGACCTGACCGGTCTTCCGCCCACCCCAACCGAGGTTCGAGTGTTCCTGGCCGACGATTCCGTCGGGGCTTATGCGAAAGTGGTGGACCGCCTGCTGGCTAGCCCTGCCCATGCCGAGCGGCAGGCGATTCGCTGGCTCGACTACGCTCGCTACTCGGATACCAATGGCTACCAGTCGGACGGCGTTCGGGACATGTCCCGCTGGCGGGATTGGGTCATCGACGCTTTCGCCAGGAACCAGCCGTTTGACCAGTTCACGATCGACCAAATCGCCGGGGACATGCGTCCCAACGCGACCCTGGCGCAGCGTATCGCGACAGGCTTTCATCGAAACCATCGGACGTCGGCCGAAGGCGGGATCGTCGATGAGGAGTTCCGCGTTGAGTATGTCGCCGACCGCGTCGAGACGACCAGTAACGTTTGGCTCGGACTAACAGTCGGTTGTGCCCGGTGTCACGACCATAAGTACGACCCCATTAAGCAACGAGACTTCTATCAGTTTTTTGCGTTTTTCAATAACATCCCCGACGAACGCGGGTTTGTCTATAACTTTGGCAATGAGAAGCCATTCATCAAGGCTCCGACCCCGCCGCAGGAAGTCGAGTTGGCGCGGTTGGAAGGCGCTCGGAAGGCGGCTGCGGCGCGGTGGCAGAACGAGTCAAAGGCCCGTGATCGAGAGTTTCGGAAATGGAAACCGCCTGCGGCGGACTGGGTACCCCGCGAAGGCTTGGTGCTCGAAAAGGACATCGCGGCTTATACCGAACCGATGGAGCTCGGCCAGGATGTGGGTAAGTTCAATCATCGCAACCCATTCACGCTGGCGGCGTGGATTAAGCCAGAGCAGCCGAAGGGCGCGATCCTGTCGCGGACGGAAAATCATTGGGAAGGAACCGGGTACGGGTTGTATCTCGTCGAGGGCAAGTTACGTTTTCACTACACGTTTCGATGGTCCGACCTCGGTGTACGCGTGGAGACGAAAGCGCCGCTGCGGCTGAAAGAGTGGCAGCATGTTTCGGTAACTTACGATGGCGGAATGTACGCCCAGGGCATCCATCTTTACGTGGACGGCATTGACCAGCCGCTGAACGTTATCTTTGATCAAAACCTATGGCCGGTCGATAACAAAGTTCCGTTCCGCATCGGCGCGGGGGCCGGCTTGACCTATCAAGGCGAAATCAATCAAGTACGAGTTTGGAAGCGGGCGCTTACGAGTAGCGAGGCGTCGACTTTGGCGGTCCGCGATAATCTGTCCGTGTTGGCTAAGCGCAGGGAGCGGACCCCGTTCGAACAGTCGAAGCTCTCCTTAGCGTTCGAGCAACAGTATCTGTCGGCGCGGCGCTCTGCGCTGCGAGACCTCCGCTTGGCGGCCGACCAGGCGTACGACAGATATTTAGCGCAAGTGCCGACGGTGATGGTGATGGAAGAGGGTCCAGCGAGGGACGCGTTCCTGTTGAACCGCGGTGCCTACGATCAGCGAGGAGCGAAGGTAGAGGCCGCGGTGCCGGGGACCCTTCCGCCGCTGCCGAACGGCGTTCCAGCCAACCGGCTTGGGTTGGCGGAGTGGCTTGTTAGTCGCGATAACCCCTTAACGGCTCGTGTACAAGTGAACCGGCTTTGGCAAAACTTCTTCGGGATTGGTCTCGTAAAGACCGTGGATGATTTCGGCTCTCAAGGCGAATGGCCCTCGCATATGGAGTTACTCGATTGGTTGGCCGTCGAGTTCATGGAGTCCCGCTGGGACTTGCAGCATATGGAGCGGTTGATTGTTTCAAGCGCGGCTTACCGGCGGGCCTCGACAGCGTCGCCGGAGCTTTTGGCGAAGGATCCGGAGAATCGCTGGTTGGCGCGCGGACCTCGATTGCGTCTCGCGGCACCGTTCATTCGCGATCAGGCGTTGGCCGTTTCCGGGTTGTTAGTGAATAAGATTGGTGGGCCGAGCGTGAAGCCATATCAGCCGGAAGGCTTGTGGCAGGAATTGGCGGGCGGTGCCGGTTACACGCCCGACAAGGGCGAAGGGCTCTATCGGCGGAGTCTCTATACTTACTGGAAACGGACGATTGCACCTCCGAGTATGATCAACTTCGACGCGGCGACGCGCGAAGTATGCAGCGTAAGGGAGAGCCGGACGAATACCCCGTTGCAGGCGTTGAATCTGATGAACGACGTGGCGTATCTGGAGGCATCCCGGAAACTGGCCGAACGGGTGCTGCGCGAAGGGGGAGCCAGTGACCGGGACCGGCTCGACTTTGCCGTGATGGCGGTGCTCGCCCGCCCTAGTAAAGCCGACGAGATCGCGACCCTACAAACTGCGCTCCGTCGCTTTCGAACCCGGTACGAAGCGAAGCCGTCTGATGCGGAAGCTTATTTGAACCAAGGGGATAGTCCGCGCGACAAGTCAATTCCGCCCCCTGAACTGGCGGCTTGGACGACAGTGGCCAGCGTGTTGCTCAACCTTGATGAGACCATTACCAAGGATTAAGCCATGACTCGCCGACAATTCCTCGCCTCCTCAACCGCCGGCCTAGCTGCCTTCCATCATCTGGAGGCCGCGGCACCTTACCATCACGAACCGACGGCCAAGCGGGTGATCTACCTGTTTCAATCTGGCGGTCCGTCGCAGTTAGAAACCTTCGATTACAAGCCGAAGCTGAAAGATATCTACAAGTCCGAGCTTCCGGCTTCGATCCGGAACGGGCAACGGTTGACGGGAATGTCCGGCCAACAGGCGAGTTTCCCTGTTGTTCCTTCTAAGTTTGGGTTTCAACAGCACGGTAACAATGGAACATGGGTTAGCGATTTGTTGCCGCACACGGCTAAGATTATCGACCAACTCACCGTGGTCCGGAGCCTGCATACCGAAGCGATCAACCACGACCCTGCCGTGACGTTCCTCCAGACCGGCTCGCAGATCGCCGGGCGACCGAGCATCGGCAGTTGGGTCAGCTACGGTTTGGGCAGCGAATCAAAGAACTTGCCCGGCTTTATTGTCCTGATCTCGCCCGGCGCTGGTGGCGGCGGGCAACCGCTCTATGATCGCCTGTGGGGCGCGGGGTTCTTGCCGTCGCGCTATCAAGGCGTCAAGTTTCGCAGTGTCGGTTCTCCGGTGCTGTACTTACAAGATCCGGCCGGCTTTGATCGAAGCGATCGGCGGGCCTATCTCGATACCTTGGCCGAACTAAATCAGAGGAACTTGGCTGATTCGGGCGACCCGGAGATCTCGACCCGAATTGCCCAATACGAGATGGCTTTCGCGATGCAGGCGTCGGTTCCAGAATTGACGGACCTGAGTAAGGAGCCAGCGAGTACGTTCGACTTATACGGTCCAGATGCCCGAAAGCCAGGGACGTTCGCCTATAACTGTTTGATGGCGCGGCGCCTGGCTGAACGCGGCGTGCGCTTCATCCAGTTGTATCATCGCGACTGGGACCACCACGGCAACTTGCCGAAATTGATGCCGCATCGCTGTCGGGAGACCGATCAGCCGTCGGCTGCGCTGGTGCGGGATCTTCAGCAACGGGGCATGTTGGATGACACGCTCGTGGTTTGGGGGGGCGAGTTCGGTCGGACTGTTTATTGCCAAGGGCAGTTGATCGAAGGCGACTATGGCCGCGATCACCATCCGCGCTGCTTCTCCATGTGGATGGCCGGAGGCGGTGCCAAGCCCGGCGTCGTCTATGGTGAAACCGACGAGTATAGTTACAACGTCGTGAAGGATCCGGTGCACGTTCATGATCTGCAAGCGACTTTGCTCCACTTACTCGGCGTCGATCATACGAAGCTTACCTATCGCTTTCAGGGTCGGTATTTCCGCCTGACAGACGTCCACGGACACGTCGTGAAAGACTTACTTCTCTAAATACTCTTTCAGAGCGGCCAGAGTCTTTTGCTCCTCGCCGTTTGCATCCATGAACTGGGCGATCGCCCGCCAACGAGCGCTTTCGATCTTCATCTCGACCTTTGACGTGACCTTGCATCCAACGGCCGAGGGCTCAATTTCGATCCGCCAGATCCCGCTGACTCCCATCTCTGGCATGGCGGTACGACTGGCGAAAGTACGGGGCGGTTGCAGGTCGTAGTACTCGACGACGTTGGATCCACCGCGGCTCGATACTTGAAATCGGAGCGGTTGTTCACTCAGCTTTACGACCTTTTCGATCTCTGGTGACCACTTCGGCAGGTTCTCTGCGTTCGTAAGGAATTCATAAACCTGTTGGCTTGGCCGGGCTATTTCAATCGAGGCTTGCGCGCGAAAGTCGGGCGAATGCAACGCGCCGATGCCAAAAACGAGGCCGACCAGTGCCGCGATGCCTCCCGCCGAAAAGAGAAAAATACGTTTCATCCACGAACCTCCCACCGTATAGCCTCTCACGCGACCGCTCGTTCGCCAAGCGAGGTTACCCGTACAATGTTTTTCCATAGTCCTAGTTTTTGGTAAGAGTAGTGATTTACCCTAGTACTATGAAAGCATTTGTACTAGCATTCGCCGCAACCCTCGTTGGTTGCGAACTCGCGGCGGCGGCCTCATTAACCGGTGCCACGTTTTTTACGGCGGAACCGCAGGGGAACTCGACGCTAGAGGTTTGGAATACGCTGGGGGGGGGACGTTCTCTTTAATCTTTACCTGCTGGATGGCGTAACACCGCTAAATTCGGGGAACGGGGCTGGTGCCGGCATCAATGTCCCGTTGAGCACAGCCGGTACGTATACCTTCGGCTTTCGTGCCCAGCCGTTATTCCAAAGCCCAGGGCAGTTCGGGTTGAATCTTTTTTTCGGTGGCAACGGCAATACGCCTGGGATTTCGGCGCTCGTGACTGCCAACGGCAGCACGTTCGTCGCAAATGGTGCTCCGCTGACGCACCGGCTGGACGGGTTGCCCGTGAGTGGTGCCAACACGCTACTTTACGTTAATGGCGACTTCAGGGTGACGCTGACGGCGCTGTCCCAGGCTCGTTCCGGCGGGAATCGAGTGGGACCTTATACAAACAACCCTGGACTGATTGGAGGCAACGACTACTTCGGCAGCTTTACGTTGGACGTGGAGACGCCAGAGCCGTCGACCTACGCGCTGCTCGGAGCTGGTTTAGGGGCCCTGGCGCTTCGTCGCCGACGCCGGTAGGGGCCCCAGGCTTGTCATAGTCGGTTAGCCTGCGGCCAATGCCCTCTTGCGCTCCGATTTCAAATGTGATTAAGTCTACGTGACAGTTGAGATCTATGCGAACCCATCTCTTACCAATAATCTTCGTAGCTTTCGCCGTAGTGGCCTTTCCTCAGGGAGAAAGAGCCACGGTAACCGGTACAGTTTCTGACTCCTCCGGCGCGATCGTGCCCGGTGCCAACGTAGCGATCCGGAACACCGGAACCAACGTCACGGCGCGGACGACAACGAACTCCGCCGGTCTCTACTTCATCCCGGCGCTGCCGCCGGGCGAGTACGATGTGACTTCCGACAAGTCTGGATTCCGGCCCGCCCGAGTTACCGGGCTGCGGCTTACGGTCGGTCTGACGGCGACGATCAATTTTTCGCTCGAAGTGGGTACGGTGACCGAGGCGGTAGAGGTATCGGCGACCGCGGTGCAGTTGGAAGCGCAGTCGTCGGGCCTGGGAAAAGTAGTGGAGCAGCGCCGGGTAGTGGAACTGCCGTTGCTTGGTCGGAATCCTTTGTCGCTCGCGGCTACGGCACCTGGCGTCATTCCAAGTTCGGGGCAGCGCGGCACCGGGCAGGACATCATCGGCGTCTCGACCACGTCGCAGATTAACGGCGGCTTGTCCCAGCAAAACGGCGTCCTGATCGACGGCGGGGAATCGCGAGGCACGACCGAGGGCGGTGCTGCTTACACGGTTCCGCTCGAAGCGGTAGGCGAGTTCAGGGTTGAGACTTCGACGTATTCGGCGGAATTCGGCCGAGCGGCGGGCGGGATCGTGAATGTGGCGACTAAGTCTGGCACTAATCAAATCCATGGCGTCGTGTACGAGTTTCTCCGTAACGACCACTTGAACTCCAACACTTGGCAAAACAATCGTAACCGCGTTCCCAAAGGCTTGTTTCAACGGAATGAGTTCGGTGCCGGAGCTGGCGGCAAGCTGATCAAGAATCGGACGTTCTGGTTTGCGATTTACGAAGGGACCCGTCAGGGGAGCCCGGATCAAGCGCTGTTGACTGTACCCACGGCGGCCCAGAAGCAAGGAGATTTTTCGCAAACATTTGATCGGCTCGGTCGGCTAAATACGATCTATGACTATACGACCACGCGGGCCAATCCGGCCGTGCCCGGCGGGGCCATCCGAGATCCTTTTCCGAACAACCGAATCCCCTCGGCGCGCATTCATCCGATCTCCGCTAAAGTGGCTCCGTTCTGGGGAGAGGGCAATCGCCAGGGAGAAGGGGCTGCGCTCATCAATAACTATTTTCGCGTGGGGAAGGCGATCACGAACTCCGACTCCTGGTTCGGCCGAATTGACCACAACATCAATGATCGGCATCGATTGTACGGTCGCTATGGCGGAAGGGAGTTGAAAAGTACGACTCAGGTGGCGTTAAACCCGGCATTCCCGCCTCGGTCGCTCAGTTCGAATCCGGCGAACAGTGCGCTCATCAGCTTGACTTCGACCTTCTCGCCAACATTTCTCGGTGAAGGTCGGATCAGCTATACGCGTCTTCAGTTCGATTCGAGCCCGCTGAGCGAAGGCTTCGACGTGGCCTCGCTAGGCTTTACGCCGGCGGTGACCCGAAATATCCTCTTCCAGCAGTTTCCGCAGGTGTCGATTCAAACCTACGCGCAAGGCGCGGGGTTGGCCGTCACTGGCGCAGCGCCGAACGAGTTTGATCAACTCGGCGGCGTGGGACGTAACTTGAACCCACAGGACACTTGGCAGGCGCAGTATCACGCGACCCTGATTCGCACGCGCCACAAGGTGAAGGCTGGCTTTGAAACACAACTCATTAAATTGAACGCGTTCAATTCTCAGCAGTCCTCCGGCCAATACATTTTTGATCGACTCTATAGCCAAGGGCCAGACCCGAACGTGACAGCGTTGAATTCCGGCCACGGCTTCGCCAGCTTCCTTTTAGGTGTGCCGCAAGCAGGCGCGATCACCATCACTCGGCCGCTGTTCCTTTATCAACGCTACTGGGCCGGATACATCCAGGACGATTGGCGGATCACGAACAAACTTACGCTGAACCTTGGCATGCGCTATGAGTACACCACCCCGTATGCCGAAAAGTTCGGGCAAATCGGTTACATCGATTTCAACGCGGTTGATCCCGTTGCGGGCGTCAAAGGCACCTTCAAGTTGATCGAGCCCGGCGGCTACCAGTCCGATCCGAACCGGAAAAACTGGTCGCCGCGTTTAGGCTTGGCCTATCAATTGAATCCCAAAACCGTCATCCGCACCGGCGCGGCGATCTTCTATGCGAGCTTCGTCGGGGTTAATGCAGCGGCGACCGACTTCGGCAACGGAAGCTTCTTGTCGAACGCTCTATTCCTGGGCCAGCCCAACGCGCTGATCAACACCCCGCCAGAGGGCGGATCGTGGACGAACCCGTTCGCGGGTGGCATCACGATTCCAGACCGCAACACAAACTTCGCTGGACAAAACGTCCGCGCCGATACCCGGTACCGGCCGAACGCATACCTCGGCAACTGGAGCCTTTCGATCCAGCGGATGCTCAATTCAACCACGATGCTGGAAGTCGCCTATGTCGGTTCAAAGGCAACGCACATGTACTGGAATAGGCAGCGCAATCAGAACGATCCTGCCCTGATGTCGTTGGGGACTGGCTTGCTGGCCCCGGTGCCAAATCCGTTCTTTGGCAAAATTCGAACGGGTGCGCTGTCCGGGCCGACCATTCAGGCCCGGCAAGCCTTGCGGCCTTATCCGCAGTTCCTTGACCTGTTGATCTTCCGCGATCCTTACGGCGACATGAGCTATCAAAGCTGGTATTTGCGCCTGGAGAAACAGTATTCGCAGGGCATGACACTGAGCGCGTCCTACACCGCGTCGAAGACCATCGCCAATACGATGCAATCCAACACCTGGGTCGTTGGACCATCCAACAGCCTCTACAACGCCCGCTACAATCGGGGCATTGAGGCCAACGACGTTCCGCAGCGGTTGGTGGTGAGCATGTTGTACGACCTGCCCTTCGGCAAGGGCAAAAAGTTTCTGTCCCAAGGTGGGATCGCTTCGAAGTTCGTCGGTGGTTGGCAATTCAGCAGCATTACCGTGCTGCAGAAGGGGCGACCGGTGTTGATCACGGCACCGGACGTGACAAACCTGCTCAACTTTAGCTCGACCAACGGGCGGGCGAATCGGCTGAAGGATCCGGTGTTGCCAGATGGTGAACAGAATTTGAATCGTTGGTTCGATACGACTGCCTTTGAACGCGCGGCTCCTTACACGCTGCCGACCGACAGCGTGAGCCAACCCCGGTTGCGCGGTCCAGGCCGGGTTAATGTGGATTTCTCTCTGCTCAAGAATACGTACTTCCGCGAGCGGATCAATGTGCAGTTCCGGGCCGAGTTCTTCAACATCTCGAACACCCCGGCGCTGGATGCGCGCGGTCCCACCACCGATGTGGCCAGTGCGCAATTCGGCCAGATCGTGCAGGGCGGCAACCCGCGCAATATTCAGTTTGGGCTCCGGTTTGTATTTTAGGCCGGTAGCACTGCTGATTCGTTTACGTCATACTGGAGCCGGATAGGCATGTTAAAGTTTCTTTTCCTACTGGCTCCAGTGGCACTCGCCGCCGACCCGTTCTCCTTCGGCGAGGCCCAGACGTTGTTGCGTGCGCACTGTCAAAAGTGTCACGCGGGCAAGACAGCCGTGGGCGGTTTTGATATGACGCAATTTCCGGATGAACAGTCCGTGATTGCGCGCTCCAAGCTCTGGAGTCGGGTCGCAAATCGGGTGCGGGAAGGAGACATGCCGCCGCCGGGTTCGCTCGCCGTCTCGATGGGGGATCGAGAGACGTTCAGCAATTGGGTGACGACGAAGTTGCATACGGCGGCCTGTGCCGACGGCATCACGCCGCCAGCGTTTCCCCTGCGTCGATTGAATCGAAACGAATACACGGCCACCGTACGTGACCTGCTCAACATTCCCGTCAACGCCGGGCGTAACCTACCCGCCGATGGCGCTGGCGGCGAAGGCTTTGACAACGCTGCGGAGACCCTGTTTTTGTCTCCCATCCACGCCGAAAAATATCTGGAAGCGGCCAAGATCGCCCTCGACTACGCGATGAAAGATCCAAAATCGCGGGCCGCGTTCCTGACGCCTCAACCCGACGCCCGCACCACGCTCTCTAACTTCCTGCCGCGGGCGTTCCGACGCCCCGTTAAACCCGCCGAGATCGACCGCTATATAGCACTATTTGACGCCGCCCAGAAGCGCGGCGACACTTACGATGACGCCATCAGCTTCGCGCTCCAGGGTGTACTGCTCTCGCCCCACTTCCTGTTCCGCCTCGAAAACTCGACGCTCGACTTTGCCCTGGCCAGCCGACTCAGCTACTTCCTTTGGGGCGGCATGCCCGACGCCGAATTGCTGAAGCTGGCGGGCGAAAACAAGCTGTCCGATCCAGCCGTTCTTTCCGCCCAAGCCATCCGGCTGATGAAGGATCAGAAGTCCATCGAGTTCGCCGAAAACTTCGTCGGCCAGTGGCTTTCGATTCGGGAACTCGGCCGCGACATCAAGCCCGATCCGAAGGTGTCCCCCGAGTATTACGACGCCGAAATTCAGTCCGGCATGTTGTACGAGCCTGCCTTGTTCTTTCAAGAAGTGTTGATGCAGAACGAGCCGCTAACCAACCTTATCGACGCGCCGTATTCGGTGGTCAGCAACAAGCTAGCGCGGTTCTACAACATTCCTTCGAAGGACCTCCGCCAGCAGCCGAAGCGATTCGACATGCCCGCCGGTTCGCACCGCGGGGGGCTGATCACGATGGCGGCGGTGCTGGCGGTAAGCTCGTATCCCGCCCGGACAAGCCCCGTTCTGCGCGGCAAATGGATTCTCGAATCGCTGCTCGGCACCCCGCCGCCGCCGCCGCCTCCCAACGTCCCGGAGCTGAAGGAGCACGCCGGTGCCACTCCGCGGACGCTGCGGGCGCGCCTCGAACAACACCGCGCCAATCCGACTTGCGCCGGGTGCCACAGCCGCATCGACCCATTGGGCTTCGGCCTGGAAAACTACGATTCCCTGGGCCGTTGGCGTGAGACAGAGGCCGGTCTTCCGATTGATGCCTCAGGCGTGCTGCCGGACGGAACGACTTACAACGGTCCCCTGGAACTGAAGCGCGTCCTGCTGTCGAAAAAGACTCAGGTATTCCGAAACCTAACCCGCAAACTCCTGGGCTATGCGCTGGGCCGCGGGCTAACAGCGGAGGACGAATGCGCCGTTGATCAGATTGTCGTCGCCGTCGAGCGCGACGAATTCCGAGCGCATACACTAATAACAGAGATTGTCCGGAGCATCCCGTTCCGGCAGGAGTCCAAACGATGAAACCACTTTCCCGTCGTACCTTGTTGCGGGGCACCGGTGCCGCTCTGGCATTGCCTTGGTTTGAAGCGATGGCGGCCAAAGGCCCGGCGGCTAAGCCGCCCATCCGGATGGCGACTCTGTACATGCCTAACGGTGTGCATCCCGACATGTGGACGCCCGCCGGTGAGGGCCGCGACTTCCTGCTGTCGCCCACCTTGCAACCGTTGCAAGCTTTCAAAAACGATCTCATCATCGGTACGAATTTGTGGAACCAGGCCGCCAAGGGCGGCGATGGCCACTACGTGAAAACGTCTGGTTTTCTGACCTGCACCACGGTTACGAAGACGCTCGGAGTCGACCTGAATTGCAACGGCATTTCGATGGATCAAGTGGCGGCGAAGCGCTCTGGCCAGAACACTCCCTTTGCCTCCTTCGAACTCGGAATCAGCCCCGTCACGACGGGCGTTGATCGGAATGTCGGCTACACCCGCGTCTACGGTTCGCATATCGCCTGGAGCGGCACCAGCAATCCGTTGGCACGCGAGATCAATCCGCGATCCGTGTTTGAGCGGTTGCTCCGCGCCACGCGACCGGCCGGCAACGCCATCAAGCAGGACATCCAATTACTCGATCTCGTGCTCGATGATGCCAAGCAACTGCGGGCAACGTTGGGCGTGGCGGACCAAGTGCGGATGGACGAATATCTCAGCGTCGTCCGTTCGCTCGAAGACCGGTTGCAGCGCTCGGCGAGCCCGACCCAAACCAACTGGAAGCCGCGCGTTCCCATCGACCCGGCCGCCAAGCCGGAGGCGCAGCCCAAAGACTATGCCGAACATGTTCGGCTCATGCTCGACATGCTGGCCCTGGCGTTTCAAACCGACTCCACCCGCATCGCGACCTTCATGTTTAACAACGCCGTGAGCAATCAGAATTTCACGTTTGTTGACGGGGTGAAAGGCGCTCACCATTCCATCTCTCATCACATGGATGACCGCGAGCAGATGCGCCAGTATCAACTCATCAACCGCTGGCACATCGAGCAATACGCCTACCTGCTTTCGAAGTTGCAGGCGATGTGTGAAGGCGAAAGTAACGTGTTGAACAACTCCATGATCCTGTTCGGCGCTGGCTTCCGCGATGGGAACAAGCACGATCCCCATAACCTGCCTGTCGTCCTGGCCGGTCGGGCGGGTGGCCGTTTGAATACGGGCCAGCACCTCATCTACGGCCCCGACAGCCCGCTGTCGAACCTTTATGTCTCAATGCTCGATGCCTTCGGTACGCCAGTCGAGCGCTTCGCGGATAGCACGGGTCCGGCGCGCGGAGTGCTCGCATAGGCGCTGATGTCAGCACCTCGCGCAGTTTTCGTCCACGCGGCCCGACCGTCGCTTGATCCGATCATGAACTACTATCCGCGCCATTGGCCGGAACTGCGGATTACGAATCTGCTCGACGACGGCGTGATGGGCCTGTTCGCATCGGCCGACTGGGACGCCGCTCACGCCCGTCTTCTAGACATGATTCGAATCGGGCACGACGTCTATGGGGCGCAGGCTGCGCTCGTCAGTTGTTCGGCCGTCTCGCGCACGGCGATGGACGGCCTGCGCGCGGAATCGCCAATTCCCGTATTGAAAATCGACGAGCCGATGGCCGCCCTCGCCGTCACCGCCTCTCGTCGCGTTGGTCTGCTCGTAACGTTCCCGCCCACCCTGCCGATCTCTGAAAAGTTGATCCAGTCCGCGGCCGGTGCCGATCCGGTCGAACTCGTCTCTGAGCTCGTCCCCACCGCGATCGCCGCGCTGTTGGCAGGCGACCGGGCAGAGCACGACGCCCAACTTTTTGCCGCGGCCGACCGGCTAGCAGGGCAGGGAATCGGCGCGCTCGTGTTAGCCCAAGTATCCATGGGGCCGCTTGTTCCCGCCCTGCGAGAACGGCTCGGCATCCCTGTCTTCTCCAGTCTCGAAACCAGCATGGCCTCTCTGCGCCAAATGCTGTGAGACCACTGCCGTTTCTATTTGCGCTGACGTTGCTGGCGCAGCCCACTCCCGAGTACACCTTCGGCACGACCGTCTCTTCATCCGCCGGATTAGAAGGGAAGATCTACCTCCTCGAGCCGTTTACCGAGCTTCTGCCGCGGTTCAATCCGAAGAAAGCTGTTGGGTCCATTTACACCACCAGCTTGAACGTCCCGCCACAGTCGTTTCAGCGCGGATTCCCCGGTATCACCAATCGCTTCGAGTGGTTCGCGATCGACTACACGGGCAAGTTCTGGGTCGAAACTCCCGGCGTCTACGCCTTCAACTTGATCTCCGACGATGGCTCGATGTTGTGGATAGAGGATCGACTCTTGATTGACAATGATGGCACCCATCCTCCAGTAGCATTAACCGCTTCAGCTCGCTTGACACGCGGCGCCTACCGGATCCGCGTCGCCTACTTCCAAGGTCCCCGAGACGGCATCGCGCTCGTGCTTTCCGTGCGGACGCCTGGAGCAGCGTGGCGAATTTTCCGCACGGATGAGTTTCTGCCGAGCGCTGCCGAGGCGGCCTGGGCACCCGGCAAGATCAGCGAGATCAAGCGGGTCGCGAACTGGTAGCCAGCGCCGCGGCGTGTTGGTGGACCTTCATAATGGCCGCCGCGATATCGTCCATATCGCTTCGCTCGCCCAGCAGCATCGTCTGCGTGAACCACACCGCTTCCTGACACAAACGGTCATTCACCGGAAGTTCATTCTGCTCGCGCCACTGCTTCAGCCGCGCCTCGCCGTAGATGCGCTGGTAGCCGCGCGATTTCAGAATGTTCTCGAGAAACGGCTGGCGGTTCAACGGCGAATAGCCGCTCGAAGCCGGAATCCCTTCGGCGTTCAGCGCCTTCAGAAACGTGGCCCGCGGCAAACCGGCGAACTGGGCGGCGTCGTAACGGAACATATAGAGGTGCCACGCGCTGCGCGTCGCACCCTCGTGCCAAGCGGCCGGCACGATCCCGGGCACCTCCCGAAGCTTTTTCGACAGGTAGGCCGCATTTTCATCGCGCCGCTTCGATTGCGCTTCCAATCGCTCCATTTGGGCCAGCAACAACGCCGCTTGAAACTCGGTGAGGCGGAGGTTCGCCCCCTGTGCCGTCGGCGCCCCGTTCCAACCGCTCATGAACGCGCTGCTTCCCGCTGGCGGCTTCCGCGCGTTCGAGTTCGTATGGTACGCGTAGCAGCGTTCAATGAAGTCACCGTCGTCGGAAACCACAGCCCCGCCCTCGCCCGAGTTCAAGTTCTTCGACGCCTGAAAACTAAACGTCCCGCAGTCGCCCAGCGTCCCCACCCGCTTGCCCTTCCATTCGGCCAAATGCGCCTGCGCGGCGTCTTCCAGCACCTTCAGCCCTTTCGCCTTCGCCGCCGCCAATACGCCGTCCAGGTCCGCCGGGGAGCCCGCAATGTGGACGGGGATCACCGCCACCGTCCGCTCCGTCACCGCCGCGCTGATCTTACGCGCGTCCATTTGAAACGTCGCCGCGTCGGTATCGATGAACACCGGCAGCGCGCATTTGGAAAGCACCGCGTTCACCGTCGCGATGAAGGTGTAGGGCGGGACGATCACCTCGTCTCCGGCTTGCACGTCCAGTCCGTGCAGCGCCACCATCAGCGCACTGGTCCCGTTGGCGGTCGCCAGGCAGTGCTTACTGCCGACGAGTTGCGCGTAGCGTTCCTCGAAGGCCGCCACCTCTTTCCCATTGCCGCGGTACCATTTTCCGCTCGACAGCACGCGCTGTAGGCCTTCCTTCTCGGCGGGTCCGACGATGGGCCATCCCGGGAACGGCTTCTTCCGCACCGGGTCGCCCCCGAGCGCTGCCGGCTTGGCCTGTGCGTGAGTCAATACCGTCATTCCCGCGGCTGCCGCCGCCACTGCCTCGCGTCTCGTCATAAGTACATCGTACTCCTGTCTGAGTCTAGATCTGTTAACAGGAATTCGGCTCCGAAGCGGCCACCATGGGAATGCCTATACCGTCGCGCGCCTCGGATGTCTTAAAGTGGGAGAAGGTTTCGGTCGAGTTTATCGCGGAGACTTGACCCAACCAATAATGACCTCCATCGACATCATAGCCGAGACCTATCGATCGTCAGAGGATGTTGCGAATCTGCCCATCGGCGACGAAACACCTCAAGTCGTCGTACTTTGGGGTGGGATTAGCGAGCACGAGGTGATGACCTTTTTGATCTCGCTCGCAAGGTATAACCGGTTTCCAGATTGCAAAGAGTTTCCGGCCATCGGGCGGTCAGCTACTCAATCAGAAACAATGGTATTGGGTGGCGGAATCCGAATCTTCAACAACGAAAATGCGATTCTGCCGGGCTGCTGCTGCGGTGTTGAAAGTTGGCGTGAACAGTTACTTGCGCTCGAAGGATACCCTGTTTGGCTCGGTCATGATCCTGCGCCGTGGTCCGAAGTCGTTGGTGACGAAGTGCAGTTTTGGCGTGATGGCGGCTTTGGCAAGCAACGTTCGGATTGTCAGATCCGGATGATGCGGTCGGAAATCCCCGAGTTGCAGAAGAAGCTCACCCGAGACATGGAGGGATTCCTCTACTCGCTGCGCCGATGGAGCCGCTCTCTTATGGATCCGAGTATTGCTGATAGCTTCGTCGCCAAACTGGACGCGAGGTGGCAAATCTCAAGTTCGAGATGATGCGTCCGTGAATTCCGAGGGCATCGAGCGGCTCCATCATGCGGCGAGTCTCAACCCCCCTCGAACCATTCGTCACCCCGCGCCAGCCGCTGTGATATCATTTCCCCGAGGTCCGCCCCTTTATGATTCGCTCGTCCCGCTTTCGCCCCGCCGCGCTCGCCCTTCTCGCCGCGATTTGTCTGTCGTGCTCTCCCCTCTCCGCCCAAGTCTTGAAAGGGCAAATTCTCGGCGTCATCACCGATCAATCGGGTGCCGTTGTCCCGGGCGTCAAGGTCTCAATCGTCGAAACTCAGACAAACTCCCGCCGCTCGAGCGACACCAACGACACCGGCAACTTCTTCTTCGTCAGTCTCGATCCGGGCTCCTATCGCGTCGAAGCCGAAAAAGCCGGCTTCAGTAAATCCCTCCGCTCCGGCGTCGAACTGCTGCCCAATACGACGGCCCGCGTCAACTTCGAACTCACCCCCGGTGCCGTCACGCAGACAATCGACGTCAGCGCCTCCGCCGCCCCGCTCCTCCAAACGGACCGCGCCGATACCGGCGGCAAGATCGATCAAAAACAGCTCCAGACCATGCCGATGCTCTACAACCGGAACTACCAGGGCCTGCTCCTCCTCGTACCCGGCGTCGGCCGTCCCTTCCGGCCTCACTCCGAGTTCTATAACTCCCAGGATTCGCTCAGCGTCCGCGTCAACGGCCAAGGCCGCCAATTCAATAACTTCCAAATCGAAGGCATCGAAAACAAAATCGACAACGGCAACCTCACCGCCCTCGTCCCCCCCGCCGAAGCCATCCAAACCGTCGACGTATCCACCTCCAACTTCGATCCCGAATTCGGCAACGCCGGCGGTGCTGTCACCAACGTTACTTTGCGCAGCGGCGCGAACGACTACCACGGTAGCCTCTTCCACTTTCACCGCAACGAAAACATCCAGGCTCGCAATACCTTCGCCATCACCAAAGCTCCCACCACTTACAACCAGTTCGGCGGAACCCTCGGCGGGCGCATCATTCGCGACAAGCTCTTCTTCTTCGGCGACTACCAGGGCAGCCGCGACCACCTCGGCCAAGTGAACCGCGGAAATGTTCCCGGATCTGCCTTCCGCTCGGGCGATCTCTCGGCCGGCGGTTCCACCATCTACGACCCGCTCACCGGCGATGCCTCAGGAAATGGTCGCACCGCCTTCGCCGGCAACATCATCCCGCCAAGCCGCATCAGCCCCATCGCCCGTCGGATCATTGGCTTCGTCCCGGCCCCAATCCTCGCCGCCCCCGAAGGCCAAATCAACTACTCCCAGAACAGCGTTCGCATCAAAACCCTCGATCAGATGGATAGCAAAGTCGATTGGGTGGTCGGCAGCAACGACCGTTTGTCCGTTCGCTACAGCCTGCAAAAAGCCGTGGTGACCGACCCAGGCCTGTACGGTCCGGGCGGCATCTACGGCGGCTTCCGCGGTGGTGGCTTCGGCGGCACCGGCCCCGCCCGCACCCAGAGCGCCGGCGTCAATTACACCAAAGTTTTGAACCCCACTCTCGTTTGGGAATCCCGCGTCGGCGTCGTTCGGAATCGCAATGACGCTCTCGCCTCCGACACCGGTTTGAAGACTTCCGACGAGATTGGCATTCGTGGAGCCAACCTCGACTCCTGGACCAGCGGCCTCTCCCAAATCAACATAAACGGGTACTCCGGGCCGTTTGTCGGCTTCTCGGCCAGCCTACCTTGGGCTCGTGCCGTCACCACCTTCGGCATCGTGAACAACTTTTCAAAGACCTTCGCCAAGCACATCGTTCGGTTCGGCGCGGACTTCCGTCGCGAACGCAACGATCTCCTCCAGACCCAGACCTTCAACCCTCGCGGTCGCTTCGATTACAGCCCGGCCCAAACCGGTACCGTCTCTGATACCCGTCGCAACTTCGCCAACTCTTTCGCCGCTTTCCTGCTCGACGCGCCCAGCCAGAGCGGCCGCGATCTGCCCTTCGTTTTCCCCGCCCGCCGCGAGTTCATCTCAAACTTCTACGTCCAGGATAAGTGGCAGGTCTCCTCCAAGCTCACCGTCGACATCGGCCTCCGCTATGAACGCGAACGCGGCAGCCGGCCCCGTTTCCCCGGCGGCTACTCGAACTATAATCCGAGCAACAACACGCTCGAACTCTCCGGCCTTGGCTCCATCCCCATCAACATCGCCAACACGAATAACAACTATGGCCCGCGCCTTGGCATTGCTTACCGTGTTGACGAAAAGTCGGTCATCCGCAGCGGCTATGGCATTAGTTTCATCCCCCGCCGCATGGCCCAAACCAACTTCCCCATTCTGCAGAATAATGGCTATCCCTCGCCCAACGCGTTCGCCCCTTCCGCCGTCACCATGACCACCGGCTTCCCGGCGTTCTCTCCGTTCGCCGTGCCCACCGACGGAGTCATTCAGAACGCGCCGCTCAGCAATGGCTACGGCATCACCCCGCGCGATCTCGCCAGCGCCTATATCCAAAGCTGGAACCTCTCCGTCCAACGCGCCCTACCCTGGAAACTCGCTCTCGATCTCGCCTACGTCGGCAATCGCGGCGTGAATAACCAGACCCCTTACAACCTCAACGCTTCGATGATCCCAGGCTCCGGCAACAACGGTCGGCCGCTTTTCGCGCCCTTCCGCCGCGTCACCGACACCACCACCTCCATCGGCACCAACACCTGGTACCACGGCTTTCAAATGAAGCTCGATCGGCGCGTCGGCAATGGCCTGTTCCTCACGACGGCCTACACCTTCAGTAAAGGGCTCAACTACATCGACGACGACGGTGGCTTGGCGATCCCTATCAACGTCGCCTTGAACAAGGGCCGCATGAGCGACAACCGCACCCACGTCTTTACGCAGAGCTACATGTGGCACCTCCCTTTCGGCAAAGGGAAGCGCTTCGCCAAATCCGGCCCCGCGATGTGGGTCCTCGGTGGGTGGCAGTTACAAGGCTTAACCAGCGTCATGACCGGCGGTTGGTTCTCCCCCAGCGTCTCCGGCGTCGTCAACGCTCCCGGCAATGCGGATCGGCCCAATTGGGTTGCCCCCATCCGCTACCTAGGCAACACCGGCCCCGGCCAAAAATATTTCGACCCGAGTTCCTTCGCCATCCCTGCGCAGAACACTCTCGGTAACGCCGGACGCAACATCGTTCAAGGCCCCGGTATCGTCAACGTCGATGCGGCGCTGCATCGCGAATTCCGCGTCCGCGAAGGCATGTCGCTCACCCTGCGCGTCGAAAGCTTTAACTTCTCGAACACGCCGCACTACAACAACCCCAACGGCAACGCACAGTCTCCGCAGTTCGGCGAAGTCAACGGAGCCGACCAGGATCAACGCCAACACCAGATCGGCCTAACCCTCCGCTTCTAGCGCTCACCGCGCCTTCGGCAGCCGATCGCGAAACTTGGGAACGACCACTTCCCGAGTGTAGCGATCGTGCTGCTGGAGCGCCTTCATCGCCTCCGGCAACTGCATCTTCTTCACGATCGCCCGCACCTGCTCTTCTCCCTCCTTGCCCCAATCCGCCCGCTCCGCCGCCGTCGTTGGCAGCGCCTCACTCCCGCCGTGCGCCATCACATCCGCCACCCACGAACCTAAACTCAAACTGCCGGCAAAGCCCAGTTTTCCTAACGTCGCAAGCCCCTGATTCACCGGCACCGGCCCCGCTGCGTGAGACTCCTTCTCTCCATACTCGCCCGCCAGCGCCAAGTCCTCCAATCGCCCCGTCATGGCATGCGCCCCGTACATCGTCTTGGAACGAGCGGTCGCCGCCAGTTGCAGTCGAGGCAGGTACGTGTCCATGTTGATGTACAGAATCGGAACGTGGGTCTCTTCGAAAAACTCGCGCACGAGCGTGCCAACCGTCAGCGGTGCCGGTCCATGGCTAGCCGAGACGTACACCTGCCGCCGAAAGCCCTGTTTCAGCAGCGAATGTGCCAGGTCTTTCAGGAATGCCGTCCCCGCCTGCGGGCTCAGGTAGACCGTTGATGGCGCTATCGTCGTCGTCCCGGGGTAGGACCAAACCAGACCCGGCATGTAGAGCCCACCGGTCTCCTCCGCCATCGCCATGGCATAGGCCAGCGGCCAGACGTAGTCCCGCCCACTCGGTTGGATCCCATTCGTCTCGACGGCCCCCACCGGGATGAAGATGACGTCGCTCTTCGATAGCTGAGCGCCCACCTGCACCTGGCTTAGGCGCGTCAAATCCCGCGTGTGCAACGGGCGCACCTGCGCCTGCATCGCACCCACCAATAGCCCAATCATTAGTCCAATTCGTTGCATCGGAATTCTAGCTTACACCCATACCCTCCAGGGTTGAGAGGGCAATTCAATTGCTCCGTTAGGTAGGCGGCGGAGCGCAGGGCGTCCGACTCAGAAGCAGGCATCGGCGAATCGGCTCGATGCGCTCCACCAGCTTCCCAAGATTTGGACGTTGTTGTGGACGGCGGCACCGTTGGCCGTTTCCTCCCCAAGTGAGCGCGGCAATGGCCGAAGAATCGACGCCGCCGCAGTGTGGGCGTCCCGAAATCTGGAACTCCGATCAGCTGAGCGCGGCAATGGCCGAAGAATCGACGTCGCCGCAGTATGGGAGTTCCGAACTCTGGAACTCCGATCAGCTGAGCGCGGCAATGGCCGAAGAATCGACGTCGCCGCAGTATGGGAGCTCCGAAATCTGGAACTCCGATCAGGTGAGC
>JANXMS010000426.1 GCA_025354525.1 Acidobacteriota bacterium
CATCGTGGAGGCACGCCGTCTCTCGTCCGGTAAGTCCGTTCAAAAGCGCTGCCTCTATCTGGGCGAGATCAACGACAACCAGCAGGAGCATTGGCGCAAAACACTCGAAGTCTTCGACTAAACCACCCAACGCTTCCGGTCGATGAGCCTGTTTCCCGATGACCGCGAGGTCCCCGTCGAGGCGCTCGACTGCGTCCAGGTCAAGCTCGGCGAAATGGAATTGCGCAACGCGCGCAGCTTCGATGACTGCTGGTTGGGCTGCGAGTTGTGGCGGCAGTTGCAACTCGACCAGTTCTGGAACCAACGACTCGCTCCGGGCCGCGAAGCCGTTCCCTGGAGCCAGGTTCTACAACTGCTCGTCGTGAACCCGTTAATCGATCCCGGCAGCGAGTTCCGGCTCCACCGGCACTGGTTCGATCAAACCGCCATGGCGGACCTGCTGGCGTCCAAGGACCAGCTCTACCGGTGCCTATCTCGCTTGCTGGCGCATAAGCAAGACTTGTTCGTCTTCCTGCGCAAGCGTTGGCAGGATCTGTTTCAAGCCCGCTTCGACGTGCTGCTCTACGACCTGACGAGCACGTATTGGGAAGGAGAGGCCGAACACGCGGCTACAGTCGCGACGGGCGGTCCGACTGCCTCTGTTTCGGCTCGACTGATACCGGAGGGGTATCGAATTAAGGTACCGACGGCCTGTGTGCTTACCGGCGCTGTGCATTCTACGGGTCAACCGTCTTGAAACCAAGTCGAGCGGCGCTCCGAAAGACTCACCAAACGGCCCATCAGCCCGCTTTGCGGTCGAATCGTGTGGTCTCGGCTCTCGTCTCCGAAGCAAAGCAAGCCGACGGAGATCGGGTCGATAGACCCCACTACCTCGAAAATCACCGCCCGAAGGGAGGAACCATCCCGTCAAGACCAGCGGCATTCCTCATGATCACGCTCAGCCAAGACAGCTCGACACGTTGAAACTCTTGCTCCCGCCACGGACACCGCCACGCATCAAGGCCAAAGCCACCGAAATTCCCAAATCGCTCATGAAAATGGAGTGCGGACTTCGCACTCGTCTTTTCCGAAAAGAAGAGACTTAGGTGGTGCTTTTGGCCTCAACTGCAAAAGTCAGGCTAGGTGAGTTTCGTCCCCACGCGTCGGCAGGGTGCGAGTCTTTTACGGGGTCTCTGGAACACGAGCATTCGGCTCCGATTGGTGGACGCTCTTCGAACTCCGTGTCTGGCTCCGGGAGTGCCGGGGCGGCTGTTGTTTGAGCAGGCGGGAAGGGTTGCCGTTAAGGCATCGACCGTGATTGGAAGCCCGGGCTCGCTGTTTTCTAGCTAGCCGCGCGACCTGCACGATCCGATTACTTTCCCGGATACGGGAAACCCCTATGCTCATTTAGCTTGATTTCCGGTCGACTAAGCAAGGTCGGTTTCTCCGCTGTGAGATGATGCCAAGATGATTTCGCGGGCGTGCCTACTCTTAGTTATTGTCGGCGTTAGTTTACTACGGGCCCAGGATTTCATGCCAAATATCGGCCAACTCCCGCCTGGCATACAGTACGCGGCCAAGGCCCACCGGGTCGAGGTCCTTGCCGGACACAACGGGGACATCGGCCTTCGCTCCGTAGCAACAGGCGACGCGGGTGGCATCACCATGGCCTGGATCGGAGCCAACCCCAGCGAGTGGACACCCGGGCACCCGACCGGCAGACAGGTTCGCTATTGCACCCCCGGATTGCCGCAAAAGGCTTGCACCGACGGCACTCCCACGTTCAGCTCCGTCCGCCGACCCGGCCTATTCGCGGGCATCGACCTCATCGTCCATACTGCTGCTGGAGCCATGGAATACGACCTGGAAGTGCGTCCAGGCGGCCGACCCGAAGCCATCCAGTTCGAACTGCGGGGCGGCCCCTCACCGGTCCTCGATTCATCCGGTCGGCTCGTTGCCGGCGATATCGTCCAATGGCGCCCCATCGCCTACCAACAACAAAACGGCGTCCGGATCCCCGTCGAATGCACCCTGCGGCAAATTTCCTCCCGCGTCTTTGGCTTCAAAGTCACCGGGCCTTATCGACACCACTTACCCCTTTTCATCGATCCGATCATTGAGTCCGGATCGGTAGTAACAGGAAGCGAACCCGGCGAGGATCGCGTTCTGGGACAAAATTCCCACCTAATTGTCGGTATGAGCAAGCGGCTTGGCACCACCAATTGGGATGTCTTTGTAACTTCCGGTGCTGTCACCACCTACTGGGGCGGAGAAGGCGACGAGCGAGTCCTGGGATTCGACTTCGAACCGAATAACGGCATCATTACGGTCGTAGGCTCAACCTCCTCGCGCGAAGTTTTCTCGACCGGCGCACTGGGGCGCGGAACAACATTCAGCGGGGGAGCTACCGATGCTTTCTTCCTCGAATTCCAGGGCGCGCAACTCGTCCAGGCAGCCCTGTTGGGGGGACCCGGTGCCGACAGCCTCCACGACGTGCGCCGAACGGCCTCCACGGGATACCCTCGCGACTACCTGATCGTGGGTGAAACCGACAATCCGAATTGGACAGGTTTCCAGGTCGAAGGCCACGCCAGTGGCGGCACCGATGCCATTGCCGGATGGTTTGGCCCATCCGCTACATCGCTCGTGGTAACAGGCGGCTCTGGGAACGATGCCGCCAAAGCCATTCGCGCCGCCGGAGACAAGCCCGAGGAATGGATCGTCGCCGGAGAAACCGACTCGCTCGACTTCGCCGGTAAGTCCCGGCCCGGCCTGGACCTCTGGGTCGCCCGGTTGTCTTCCGCGCCGCTGCGATGGGGCGTGCCCCAAGCTTGGGGAGGTTCCGGAGAAGAACGGTTGGCCGGCCTTGCCTCTCTTCCTGGCCACGGAGTCATGCTCGCGGGCACAACCACCTCTCCCGATTTACCCGCTGCCGGCGACTCATCGTACAACGGCGGAGCCTCCGACGGCTTCGTCGCCTGGCTCGATCCCGTCAACTACTCCCCCCGCTCGGCGCGCTACCTCGGCGGGCCCGGCACCGACGAAATCCTCTCCCTCCGATCCTGGTCCAATGATCTGTTCTTGGTCGGATTCACCGACTCTTTGACCCTCTCCTTGCCGGGATTGATGCCCGGGTCGGACCCGGCCGGTCGCCAGGATGCGCTGTTCATTCACACCGACCCCTTCCTAAACCCGCTCGCAGCCTACCGCGTCGGAGGCAGCGGAAATGATCGCTTCACGAGCGTTTCCCCCACAGAATGGGGGCTCGTGGAACTCGCGGGTTGGAGCGAATCCCGCCCTTGGCTCGCCGGCCTCCAGCCGTTCCCACCCCAAAGCGATTCCACCGCTGGATTCGTCATCAAGCTCCGCTATGCCGTCGTGGGAACGGTAACAACGGATATCCGCGGAACCGTCTCGGCCCCCCCGGTCTTGACCCTCGGCCGAGACCTCCAAATGCCCATTCAAGTTTTTGTGAGCAACGAACCCGGCACCGATGACGTCTTGATCGCCCGCTCACTCGATCCCTCTAAACTCCTCCTCGCCGGGGAAGAATCCGTCCTGCTTTATCGCGGCGGCACTCTCACCCTGGAAGCGCTAGCCGAAGAAGGCGACGTCGATGTCCTCATCAGCGACCGCACGCCAAATCCGAACCGGGTCTCCTATCCCACCCGGAGACTGCGCGTCCGGCTGACCCCTTCCCGCACCTTTCTGGAACAACCCACCGGACAAATCCTCACCACGTTGCGGGGCAATAACTTCGATGTCAGCTTCACCGTCGCGGCCCTGTTGCCGAATGGCGAGCCAGGACAGGGGCGTCAGCCCCGCGCTGGCGTGGAATTTACTGCTGTCATAGCAGCGTCGGATGCGGCGGCCGTCACCATGCTGAACAGGGTTTCTAACTACACGCGGCCAGACCGCTACGACGTTGCCATGCGGGCTCTCCGCGAAGGTACGTTCACTCTTACCCTGCAAACTACGGGCATCCCCGCCGCCCCGGGCCAGCAGTTACAGTTACGGATAGTCAACAGCACAACACCGCAGCCATCGCCTTGGTTGGTTCGTACCGCCGTGATGACGGACCATGTCACATCCATTCCGTTTTTTTTAGCCGACGGAGATCACCTGCAATTCACTTCAGAAGATCCGCGCCGAGTCTCCATCGCGGTCCCCGGCGTCGGCTCCGGCAATGGCACTACCGTCTCACGAGAGGCTAATTATCAACTCAACTTATCTGCTCACGAAGCCGGCGGCAGCGTCGGCGTCCGGGTCGTCGGCACCCGCCAGGGCCAGCCCGTCGACGAACGCCTCGAAGTTCTCCCGTGGCCGTACGCCGTTCGCGTCTCCGATTTCTCGGGCCGCATTCTCGCGCCAGGCGCCCTGGGGTCACTCACCTTGGCGTTCGCCCCGCAGGGCACCCTGCCGCCCGGTGTCCAGGCCCCATCCCAATTCATCGCTCCTGGCTCCCCACTCACAAATATGCAGCTTCGCTTCTCCGATCCAACCGTGGCCAGTGTCGTCTCGCGCTCCACCGCCTACACGGCACTGTACTTCGCAATCCGGGCAGCCCGAGTCGGACGAACCTCTCTCGAACTGCTAAATGCGGACCTGCCCGCACCCCTGCTTCTTGAAGTCGTTCCCGCCAACGTGAACTTTGGTACCGAACTCCGCGTACCCTCCGCCACCACCATCGGACTACTTCCTATCTCCTTCATCTTGGCAGCGGGCAGCGAAAAACTCGTCCGGGTTCGGGTTAGCGATCCGCTTCGCTTCGGGTTGAATGCGCACGGCACCAGCGCGGCCGAGGTTACCATCGACATCTCCGCGCAGCGATACCTGCTTCTCGAGGTCAAAGCACCAGTGGGGTCGAACGGCTCCCTCTTGGTTTCCGCCCCGGGAATGGACGAAATCTCAATTCCCATCCGAGTGATCGACAAGATCCTCACCCCGCAATCACCGCAACTCCGTTTGAACTTCGAGCAGGGCGCGGCGGAAGTGCGGGGCAGCCTCTCCTATGCCCTAGCCGGTTACGATTCCAACGCGAGGATCACCACCGGTCCGCCCGTCGTAAATTACTACTCCTCGTCTACTCTTGGGCAAAAAGTCCGCGTCCTCAGCGAGCCATCCGGCATCTGCGAGTTCCCCGCCGAAGCCGACTTGACGCAATTCTCGCTAACCCTCCCGTTCGTCTGCCGCCACGAAGGTCAAGTCACCGTAACCCTGCAAGGCGCCGGAACTTCGGCCTACCAAAGCCTGTTCAAGGTCCTCGTTACGGCCCACCGGCCCGCCGCGCCGCCCTTCTACCCGCGCGTGAAGCTGTCGGTCGCCACGGGTACACAAGTCGAATTTCCGCTCTCGTTGAATAACCGACGCTTCAACGGTACCCTCACGAGCAGCAATCCCCAGCTACTCAAACTGGCCGCTTCCCCCACCGCGCCAGGTCAAGCCACACTGGCCGTCGCAAACCTCAGCTCCGTTTTTCTCCAGGCCTTTCACAACGATGGCACCGTCTGGCTCAAGGCGGAATCGCCCAATGGCAACACCGAGGAAATCCCCGTATTCCTCTACCCGGCCACCATGGCGGTAAGGCTTAAAAACAACCTCACCGCCACGCAAATTCGCGTCCCTGCCGATCAATCGTCCATCACCGCCATCGCGATGCCCTACGCCTTCGATCCCGGCTCGGGCCTCCTCCTCCCCATCCCGGAAGGCCTCGCCCTCCGAGCGGGAATCGATCCCTTCTTTCTTAAACCAGCCAGCAGCAATGACGCCGTCGCCGCCCCGTTGTCGCCCAATCCTCTTTTCAACGAATTCGATCGCGAGCGTCCCGTCAACTTCAAAATTAACGGCAAAGGCAGCGCTGTCATCAGCGTCGATCAACCGGCCGGATTCTTCGCCGCTCCCAGCGCCGGACTGCGCCTCACCGTCGCCGAGCGCGGATTGCAACTCCGCGCCGGTGTCGCCGCTCCCGGCTTGCAAACCTACTTCGCCGTTACACTTCAGGACCTTCCAGACAACTCCAACGCCAACCCGGGGAGCGGTGGACAGCCACCCCGCGTCACCATAACCAGCCTGGATCCTTCCAAATTGCTCCTCTCCGCCGACGCCCGTAACTTGGGCGGTTCGGTTCTCTCCGTGGATACGGAACGGTCGTTCGTCGCCCAAGTGCTCTCCGGCGCACAACCCGGCGAACGCCTCTCCGTCCGCCTCACGAGCCCCGGATTCCCAGACTCCATCTCCGAAATCTTAGTCTCACCCGCCGTGTTAGCCACTGAGTATACCTTCAGTTCCCCGCTGTTCCTCGAAGCCGGCGGGACGTCCTCGTTCAGTGTTCGCTACGGCCCCGCCGACCCGATCAACACCGACCTAATTGTCGCCAACTACTCAGGCGGCCCCCTGCCCGGCACCATCGTGCCCCTCACCCTTCGTACCCTCGACCCTTCAATCCTCGCCCTCGGCGCGGAGCAAGTTACTCTCGACGCGAATGGATACGCCCCTCTCCCGTTTCGGGGCCTGCGCCCCGGAACCACCCAGTTACTCCTCACCGCGCCAGAAGGAATCGTGAATCGCGTCGAGAAGACGACCGTCGAAGTCGGGCGCTGGACCTTCCCAGCAACCGCGTCGTCCCTGACCGGCGCACGAGCACTCTGGACACCTCTCGCCATTCGAAATCCTCGTAACGAACCCACCTCCGTAACCGTGCAAAGCGACGGCCAGGTCCCGTTGGCGTTTGCCACAACAACCGCCTCCCTGCCCGTCACGTCCTTACAACTCTCAATCGCCCCACGCGAACAAACTACGATCTTCTGGACCGCCCTCGCCACAGGCAACGACGCCCGCATTCGCGTCACTGCTCCGGATTTTGTCGATCAGATACTCCGGCCAGGTGTCACCGAGCCACAAATCGCTTTCCAATCAACCTCGCCCCTCTCGCTCGCCGTCGCCAATCGCACCGCTTCCCTCACGCTCCGGCTCCTCGGTCGCGACGAATCCCCGCTCGCCATCGCTCCCGTTCAGGTCGAAGTGCGTTCCTCCGATCCCCGAATTCTTCGCGTCCTCTCGAGCCCAATCGAGTTCAAAACAGGGCAGAGCACCGCCAACGTCACCGTCGAAATGGTGGCCCCCGGAACAGTTCTGCTCAGTGCCCTCCCTTCCCCCAACTTTAGCTCTCCCGGGCAGACGGGAACAATTCCTCTCACGGTGGTCGTACGATGAAGTTTCTCACCTTATTCATTTCTTGTTCCCTCGTCGCCATCGGGTCCCCCGCGCGGCATTTTGAGCAGAATCGCGGCCAGGCCGGGATCAACGCGTCCGAGGTCCAATTTATCGCCCGAGACCGCCGACGGCAGGTCTTCTTCACCTCCAGTGAAGTCGTCTGGGCCCCGCCTACGGGCACAACCGCTGCCCCGGCGATTCGGCTCCGGTTCCCCGGTGCCGCCTCTACCGCCCACTGGCAGGCTGACGGTCCTCCGGTGGGCCTCATCTCCTACGCCATCGGCAACGACCGTTCGCAATGGGTCCAAGGTGCCGGCCAGTTTGAACGCATCTCCTGGCGCGGCGTCTACCCCGGCGTCGACGCTGTTTTCTACTGGCACGGCGAACGCCTCGAGTACGATCTCATAGTAGCTCCAGGAGCCGATCCCTCCCCCATCCGCCTCGCCTGGACCGGTGCCGACGCGCGCCTTCAACCCGATGGCTCCATCCAACTCGCCGACGGATTCTTGAAGCAATTGCCTCCGGTCATCTATCAGGGCTCCCAACGCATCGCGGGCCGGTTCCAAGCCGTTGCCGACCATTTCCGTGTCGTGCTCGGAAGTTATGATCGAAGCCTACCCCTCGTGATTGACCCGGTGTTGGAACTAGCCACCTATCTCGGCGGCGAGAACGACGACGAAGTCACCGTCGTCGCCGACGGAATCGTCGCCGGAAACACCGCATCGGTACAGTTCCCCGGCGCCCAGCCCGAACGTCGCCGCAGCCGGGACGTCTTCCTCCGCGGCACCGGAAGCCCGGGGCCGAATCTCCCACCGGTTTTCGGCACGTTCGTGATTGGCGGCTCTGGTGACGATGAACTCGCCGGGGCCTTCTATATTTCTAGGCCACAGGGTGTAACCGTGGCGGGAACCACTAAGTCTCTGGATTTCCCCTGTGCTACCTCGGGCCAGCAGCTCTCCGGATCATCCGACGGTTTCCTGTGCACGCTCCGGTTCGACCCACGCCTGGGCTTCATCCTCGTTTCCGGCACGCTAGTGGGAGGTTCAGGCGAAGACCGCATCAACGTGCTGGCCAACCTCGGTGGCTCGTTCGTCTACGCCGGGCAAACCACCAGTCCAGACCTACCCAACGCCATCGGTACCTACTCCGGGGGCGTCGACGGCTTCTTCGCTCATTCTTCGTCCTCCGGCCCCTACTACCTCGGCGGAAAGGGCGACGATCGGATCTTGGCCGCAAGCATGATCACTTTCAACTCCGTTATCCTCGGAGGCGAAACCAGCAGCGCCGACTTCCCCTATCAACAACCGGATTCGGCTGGCTTGCAAGGACCCTCGGACGCATTTCTAACCACCGTTTCTCTGGCCCCGCTCAACAACGTCTCCACCTCTGACCCCATCTCGTCCTGGCTCGTCGGCGGTAGTGGCGAAGATCGCATCACAGCTCTCACCAACACATCGTTCGGATTTCAGTTTGTGACAATCCCGCCTGAGCCAATCGCCATCGCCGGCACCACCACCTCCCCAGACCTACCCGTCCGTAACGCCTCCCAACCCAACCTCGCTGGTGAATCGGACGCCTTCGTCGGCACCTGGCGCCAAGGCACTCTGCATTGGCTAACCTATCTCGGCGGCTCGGGTGCCGATGCGGCCACCGGCCTTGCGCGCAACGCAGCCGGAGACCTGTTCGTAAGTGGATGGACGCGAAGCTCCGATCTGAAAACCGTGGCTCCGCTGCAGGACCGTCTCGGCGGCGGCGAAGACGCCTTCTACGCCGTTGTCGCCCCCGGAGCCGTGCGCAGCCTGACCTATTTTGGCGGCACCGGCGACGATCGCGCCAACTCGCTCGCCTTGACCGCCGACGGCGTAGCCCGCCTCGGCGGACGAACCACCTCCACCGATCTACCCATCAAAAACGCCTGGCAAGACGGGCGCGGCCAGGGTTCGGAAGGCTTCGTGGTCGACCTCGGCTCCGGGTTCCTCTACTCCGTTCGACAGGTCCTTCTGGCCAAGGATGGTGCCGTCGCGATTCCAGCCAAGGTGGCGCAAACAGCGGTGGGTGTCCAAATCACCTATCGCTCCTCCGACCCAACGAAAGTATTGTTGACCGACGGCATCACCATAGGCCCGGAAATCACCGCCCCCCTTGGTCGAGAGGTGCGCGCCGAAGCCCTCGTCGACTCGGGCGACGTCGAGATCGCAATCTCGTCCCCCGGGCTTTTATCCGCCGTTTGCCCGGTCAAGCTCTACCCAGGCGCGTTGATTACTAATCTTTCATTTTCCAGCTTGTTTACTTGGTCGCGACCAGTGCAGCTCTTCAGTTACTGGGGAGCTCTCGATCCAACTACCAACCAGCCCCTCAGGTTCACCTCTCTCGATCCCGTGTCCTCTAACCCTCGCTCCGGCTTCCGGCTTCCGGCCCTAAACTGGTCAAGTTCCGATGAGACTGTGCTGCGCATAAGCACCATCCTCGACGGATCCGCGCAGAGCCTCGCCGTGGTGGTCGGGCCTGGAGAAACACGACTCCGAGCCGACGCCGCGGGCCTACCCGTCTGGCCAGCCGACGGAATCGCCGCTATCGTAGCCAAGCCCACACTCACCACCGCCCCCGTCATCGCTCTCGGCAAGGACCTCGTAACCAACCTCTCATACCTCCTAAATGTTGGCTCTAGTAGCCAACATCCGCCTCGGGGTATGCTCACCGCGCGCAGCGAGGATCCTTCAAAACTCTTGCTCTCCGCTGACCCCGCCCAATCTGGTGCCGCCACCGTTAGCCTCCCCCTGTCCTTCCCCACCTTTCAAGCACAGTTATTCTGGATCCACGCTCTCGCCGACCAAGGCGAAGTCCGTGTCTTTCTTAGTTCTCCGGAATTGAAAGAGGAAACCGTTGTGGTCGTGCGTTTGGAGCCAGCCCGCATGCGCTGGGGTTTATTCACATTCTTCCCCACCCGCGGCATCCAACCACTCGTCCAGACCCAGGTCGGCTCCGGTCCAATTCTCAACTTCCAGTTTGAAAGCGCCTCCGGCACCGTCGCCTCAGGCTTGCGCCCGGGACTACCCGAGCTAGGGTGGCGAATCACAAACAGTGCTGAGGCGATCATCGAAACCAATCGCATCACAATTCGCCCCCCGTCGGAGGATTTGCGGCTCATCGGCCTCACGCCCGGTATCGCAAACTTAACGCTTTCTCCCCTCGGCCAGCCCCGTATCGAACTAATAAATCCCACCGTCCGCGTGGAAGTCCGCCCCTCCCCCTCTTCCAACACCGTAGTCCTCCCAACCTCCGTCGCCCTCGGAAAAGACTTGCAGGCCACCGTCCAATTCTTCTACTCCGGCATGGAGGGATCAGTATCCGCGACGAGTGAAAACGCCGACGCGGTCCTCGTCGCAGCGTCCCCCTCGCAAACCGGACGGTCGTCGTTGGTCTTGAGCCCACAAACCGGTAACAGCAACCGATACTCTTTCCAGCTCCACGGCCTCCGCGATTCCGGAGAAAGCGTCGTCCTCGTCCGCTACCCGGGTGGCGAACAACGCATCCGCGTCACCGCCGCCCCATCCGGCATCGGTCTTCGCCCCGGTTTCCTGAACACCACCGGCTTCGACCTGGGATATGAATTTGCCACCTACTTCCTGGACGACCTCACGGGCACTCCCCTGCAACAACAGGCGATCAGGCCCGGCAAGAAGTTCGAGATCACCTTTCGCATCACAGGGGCAGAAGGACGGCTCTCCCGAAACTCCGCCACCTTGGACGACGCCAACACCTCCGTTCACATTGAGGTAACGCTCCCTCCCGTCGGCCAGGAATCCGTTCTCGTTGCGGAAGCCGCTGGCCGGACCCTACGGCAGATCTTGCGACGCGGCACCAGTCGCTTCATATCGCCACCATCCGTTCCGCTCATGCGGGATACTCTCAGCTCTTTCCCCCTCTCGCTTCCTTACCCGCGCTCCGGTCCAGCCCCCCGTGTCACCCTCACCAGCTCAGACCCGGATGCGGTTTTGATCAGCCTCGCCCCCGCCGAACCGGGACGGGCCTCCGTCGTTTGGCCCGGCGACTCCAGCTCCCTTACAGTCTTCGTCCATGGCCTCAAGGATGCCGGCACCGTGCCGGTCGTCGTCGAAGCCCCCGGTTTCGAAACAACCGAAATACTCGCCGTCTTGTCGCCCTTGCGATTCAATTTGAGATTCGACCGCTCCTCCTCCACCAACGGTATCTCGCTGCCCGTCGACGGATCCATAAACGGCACCGCCCTGTTCGATGCCCCCTCCCTCCGCCCCGGCGTTGGCCCTATGCGCTTCACGCTGCGAACCGCGGACCCCGCCGTCGCCACCATTTCCCCCACCTCGTTTGTTCTCTCCAATCCCCCCCGCCCTACCGATTTCACACTCCAGGCCCGCCGACCCGGTTCGACGGATTTGATACTCGAAACGGAAGGCACTTCGAATGGTAGCGCCCCCGTCGTAGCCATCACCGTCCACAATATCGTCGTATCACCGCCTTCCGTCGGTCAAATAACACTGGGTGGCAATATGCAGGCAGCGCTGCACATCCCGCTCAGTAAAGCAAACCCCAACGGCGTAATCGCCTCCGTGCGGAGTTCCGACCCGTCCCTCCTCGTCGTCTCCCGCAACCCGTCCGTGCTCGGCTCGGGTTCGCTCGCCGTGGCTATTCAACCGGGCAGCGAGGCCGGAGAAGTATTCATCCAGGCCCTGGCGGCCGAAGGGGAAGTGCTCGTCACGGCCTCCATTCCCGGCTTTGCCGAACAACAGTGGCTCGTACGTCTCGGGCCCTCTTGGTTCACTCTCCAGCTAGCCGCCTTCAACGGCCAAATCGCGGTAGGCGAAACCACCCGCGTTTCGGTCCTCCTCGAACCGTCCGAGAACGGTCTCAGCAGAACACTGCGGCCCGGCTTGGGTACCCTGCGGTTGGGCATCGTAGCCGCTAATCCCAGTCTTGTCCGACTGGCGGCACCCTTTCTGACCATCGCGGATGGAGATTACGCGGCGACTGTGAACCTGGAAGGTATCGCCCTCGGTTCCTCTCTCCTCAGCTTGGAGCAACCACCCGGCTTTGGCCCCACCCCGATCGGGCAGGCCCAAGTGCTACTACGAGTCGTGCCCAATAAACTTTCGCTCGACTGCACCGAACGCGGGCCATTCCTCTGGCTCGCTCGCGATTCCCAAATCACGTGTAGGATCGGCGGAGGCCCGGCAGGAACCGTCGTCCAAGCCGTTTCGTCAGACCCAGCTCGGATTTTGCTCTCCACCAATCCAACTGCCCTGGGCTCCGGCCAACAGACCCTCACGATGGCCCCGGAGTCGCGGCTCGTCTTCCAGGCCCTTTCCGCCACTGGAACCGTGGAAGTCATCCTGTCCGCCCCCGGCTTCGATGACCTGCGGGTTTCCGTTGTCCTTCGGCATCTGGTGGTGGTTCCCAACTTAACCTCCTTTTCTATTTCCAAAGGAACTGCGGGGACGCTCCGGCTGCAGTTGGTCCCTCTGGACATCGAACGAACCAGTCTAAGACCCACGGCAGCGCGCGCCGGTGCAACCATCCGTGTGGGGGCAACCGTATCTCCCGCCGGCATCATCTCGTTGGCGTCGCCATCGGTCACTTTCGCTGCCGGGGCCGAGTCTGCGGAAATAGCGTTACGTGGCGATGCGACCGGCACCGCCTTGATCCAACTGACTAATCCCGACGGACTCGTCGATCCCCTCCGAGGGCGCGTAACAGTCGTCGTGCAATAAAAAAACAGCACTCATCTTCGCATCGCGCGAATCGGCCAGCCATAGTTCCAACTGTTGACATTTATTTCTCGTTTGTTTTGAATGACTTGAAAAAACACCCGCCGGAACGCCGAGGAATCGCAAGATAAGATAAAACCAGTTTAAGCCCCCTGCGCCCTCCCGGCGCGGCGGGCTTTTTCTGTTTCCAAAAGGAGTCTTCAACATGTCGCAAGAACCAACTGACGAAGAGAAAAAAGCTCGCCGAGCCCAAATCAACCGCCAAAATGCCCAAAAAAGCACCGGACCAAAAACGGAAACAGGCAAAATGAACTCCCGGCTAAACAGTCTCAAAAACGGCAGCCGAACCGTCGTCGTCGACTTCACTGACGCCTGTGGGCTCGCCATGCTCTCCGGCGAAGACGCCGCCGAATATCGCAGCATGATGGCGGAGTATTCGCGCTACCTATCACCCGGGAATCGGGTCGAATACGGTATCGTCCAACGAATCGTCGATGCCCAGTGGCGCATGGTTCGCAACTCAAAGCTCCAAACTCTCGAACTCGAAGCCTGCCTCAGTGAGGTTCGCGAAATCGAGCACCCCGGGCTGGCCCCGCAACTGGTCGGCACCATCGATCTAATGATTGCCTCCCGCATGTCCTTCGATTCGAAAATGCCTCAGCTTCTCCAACGGGAAGAAGCGGCCCTGGTCCGGCTCATTAATGCCAGCCTCCGAGAGCTAAACATGCTCCGAAAACTCAATCCAATGCCCAAATCGCCGGTGCGGCCCCGTACCGAATACCTCGGGCCAGACCTCGGCCCAGTCGACAACCTATTCCGCGACGAACAACCCGAAGTGCAGGAAAACAAACAGGAAACTGCCCCATCAGCCGACGAGCGAAGCCAACTCGAAACCGGCTGGAGCCCCGTTCAGCAGCGCCCAGTCAAACCGTTGGTCCGCACGGTCGGCTCCAGCCTCGAAACCAACGTGTTTTCGGACGAGCCAGCACCCCCGTATTAACGAAAAACGCCCACTGGGCTCGACCGGCTAACTCGAAATCCTACCCGGTCCGGCGAAGCTCCGCCCAAAGCTACAGCAAGTCTTGACTTAACAGAGGGCATATCCGCGAGGTCTGAAGAGATCAGAGGCAATGTCGGGAGAGAGAGAGAGCCTCGGCGAGATCGACGACAAGCGCATGCATTGACGGGGCCCTGAGCTGGGACAAACGTAGTTTGATGTCCGCCCAATACGGGGCCGGTAGTTCGGGTTTCCAAAACTCCTCCATTAAGGCGGGTATCGCTCTAGAAACGGCCGAAACGACAACTACCAAAGTCGAATCGCCAGCCGGCGGAGGGTGCTCCCGTGGCTTCATGCCCACTGTCGGCGGTCTCGTAGCCCACCTGGGATGGCACAATGCGCTAAATCCTGGGGCTTGGGCCCCATCTCAACCAACGCCCAGCGGCATCTGTCGAATTCACATCAAAACACCTGCTGAAGGTGCTGCAAATGTAATTGTCGTTACAGCAAGTCTTGCCTTAACAAAGGGCAAATCCGCGACGTCTGATTAAGGCGGGTATCGCTCTAGAAGCGGTTCCTAATTGTCGCCCATCAGCCCAAATCTAATACAGCCGCTCCTTATAGGCATGGGCAATCGAGGCTTCCACCTCCTCCACCGTATCCGCAATCTCGATCTGGTCTTTCATCATCCGCCCATATGACGGCATCGCGCTCCGCTCCACCACCGACGCCGGGTCCCACAACTTCGACCGGATCAGCGCCTTCCCGCAATGCAGAAACGCCTCCTCCACCGTAATCACCAGCGCCGACTTCGGCCGCTTCCCGTCCCCTTCCCAACGCTCCAGCAACTCGACCTCAAAGCTAATGGCCGCCCGGCCATTCACCCGCAACGTCTCCTCAAAACCCGGGATCAAAAACAGCAGTCCCACCCGAGGATCCTCCTGCACGTTCTGAAGCGCATCCAGCCGATTGTTCCCTCGCCAGTCCGGCAACGCCAAAGTCACATCATCCAGGACATGGACAAACCCCGGCCGATCCCCCCGCGGGGTCACATCCGCTCCCCCGCCGCCCACCGTCCCCAGACACACAAACGGCGACAGCTCAATGAACCGCCGACAATGCCCGTCCAGCCTCCGCAGCGACTTCTTCACCGCCCGTTCCATCGCCGGCTCATAGCATTCCCGCAAGTCCATCAGGCTCGCCTCCCATGCACATGATACGGAACATAATACCGCCCATCCTCGTCCCGCGTCGTCACCTCAAAACCGCTAGCCTCCAAAAACTCCCGCACAAACGCGAGCGTCCGAAAAGATTCCCCCTCCCCCCGATTCGCCCGAAAATCATGGGCCGAAACGCACACCCGCGACGTCCGTCCCAACGCCTCCCGACACCCCGGCAACGCCTGCCGCTCCGCACCCTCAATGTTCATTTTCAGGAACGAAATCGGGCCAATCCCCAACTCCCGGCTCAACTCATCGAACGGCCGCCCCGCCACCGCCGTACTCGTCTCGCTCACTTCCCCGCCCCGCACGTAGTTCGACTCCCACACCGGCAGCGTCTCCATCTGCAACGTCTCCGTCCCCTCCACACACGCCACCTGCACCGCCGTCACATTGCTCAGCCCATTCCACTCGCAAAGCTTCCGCAGCGCCATGTACGACACCGGATGCGGCTCCAGCGCCCACACCCGCCCCGTCTCACCCACCGCCTCCGAGAACGCAAAAACGTCCTCGCCCCGCCCCGCCCCCACGTCCACAATCACGTCCCCTGCCGCCGGCTTGTAAGCGTGGAACCAGTAGTCCTCCGCATCCCGCCGATACTTCGCCACCGTCCCCGCCAACTTCCCCCAGTCCCGCTCCATCCGCGCCGGCAACTCCGGATCCGGGATCCGATACTCCCCCATCCGCCACCCCCAAACCTCGTCGAAAAACGCCTCGATATCCGCGTCCGGACATTCCGCCCGAGCCCGCTCCGTCGCCATCTGCGTTATGCGTTCGATCATCTGCACCCTCCCATTATCGGCTCTCAAATGCGAAACCGTCGCCAATTTCTCCCCGCCTTCGACGACGGACTCTCCCGATCCTGTCCCCAAGTCGTCCTCAATACCCCCATCGGCCTCCGGGCGCTCCGGCACCGTCACCGCACAGCTTCCAAACCAGCCCCTCTTAGTCCTCCGCCTCGCCCGGTGGATCCTCGGATAAAGTCCAACCGCATAACTGCCGATACCTTCCCTATGGCCCCCGCATCGCGCCAACGCGCGGCTATCGCCGTCTTGGCCGCGATCTACTTCGCCGCCACCCTCTCCATCGCTGTCACAAAACCCCTGCGCCTCGATGAGGTCGGAACCATCGGCATCGCGACCATCCCAACGCTCCCTCAGTTCTTCGCCTTCTTCGCCGCCGGCCAGGAGCCCCACCCGCCGCTCTCCCACCTGCTCATCCGACTCGCCTGCAGCGTGTTCGGCCCCGGGGAACTCGGCTCCCGACTCCCCTCCATCCTCGCTGCCTTCGGTGCCATCACCGCCCTCTACCTCTTCCTGCGTCACCGGC
>JANXMS010000612.1 GCA_025354525.1 Acidobacteriota bacterium
CGCCGCAGGGCCCCCGGCGCGCATCCAGCACCGCAATGCCGTTCAGCCCCAACTCCCCCGGATTCCCCGCGGGCATTCCCAATCCCAACGCCCGCGCGAACAGCGCCGACTTCCCGAACCCCGGCGGTGCCACCACCACCAGAGCCCCCGGGCCCGGCTCCCGCAACGCCTCCAACAACTGGTGCGCCTCCCCGTCCCGTCCCACGATCGCGCCCTGCGCCCGCGGCACGTTGATCAACGGCTCGCGTACCGCCGCCATCTTCCGCGCCTCCATCGCTACCAGAATCTTTCGGACCCCATCGGCCACCTGCGCGCCCACCGCCCGCACCTCGCCGACAACGCGTTCCTCCATCCCCATCAACGCCGCGAAGATCTGCTGGGGGTCCATCGTCGGCCCCGCCTCGCGCTCGCGGATCTCGGCAAACAACTTGCCCATCAGCAGCGGCGTAACTTCCGGTCGCTGCACCAGCGACTGAAACTCCACCAGGAAACAATCGAACCAATGCTCCGCAAAGAAGGTGCGAAAGCCCAGGCTCCCGCAAGCATCCGGGAACTCTGCTTCGAGGGCGCACCAAGCCTGCTCGGTCGGGCCCAACGTCGGTCGACGTCCCTGCGCCACCATCGCCGTTAAGTCGTCGTAGAGCGGATCCAACAGTGGGACCCATTCCGCCGGGGGAACAGGGGCCTTGCTGCGCTCCTCGCAGCTCTGCACCAATCGGCGCAAGTGCCCAGCCTCCGCTTCATCCGCTTCGGGCAACCACCGAGGCCGAGCAGCCCGTTCCACCAAATCCTGCACCACCCGAGGCAAAGGCAACGCGTCCGCCGCCGTCGTTACGGAAAATCCCCTTGCCCGCGTACATCCCGCCGCCGTCTGCGCCACCGCCCGCCAGTGCGCCTCCAACAGACTCCGGTAAAGAAGATGGTTCTCCTTCTGGTCGAGCTTCTTACAGTTCCGGCGAAAGCACTGCCAAGCTTCCTTGCCCTGTTGTAAGATCGCCACGATAGCCCAGTCGGACCGGTTGCCCACTACGCCGTCTCTCGCCTGGGCCGGCACCAGCGCCCCGATCGCCGACAGCACCGACGTAGCCCCCGCCGTAACCGCCGCAATCGTGGATAAGTCGACCATCACCCGCCATCCTATCCCAGATCTATCCACTTACAAAGGAATCGCCCAGATAGGCAAGGCCGGCTTTACAACTCACCACTCGGTCAGTCGGCGCCAAGCTCTATTTGTTCGAGATCCCCCAGGCGCAAGGTCGTTCTGGGCGCCGCACGGTGGGTTCCTTTGACTACGGGCCATGCAATCGGCCTCCTTTCCGCAATAACGTTTTCGACGCTGCAACTGGAGTGCCAATCCACGATCCTGAGCTAGCTTTTTGCAATCTATCTCCCAAGGGCCACGGTAAGCTCCGCAAGATTCCAGCCTATGATCAAATCTTAACCACGGAGTCTTTTGCGACCCCTTTCGCTTTCGACGACAGCGCAACATTTCCCGGAGCCGCACTCCACTTCAACTTGCGGATCAGCGGAACACAGATTGCGGGCCGCGAAACCCGCACACTTTTTACGACCCCCCTCACTACGTAAACTCGAACGACCTCGTGAAGCGTGCCCGTGTTTGGGTAACGGTGAGGGAACTGCGCCGCGGAGGTCTCGTAAGCCCCGCAAAAATTCCAGCCTATGCTTAAATCTTAGCCGCGGCGTCTTTTGCGACCCCTTTCGCTTTCGACGACAGCGCAACATTTCCCGGAGCCGCACTCCACTTCAACTTGCGGATCAGCGGAACACAGATTGCGGGCCGCGAAACCCGCACACTTTTTACGAATCCCCTCATTACGTAAACCCGAACGACCTCGTGAAGCGTGCCCGTGTTTGGGTAACGGTGAGGGAACTGCGCCCCGGAGGTCTCGATTGCGGCGATCCGGTCCACCCGCGCTCACCCGCGCAACCCGGAAATGATGCCCCGTGGCAATGGACCCAGGAGTGCTTAGTCCGCTAGCTGATCTTCAGGGCGCGGGGGTTCGCCTCCCGGACGGGAGAGAAAAGCCAGAGCCTTGTCGAGGTCACCGCGACCGCGACGAGCCGCGAAATAACTCTCCGCTGTTTGGATCGCCGTCAGCTTTTCAGCCGCCGCCATCACCAGGAATTGGTTCATGCTCGTGCCGTCCGCTGCCGCAAGTTTCTCGATTGCGGCTTTCAGGGAAATGGGTAAGCGTAGGGAAAAGGTGGATACTTTAGTTGTCAATTTCTTATCTCCCGCAATACTTCAGCCGGTGTTCGAAGACCGATGCCGAATCGGTCCGGTCCGCCTTTGTAATCTTTGTGATTAAAGCTGACGATGGCATCGGCGCGACCATTGACCGCCGCTTCTAAGACCATCTCGTCGCCCGCATCGGTAAGTTGAGGCCGCCACTGATAGTGAACTTCAACCGGCACAATTACAGCGAATATCGTCTCCAGCAAGTTCGCGACATCTTCCCCGCTAGCCTTCGCCGCCAACCGGTGCTCCGCGAGCATGCAAATGGCCTCGTACTCAAGCGCCATCGCTACACTCAACAGCCAAACTCCCTCACCCTTCAGTAGGAGGCCGAGCAAAGCGGCGGAAGCCCCGGATGGACTACGCATCGCTGCCACCACAACATCGGTGTCCACAACCAGCCTCATTCACGGATAGTATCACATCGCGGGCGATATTATGCGGCTGGAACGGGGGGGCGTCACCCCCACAAAAGCCGCCTCATCCGAATGTCTTCCGGCCATTTCCTGACGGAAGCCAGGAATCTTTTGCCATCAGGACGCAGGGAGAGGCCCTAGATACCGTTCACTCCTTCGCAGCCTAAGCGCGAACACGCTTCACGCGGTATCCGCCGGACCGTCCATTGGAAGCGGAACAGGAGTCATCAGCGTCTTCTTAATCTGCGAATAACGCAACAGGAAGGCGCTTTCATTCAGGCGTTTCCGCCGCAGCCATCCCGTCACTTCGTCATTGCACTTGCTCGTATTGCAGGAGCCGCACGCCGGCACGATATTGTCGAGGGTATATCGTCCGCCGCGGGACAGCGCCTGCACACAGTCGCGCTGCAAAGCCTTGCCAACGGCTCCACAATAAGCGCACCCACCCCAAGCCTGCTGGAGGGCGGTCCATTGTTCGTTGCTAAGGTCGTGCTCAACCATCTCCATCCGGCGCTTGCGTCGTTTGGCCGCGCGGACCTTCCGGCTTCGGATCGTCGCCATCCCTCCATAGTAGACGGGCGAAGACGGCATAGCTCCGCCATTGCTCCACAAACCGGCTCTCTTCGCTCTGCGCCCGCGGGCCCACCATCTCCACCGCTTACGCGTGTTCGTGAATCATGCCCGAGAAGAAGGCCACTTCCCCTTTCGCGGGAGTCACCGTCTTCGTCGCTTCTCCAGGCGTGCCCAGCAAGTTCAATCCAGGGAGTCCAATCCTGACGCTGTTGCACGTGTGTAGAAGCGGCGGATACGCTTCTACGCCGATCAGGAAGCGAGTAGCTTCTGGCCTCGGGATCGGCCATGGAGATCGCGGGCCCTGGAGAGCGAGGAAAAGCGAAAGCAGGTTTTCACTCCCTTTCCCCCGCCCTTG
>JANXMS010000286.1 GCA_025354525.1 Acidobacteriota bacterium
ACCGTCGAAGGCATGCAGTTCGACCGCGGCTACCTCAGCCCCTACTTCGTCACCGACGCCGACCGCATGGAAGTCGTGATGGAAGATCCCTACATTCTCATCTATGAGAAGAAGATCTCCAACATGAAGGACCTGCTGCCCGTACTCGAACAGGTTGCCCGTGGCGGCCGTCCCCTCCTCATCATTGCTGAGGAAGTGGAAGGCGAAGCCCTTGCTACCCTCGTCGTCAACAAGCTCCGTGGAACCCTGAACTGCGCGGCCGTCAAGGCCCCCGGCTTCGGCGACCGTCGGAAGGCGATGCTCGAAGACATCTCGATCCTGACCGGCGGCAAAGCCATCATGGAAGACATCGGGATCAAGCTCGAAGGCGTTCGTCTGGAAGATCTGGGCCGCGCCAAGCGCGTCACGATCGACAAAGACAATACCACCATCATTGATGGCGGCGGCGAAGTGAAGGGCATCGAAGGCCGCGTTAAGCAGCTCCGTACCCAGATCGAAGACACCACCTCCGACTACGACCGTGAGAAGCTCCAGGAACGCCTGGCGAAGCTCGCTGGCGGCGTCGCGGTGATCAAGGTCGGCGCGGCTACCGAAACCGAAATGAAGGAAAAGAAGGCCCGCGTCGAAGACGCCCTGCACGCCACCCGTGCAGCCGTTGAAGAGGGCATCGTTCCTGGCGGCGGTATCGCTCTGCTTCGCTCGGCGTTGGCACTAAAGAATCTGAAAGTCCCCGGCGACGAGCAGATCGGCGTTGACATCATCAAGCGCGCTTGCGAAGAGCCGATCCGTCAGATCTCCGGCAACGCCGGTTTTGAAGGCGCGATCATCATCGAGAAGGTTCGCGACAACAAGAACCCCAACTTCGGCTTCAACGCTGCCAGCGGCGAATACGAAGATCTCATCGCGGCGGGCGTCATTGACCCGGCGAAGGTCACCCGCTCGGCCCTCCAGAACGCCGCTTCGATCAGCGCCCTCATGCTGACGACCGAAGCGATGATCTGCGAGATCCCCGAAAAGAAGTCGGCTCCGGCGCCCGGTGGTCATGACCACGGCGGCGGGATGGACTACTAACCAAACCCTGCCAGCAATGGCGAAGCGAAAGGCCCCGGACGCAAGTTCGGGGCTTTTCGCGTTTACGCTGAACGGGTTCAACAGGCAAAGGCCAGAAGCCCCCCTTTTCCCCAGCCGACGGGGCGCCCGTTACGGCGATGAAAGCCGACACGCGCCGATCCCTCGCCGCCACCCCGTCGACCAGTCTATAGCAAGTCTTGACTTAACAGAGGGCACATCCGCGACGTCTGAAGAGATCAGGAGCAATGTCGGGAGAGAGGAAGGGGCAGCGAGCCTCGGCGAGATCGACGACAAGCGCGTGCATGGACGGGGCCCTGAGCTGGGACAAACGTAGTTTGCCGTCCTCCCAATACGGGGCCGTTAGTTCGGGTTTCCAGAACGCCTCCATTAAGGCGGGTATCGCTCTAATAGACCCTGACCTCGTTCACCGTGATACTTAGCGCGTTACTCACTGTGAGCTTCGCGACTCTCACAGACACATCGTACGCCCCAGTTGGGAGATACTTGAGGAGTTTAACGTTACCCTGCCAACCATCTGATTCCGCTACTCTGAATTGGCCCACTGTGATGGTCTGAAGTGGCCCACCCTAGCAACCAACCGCGTACCCTGATATCGGCGCAAGCCGAAGGAAGAAACGGTTGAACAGGAGAACGAAAGTGGAACTATTTGAACAGATCCGTCGCGAGTTCGAACATGGCGTCGGAACCATAAAAGGGGTGGCCCGGAAACTCGGCGTCCATCGCCGTCAGGTGCGCGACGCCCTCGCTAACGCTATGCCCCGAGAACGAAAATACCCAGTCCGGGATCGACCCCGACTCGATCCCCTCACCTCCTTCATCGACGCCATTCTCGTCGGCGATCAGAAGGCACCCCGCAAACAACGCCACACTGCAAGGCGCATCTTCAACCGCATCCTCGCTGAATTACCCAACACCCCAGCTGCCGAGTCGACCGTCCGCCAATACGTCCGCGAACGGAAACTCGCTCTGGGCTTGAAACACGCCGAAACCTTCATCCCTCAGTCCTACCCCTGGGGCCGCGAGGCCCAAGTGGACTGGTTTGAGGCGACCGTCGAAATCGACGGAGAACCGCAAAAAGCCTATCTATTCTGCATGCGGAGCATGGCCAGCGGGGGTGCCTTTCATCGCGCCTTTCCACACGCCAGCCAGTTGGCCTTTCTGGAAGCACACGAGGCCGCCTTCCATTATTTCGGCGGGCTGTTTGCGCTGCTGCGCTATGACAACCTTCGCCGCGCCGTCCAGAAGATCCTGCGCGGCCATCAACGCGAAGAAACCGCCCGATTCATTGGCTTTCGGTCGCACTGGGATTTCGAGTCCGAGTTTTGTAATCCTGGTGAAGGGCACGAAAAAGGCGGTGTGGAGGGCGAGGGCGGCTACTTCCGGCGCAACTATTTGACGCCAGTGCCAAAGGCTAAAAGCTGGGAAGAGTTGAACCAGATGATCGCCGCCGCTTCCAAACAAGACGAGCAACGGATCATGGAAGGACGCACCCAAACCATCGGCGCGGGGATGATTATTGAAGCCGAACACTTACGTCCCTTACTCACGGAGGGATTCGATCTGGCGGCGATTACCTTCCCCACTGTGAACGGACAGGGATGCGTGAAGGTTTCGACGAACCTCTATTCGGTTCCACTCCGGCAAGGGCTGGAAGTGCAGGCGCGAACGCACGCTGGCACCATCGAGATCTGGCATGGCGGCGAGTGCGTGGCGCGGCATGAGCGGTGTTTCGGTCGGTACCAGAGAGTGCTGGATTTGGAGCATTATCTGGATGCCTTGGTCGGCAAGCCCGGCGCGCTGGCGGGCTCGACGCCGCTGGAATAGTGGCGGGCACTAGGCCGTTGGCCGGTGAGCTTCGATCAGTTTTGGGATGGGCTGCGGCGGCGGCAAGGCAAGCAGGAGGGCAACCGCGCGATGATTGACGCGCTGCGGCTAGGGCGAGCGTTTGGATACGCGGAGCTGGCGGTGGCCATCGAAAAAGCGCTGGAACATGGGTGTTTTAACGTGGATGCGGTGCGGTTGCTGCTGCCGGAGGAAGCTCCCCGGAGACGGTCGGAGAGGGTCGAAGTGGGTGTGTTGCGGCGCTATGATCGGCCCCAACCGACGATGGCGAACTACGATCAGTTGCCGCCTTCATGGGCTGTTGGTGAGGTGATTCAATGAGCGCCACCTTGGAGTTTGCGGCCATTCGAGAGCATGCCAAGCTGTTGAAGTTACCCACGCTGGGCGGGCAGTTTGAACGCTTCGCCGAGCAGGCGGCCAAGGAGGCGCAGACGCATACGCGCTATCTGGAAGCGGAGGTTGAAGAGCGGGAGCGCAACGCGATTGCGCGGCGGATTCAGGAAGCTCGATTCACCAAAGTGAAGACGCTGGAGGCCTTTGACTTTTCTGACACGCCGCAGGTGGCCGCGTCGCGCATTCGGAGTTTGGCCGAGGGCGGATATCTGAAGCGGAGTGAGCCGATTATCTTCCTGGGTGAGGCGGGGACGGGGAAGACGCACTTGGCGACTGGGTTGGGTGTGGCGGCGTGTCGGCAGCGATTGCGGGTTCGGTTCACGACGGCGGCTCAGTTAGTGAATGAGTTGACCGAGGCCAGGAACAAGAGCGAGCTAAACCGGGTGACGGCGCGATGGATGCGGTACGAACTGGTTGTGGTCGACGAGATGGCGTATGTCGCGATGCCGGAGGCAGCGGCGGAATATCTATTTCAGATTATCTCAGGCCGGGCGGAGCGGGCCTCGGTGATTGTGACGACGAATCTGCCGTTTTCGGAATGGACGACGATGTTTCCGAATGCGCGATTGTGCAAGGCGATGCTGGATCGGTTGACCGACCAGGCCCATATTATTGAGACCGGCAACGAATCGTACCGGTTTCGGAGAACGTTGGCGAGTCGGAAAGGGGGCCAGCGATGACGTGGTTTCAGGCACGTTTGCGGTGGGCGGTGACGGCCGACGAGGGCGAGGGATTGCGGCACTGGGAGGAGAGTGATTGTTTCTTTCCAAGCGTGGACTGGGCGGCGGCGTTTGCTCGGGCGTTGGCGATTGGACGCGCGCGGCAAGGAGCTCACAACGAGGATACGCGGTACGTTGAGGCGCGGTTGGCGGCGGTCGTGACGCTCGATTGTTTGGGCGACGATCCCGGTGTGTTGATGGGGGAGTCGGTGACGATTATGCCGGTCGAACCGGTTGGTTTTGAACACGTCTTTCGTCCAGAGGAGGTCAGGCCGCCGCCCTCGTTTTGAGGATTCCCTCCCCGTGGGTCGGCCCTCGCCAATCCCTAAACGCGTCGCCCTCCGGGCGCCGCAGGGCTTGGCGAGGGCCGACCCACGGAGCATTATTTACCCCCAGGGGGGGCCAAATCAAAGCATCAAAGTGGGCCAAATGGAGTTGACCGAAGCATTCATCGTGGTCAGCGCCTTTTGCATGTGTTGCACATGACGAGAGGCATCTTTGACCAGCCGGTCCCGCACCCGCCAAGTTGTTCGCACGGCGCGAATCTCGTCGGGCGGTCGAACCGAATTAGGCAGCAACCCGTAGGTACGCAATTTCCACAACCATTGGCTTTCGTGCACGTCGGTCTTACTCCTCGGCAGATTCTTTGTGTCCCGTGATGGGCGACAATTAGGAACCGCTTCTCACGGCAATTACTTTTGCAGCACCAGCAGCAGGTGTTTTGATGTGAATTCAACATCTGCCGCTGGGCGTTGGTTGAGATGGGGTTTTGCCCCAAGCCCCAGGATTTAGCGCATTGTGCCATCCCAGGTCGGCTACGAGCCCGCCGACAGTGGGCATGAAGCCACGGGAGCACCCGCCGCCGGTGGCAAGTCGACTTTGGTAGTTGTCGTTTCGACCGTTTCTAATTGTCGCCAAACAC
>JANXMS010000020.1 GCA_025354525.1 Acidobacteriota bacterium
CCATTGGCGATACCATGCCCCTTTCGTCGCCGCTCCCGCAATCGGCTTCACGATTTCGTCGTGCAACTGCCGCAGTGGCTCCCACCCCAGTCTGGTCCGCGCCTGCGAGATCCCTGAACTGCCCGTCACGTTTATGGCAACTGGGCCAGCCAGCCATTGGATTCCCTCTAACAGGCAACGGAGCACTTCCCTGTAGGATGACTGCATGTACAACGCCAGTGCGATGACGTAGTAGACGGTCACATGGCCCGGCAGATCGCGCTGGCGCACGCTCTCCTTCTTGGTTGCGGCCAGCGCCGCGTGAACTCTTTCCAAGGGAAAAGTCTTCGCCACCACACCCAAACTGATGTAGTCTGTGATTCGACTTCCCGCAGGCAACTGGGCAATGGTTCGCGACATCCTAAAGCTATTCTGTTCTAAAACACAATAGCTTTAGGATGTTTATTAAATGACGAGTATTGGGTCTAATCCCCCCGCCTTTAAGGCGAGCCGCTTTTAGCCTCAGCGCTGCAAAACAAGGAGATCGCGGAATGCCAGAGAAGCGCCCGCGCGGGTTTGGTCACCAAGTTCCGCGACGGGCGGGTTGCCAGGAATCGCTAGACCGTGTGGAATGCAGGTGACCGATCAGCTCGCGACTTAAGGTGGCGAACTTGCGAGCCCTTAAGCGCGATCCTCATCCGGAATGCTCTTCCGGCGGCTTTAGCCGCGCCCTGTGTGCCCAGCATGGGCAGAATCTATTTGGATGAAAGGAGCCAATCGGAGCCGATGATGGCAACCGTAGTGAACCGCAAGGCGTAACCGCGAGGTGAAGCTGAAAGAAGCGGGTCGCAAACCTTCGACCGTAGGAACACGAACTGGTGAAGAGGCCAAGATGCGGGCGGCGAGCTGGCAGGGAACAGCGAAGCCCAAAGATCATCAAGACGCATAGGGTACAGCCAGACGGCGCGAGGGGAAAGATTCTGCACCTTACCTGGGGAGATCTCCGTGGCGAGAGCGGCGGAGAAGTCAGCAGAGGCCGTAGTAGCCAAGTAGGCCGGTAACGCGGCTGGAGCGAAGGGCCGAAGAACCAAAGAACAAAGCTAGCGAAGGAACTGAACAGCGGCGCAAGAAAGCGGATTCGAATTCCCGGCGCAACAACTGCGGTAGCCAACCGGGGAGTGCCAGTAGGAAAAGGCGCTGAAGCCGCCGAAAGCCGAAAGCGGAGAAACCAGGCCGGAGTTTGCGGACCTTCTGAAAGAGAGCAATGTACGAGAACGTGATGGACGAAGCCATCCGGGATGAGAATGTCCGAGGAGCGATGGAAGCGGTGAAACGTAACCGAGGCGCGGCGGGGATCGACCGGATGAAGACGGGTGAACTGGAGAGTCATCTTCAGGCGCACTGGGAAAAGATATGGGCGAAGCTGTTGACGGGGACCTACGTTCCGAGTCCCGTGAGGCGTGTCGAAATACCGAAGCCGAGCGGCGGCACGCGGATGTTAGGGATTCCGACGGTAGTGGATCGGTTCATTCAGCAGTTGTTATTGCAAGTGCTGACACCGATCTACGATCCGCGGTTCAACGAGCATAACTAGCTACCTGCCCGCGCGGCGGGCCGCCGCGTTAATCCGCTGCTCGCTTTGCGCCAAATGACTAAGCGGACCGCCCAAGCTCAGCTAGAATTTGATTCAGTATGATCCCGCGCCGCTTATGGCGCTCTCGAAACGCCTCCCATTCCGCCACAAACTGTAATTCCGCCGACGCCCCTTTGATCTGATGGGCCTGCCGGAGACTACCGGTCGCCAACACCCGGCCGGCCTCCCCCAGCTCCTCCACCTGCCGGTCAGCCGCACGGAACCACGCGCTGACCGCCTCCGTCGGCGAAATGTCTTCCACCGACCGCGCCCAGAAAAGCCAACCGTTCAGCGTCAATTGGCCCGCCTTCGCGACCGCTGCCGCCTCCTCCCACCGCCCCTCCGCCACCAGCACATCTAAAGTCAAATCCGCTGACCGAGCCTTCGCCAAGCCCATCGCCTGCTCGCGCAATCCTTCCGTGCGTCCCGTGCCGGCTCCCGCTTGCAGCAGAAGCAGATAACTCTCGCGGCACGGTCGATGCGTAAACGTCGTCCACGCAATCGCCTCCGCGTCGGCGGCGTCTTTAGTCTCCATCAGCAAGTTCGCGAGCGTCAACAGCGTTCCCGGAGCAACCGTTCCGGCTAGCGCCGTCGTGAAGCCCAAACCCAGCGCCTCCGTGGCCAAATCCGCATCGCCGAGTCTGGAAAAACTCTCGGCCGCCTCCAGAAGGTGCTCAGCCGTCACCGCCATCCCGCGCCGGATTTTCGCGGTCTCTGCGGCGCGAACCGCGGGAGAATCCTGAGCCCGCGCCCACGCCATCATCTGCCCCTCCACTTGCATCCGCAACTGCCACTGGTAACGCAGGGCGGGCTCCATCGCCGCCTGCCAATCCGGCTCAATCAGTCGGCGATACAGCGCCAAACCCTCATCGCCCAGCATGTCGCGGTAGGCGTAGGCAGCCTCGCGGAATAAACCCGCGCGCATCCCTTCTCGAGCCACCTTCGCCAGTTGCTGGGCCAACTTCTCTCCGCCCGGACGCAACTCCGTCGCCGCATCCAGGTGCAACTCCGTCAACACCGGGATCAGATCCCTCACCTTGCCATGTGGATCCGAGTGGTCGCCTAGAAACGCATCCAGCGCCAGCAGAACTTCCGGAATTACGTCCAGCACCAACGCCATGCGCCCGGCCTTAAAATCAGCCGTCAGCGACTTCGTCATGTTCTCGAAATTAATCCGAGCCTCCCGCGCTCGCTTCTGCGGATTACGATTGCGGGACTTCGTTAAGGTAAGAATCGTGGCCCGGTAAGTCGCCGCAGCAGACTCGGCATCGCTGTTCCGCGCTGCGAACAGATCGAGCCGACGCTGCACGTCAGGCAATTCCTTCGCCAGCACCGCCACCCAGTCGGCCAACGCCTCCCGCGCAACACTTGCCAAAAACTCTCGCTGCTTATCGTTTACGGATTTCGCGCGTGCCATCTGCAACCGTCCTTTCCCAAAATAGCCGCCGGATGTCCGCCGCCGGCGGCAGCTTGCCGTAACTCGCCTTATCTTCTGCTAACAACGGAAAGAAATGGTCCGAGCCAGCGAAAGGAGTAAGCTGCGGCTTCTTCCATGTCGATACATCCACCACGAACGGCGTCAGGTATCGCCGTGCCGCCGCTAGGTTACCCGTCTCTAGTAACTCCTCTCCATCCAGTGCCGCATAATGGCAAACCACCATTAGGGCGTCCAGGCTAAACGCCGAATAACGCAATGAAAGAGTTCGCGACTCTTCGCTCGGGGCCGTCCCGTCAGCCCGAATCTGCTGCGGCACCAACGTGTTTTGAAAATGTAAGTATACCATCCGCCGCATTGGCTCATCCCCAACGTAGCGAGCATAGGCAACTACCTGCGCCGGCCACCAGTTGGCATGATTGTTCCCGCTGTTCTTCTCCGCCAGACCAATTCAGGTATCGCCGTGCCGCCGCCAGGTTACCCGTCTCTAGTAACTCCTCTCCATCCAGCGCCGCATAATGGCAAACCGCCATTAGAGAAAAACCTGACATAATGGAGGCGCTCTGGAAATTATGACGACGCACGGATATGGCACGAGCCTACTCAGACGATTTGCGCTCAAAGTTTGTTGTCGCTTATGAGAGCGGGAATACTGGCCTGAAGAAATTGGCGGCAACTTTTCAAGTAAGCCGGGTCTGGGCCGAGAGAATATGGAAGAGCAAGCGGGAGACCGGCAGTTCCTCACGACCTGCGGGAAGGCCACGCGGCTTTCCCAGCCGTCTGACCCCAGAGATCCGACAACGCCTTGGCGTGCAGATCGACAAACAGCCTGACGCCACAGTTAACGAGTTGCCGGGATGGCTGCAAGCTCAGGAAAGCGTAGCCATCAGTCAACAACGCCCTCCGTGCCGTGATCTTGGAGAGGGGACTTCGGTTTAAAAAAAAGCCTGCACGCCAGCGAGCAGGATAGCGCGACCACTGGATTCGACAGCGAATTTACGCTCTTCTATTGACGTGAGCCTCGGAGTGCGCGGGGCTCCTGTTTGGGTTTGAGGGGAGAAGCGATACAGCCGCAATCGCGGCGGTGGGAATGTGGAAATCGCACTTTATTGCGATTTCCGAGGGAAGGGGGAAGGGAGTGAACACCTGCTTTCGGTTTTCCTTGCTTTCCAGGGCCCGCCATTTCCACGGCCGACCCCGAGCCCAGAATCTACTCGTTTCCTTATCGGTGTAGAAGCGTGGCCGCCGCTTCTACCAACGTGCAACAGCAAAGAACCGGTGGAACCCTCTGCTACCGGCGATAGTGAGTACACGGCGGAAAAGCGTTTACTGCAGCAAACGTCAGCCATCTCGGCCCGCGTTTTTCCAGCTAGGTAGTCGCCGATGCGAAGTTCGCTACCGCCCCCATTCTCCACTGTTCCGATCAAGTGGGCCTTCCCCTCATTGCCCGGCTGAAACAAAACCTGCCGAAGCTCGACGCGGCGGTCGACGCCCGCTACAGCAAGCAGCCGCCAACGGACACCTTCGTCTACGGCGAGGACCGAATCGAAGCCTTGAATGCCGCCGACTTCGGTTCAGGGGAAGCGCTGGAATGGCCCACGGTCCGGGTCCGGCGTTATCGACAACATAAAGAAGGTCCTCCGGGGAATCAGTGGGTAGCGTTAGGCAGCATCGCTGATAGACCTGGCTTGTGGATGGGAACGGTTGGACGTTCTGGTCGACGCCGACCACGGATCCATGAAGGTTGTCATCGCCATATAAAGCAGACTTTTGGCGTCGTCGATGGCTGAGGGAAAGGTGCTTCTGTCAACTCCATTTGGCCCACTTTGATGCTTTGATTTGGCCCCCCCTGGG
>JANXMS010000030.1 GCA_025354525.1 Acidobacteriota bacterium
GATTGGTCAACAAGTCCAACACGCGAAAAGCCTTGACGGATGTCGATCACTAATTCACACTGAGAAAGCCCTGCGTTGCTTGCCTCCGAACTGATCGGCATCAGATCGGATTGACTGATCGGCATCATCGGAATGCGCAGATGTACTTCCTGGACGCAGTTGGACGGAGTCTAACAATTGCAGGGGCCAAAATTAACAATGTACAGGTTCAAAACTCGTTCTTTGTTAACGCTGCCCTCACCGGTGCCTTAGTGGTGGGCTCAGGTCCGAGCGCCACCTTGATTCAGCCGGACCCATTGACGGCGAATTCGACCCGTTTGTACCAATGCGATCTCATTCCGAATGTGAACACTGATTCGGACCTGGCGCGCAGCGTGCCGCAATCAATTTACTTCCAGGACAGCTACTTTGCCAACAGTTGGACAGGAGCAATTGCCTTTAATTCTGTTTTCGATCCCCGAATCACGGGTTCCTATTTCGCGTTCAACTACTTCAATCCCTACGACTACGCCGGCGGTACGATATTTCTGGATCGATGCGCCGCGATCGGAACCGTGTCCAACTCAGTCTTTGACGGAACAGGCCTGACAACAACGACGGAAGGGCTCGAGGTGCATGCGGCGCGAATGACCATTTCGGGGAACATTTTCCGTGGATTTCCGGGTGGAGGAATCGTCCTTCATAGCTCGCGAGCTATCGACGTATCCAATAACTTTATTGAGAACAATGGTCTAGATTGGTGGGACGGTAGCCCGGGGATCACTGTGGCCATCCGAGTGTATAACGGCGTGGTTGGGCGCCTGACAGAGGCCGTTTCCATTCTTTCCAACACCGTCGGTAACACTGGCGGAAGTACCGTGCAGAGGTTCGGTATCAAATTCTCTGGATGTTTGGACCAAAACTGCACGAGCCACACTATGGGAACCTCTGGCTTTCCGATTCGGATGCTGTCGAACACCTTTACAAATAACCGTACCGCACCGGCCTGCCGCGCAGTGGATAGCCTTTTTACGGAAAATGTTGTCTCAACCAACATCGGTCAGGCCAATGTACCTTTTTCGCTATACGCGCCTTGCCAATGATTTTTTTTTCCTTGCATAGGTCTCAAATTTGCTGCCTCGGCCTCCTCCTCACGCTCTTCGGATGTGAGCAGCAGATCCAGATCAGGCGTGTCGTGCCAATCGATTCAACAGGGGCCCTGCGGGCGACTGCCGCGATACTTGACCAGGACGGAACGATCATCGTCGTTGGAGCCTCGACCGCCGTTCGAGGTATTGACCAGTCGCGTTTAGCGGCCCACCCAGAAACCCAGGGCGATTTGCGGATCTTGCCAGCGGATTCCCTCTCAGGAGGAACCGGAAGCTCGCTGGGGATGGGAAGTATCCAATTAACGCTCCGGAGAATTGAGCAATCGGTGCCACGGCCATCCCGGCTGCTGGCCCTAACGGGACTCGAAGATTTAGCGTTTAGCGGCTTCGTGTCCGATGACAGCGGGCAAAGTTGGCGTGACTTAGGGGGCGGTTTTCCGGGGCTTCGAAATAGGACTGTGGCGGGAGCGACGTTTTCCCAGGAGGGGTTCTATATCTCGACTCAACTCGGCGAGGTTCGAGAAGCGCTGTTTCAGCGATTCGAGTCTAATGTGTGGCAGCAATTGACAGTGCCCATCAGCAAAGGGAATCCGGTTGCAATCCGATTCGCTACACCGGGGAATTCTTGTCTATTGGGGACGGCCGTCCCCGGCCTTGTATCTGAAGACTGCGGAAAATCCTGGAAGGATTACGGAAGTGACGTCGCGGTGATTCAAAGTACCGCCGCCGATCCTCGAGTTCCCGGATTGCTGTACGCACTAGGCTACGGCGCGGCTGGCACGATGCGGGTCCTTCGCTCGGACGATTGGGGAATCAACTGGAAGGAACTCCCCTTCCCTCGGTTTTCCTTTAACTTTAACGTCTATAGCCGGATCAGGATAGATCCCGAACGGCCCAACGTAATCTATTGTATTTATGGACCTTCATCTCTGCCCGACGTAACTCCGAACGTGGTGTGGCGGAGTACAGATGGCGGTATGCGCTGGGAGCTCGTGAAGCGAGATATTCCGTTCGTAGCGGCGCAGACCGACTTTGCGAATAAACGGCACTACGGCTACCTCCAGGGTGATCAAACTCTCTACGTCGCTTCGAGTGATTTCTCGTCGTTCGACAGGGTGACGCTGGCGCAGAGAATACAGAGCATTCCCGCCTTGATCGATGGAAAGCTTTACCTCAGTGTTCGTCCGCTCTCGGACGTTTTTGTCGCCCGGTTTCGGCCTGATGGGACCCGGATAAGCTACGCGGAGTTCGGCGGAACGGGAAACGATGCGCCCGATAGTATTGGGATTTTTCCGAATGGCGACCTATTGATAAGCGGCTGGAGTCAAGGAGATGACCTACCTGCGACCTCGCGAGTGTCGAACGATGCTCTAGGCTTTGTCGCACGCCTATCTCCCGATGGAAGTCAGGTTCGTTGGCTGACCCGGGTGCCAGGATCGACTCGTGACGTGGATGAGGCGTGGCCGGTTTTCTCGGCCGTTGCGGAAGACGGAGATGTAATGGTCCACACTCGCGCCGTAGACCCTGCCGGGGTTCAAATCGCCTATTTGCGACTGGCAGGGGCAGACGGGAAGTTACAAGTCCGGACGCGACTCGGCTTCAGGGCGCCCGGCCCGGTGGTTAGATGGAAGGGAGATGAGGCATTGGTCGCCGGGGACGGCTTCGTTAGGCGCATTGACCGTGACGGGCGCCAGTTGGCGGAGTACGGTGGGCAGATGACGGACGTAGCCGCTCTCGAGCTTTTGCCGCAAGGAGGGATTCTCCAACTCGGAACCTTCACGGGAAGGTTCGTAATTCCCCCCAATCCGAATCAGTTGTTGAAGACCTACGGTACCGTGCAAAGATTGGGCGACGAAGGCTCGCTCGTCAGCCGAAGTTATGTCGGGGGCAGCGAATACAGTACGGCTCAAACGGGAGCGGTCGATCCGTTTGGAAACATTCTCGTCGCTGGATTGACCACGAGCCGGGACTTCCCATTGAGGGCACCACTGATGCAATGGGAATCGCTAGTGGGTGAGGGCTTTTTGATGAAGTTCGATGGGGGTTTAGCGCGGAGAATTTACTCCACAGTTTTGAGCGGATTTCGTCCGGTGAAGATATTGCCATTGGGGACTTCGCGTTGGCTATTGGTGGGAAATGGGCTGGCCGATGTCCGACCCCGCGTACCTTCGAATCCCAAGGAGACCTTGACCTTCCTGTATGTGGACGAGCGAGAGGGCGGATTGCCGAGAATCGATGGATTGAGCCGCCAAGAGGATCCGCGGGAAAATATCGGGTTCCGGAATTTTCCTGCGGGCACGGAGGCGACCGTTGCCGGTGAGTGGGCGCGAGAAAGTTCTACGGTGTGGGTGGATGCGGTGCAAGTGGCGGCGACCAATGATGGGGAGGGCCGCCTGCGGTTTATCGTGCCGACGGAGTTGCAATTCGGCTATCACCAAGTGGTCGTACGGACCGGCCAGAAGGAGTCTAATGCCCTGCGATTCGTCGTGCCGTGATTCGGGAACTACTCGACCTAAGTACGCCTTGGCCGATACGCACCCTCCCTATTTTGCCCCCGAAGGAAAATGAACTTTATTAATATACAGATAGTAAATCCCGTTCCCAACCCATCGAAATATTTCTATGCCAAAGAAAGATAAGGAGCTCAATCGCTATCATAGCCACTTTCCCATCCGTTTCTCAACCTCGATGAGATAGAGTAAAGGCGGAGTTTCTTGAAAAGGAACGCAAACTTTTTGTTGCACTACGCACCACTTACAAGGCAACGAACGAAGCCACTTATAATTTCCATAACTTATTGATAACGCAAACAAGCCTGCCGAAAATCGTCGAAAATAGGCAAAACGCGCGATCAAAGCCAAGTCGAAACTATTATCCATCAGAAGTCTGCTCCAACCCGAGGTACGGCGATTCCCTCAGCCCCAAACACCGTACCCTAGCCGTTCAATCCAAACTTGGCCTTCATTTCGCCCGCGGTAATCTGGGGATTCCGCAGAGTCATCTCCGCATCGTAGTTCTCCCAGGTTCCGCCGGGCGACCGCACCGAAATCAACCTGTTCATGTACGACCCGCCAGGGTAGCCCACCGCTTCCTCGGTATATTCAATCTGCAGCCCGGACGTTTGCAGCCCCATCGCCGACAGCGCCGACCGCAAAGCAGTCATGCCCGGATGACGGTCTGTGTTCACCTGCGGCCCGGTCGTGGTCGCCGCTGGCGGAGCGGGTGTGGTCGGTCGAGCGACTGGAGGCACCGTCGGAGGAGTGGACGGCGGCCCAAACGGAGTTAGCCCCACAGTCCGATTCGATCGGCTACTGGTCGAAGTCTCATCCCCACGCGCCGACGCTGGCGGCGTGACAAGGTTTTGTCGCCCCACGGTCCGAGTGACAGTTTCTTGGCGGCCAACCCCACTCTCTCGCGACAAAATCGCGTCAAAGGAAGAACTCCGCGTTGACGCCCTCCGGTCTGTTTGTCGCGCAACTTGCGCAAAATCAGTAGTCTGCCTTTGGATCTTCATGTTCACCTCAGCAAACTACAGAGCAATCAAACCGCCAAAGCTCACCAACTACTTCGGCAACTGTTTCTTTACCGCTTCTGGCACATCAAAGGTCACCGTCACCGGATAAGCTTTGCTAAACGGTTCAATCCGGATCTGGCCCCTGATCGTTGTCTTCGCCGAAAGGTCCTTCCCAGGATCGTATTCGAATACGACCCTGGTCTTCTCTCCCGCCCCCAACTCCTCTTTTTCCACCCTGTGCTTGAAGCCAGGGATCACGAGATTGGGCACAAACAAGACCGAAATTCCACCTGGCATGCCGTTTGACACCAAAATCGAATCACTCGACTTTTCGTACGATTTCAACCGGGCGACGTCCTTCTCCACGCTGATCTGATTAAAAATCACCGATGGATCTTTGATCAACTCCTCGGAGGTTAAACCCTTGGTCTGATTTGGGCCCGCTTTCAACGAACCAAACGGCGATGGCTTTCCCGCTGTCGTTTCGAAGTACATCACCCATTGATTTGCCTCAAGCCGCCAACGAGAAGCAATCGGCGCCCCCACGGCCATCGTATTCCCTCGCATCACGACATCCGTCTGCAACACCGTCACGACGACAGCCTTCTTAAATCCATCCGCCCAGTTAATCCGGACGATCTCATGACCGCGAATGCGCTTCTTCTCCTGCTCGTAGTAGACGTCCTTGGCATCTTCCGCCAAATAGGCGTCCGTTTGCCGAAACCGTCCCTCTTCGAGCAGCTTGTAGAACTCGTCAACCCGCTTCCGCAGCGCTTGGTCCACTTCCGGCGCTGCCGACTGGAATAGATTCGGGGTCTCCTGAGCCCAAAGGCCCAAGCTCATCAACGACAACAATCCCAGTGCTACAAATCCGTTCATCTCTACTCCAGTTTAACTACTAGACGCCACAGCCACCAGAATCGTTTGAATCGCCCTCACTCTTTTGCCGGACCCGTTGCACTGTACTTCGTCAAATTCTGCTTCGTCGTACTCCGCCACTCTTCGAGCGGCGGTGCTCCCTGATCCCGATAGAACCCCTCCAACTCCGTCGTCAAGGCCTGCCGCACCGCGCTGAGAGCCGGATCATCGAATCGATTCACCCGCTCGCCGGGGTCCGTCTCTAGATCGTACAGCTCGCTCGGCCACTCACTTGTTCGTAAGACCAACTTGTACCGGACCGTCCTCGCCCCACGAACGTAACTGTACTCAAAGAACAACCGATCCCGCCAAGTCACCCGCTTGCCCTCCAGCAGCGGAACATAGCTCCGCCCCGGCCGTCGCCGATCCGCCGGTGCCGACACGCTAACGTAGTCCAATATCGTGGGAAAGAAATCGTACGACGACACCATCTCCGTTCTCACCTGCCCCGCCCGCAGTCGTGCCGGGTGGCTCCAAATCATCGGCACCCGAATCGATTCTTCATACATATTGAACGGCCAAGTCCCATTCCCCTTCCCCCAAACGCCGTGATGACCCGCGTTCCAACCCTGATCCGCCGTGAAGACCACGAGCGTATCCTCCCGCCAACCCCGCTCCTCCAAACGACGTAGAATCCGTCCAATATTCCGGTCCATCCCGGTAATCAACGCGGAGTATCCCTTCTTCGCAGCCTGGTTCTTCTGCAAGTTTCGCTGCCCATAATTCCGATTCGGATGCTCGGGTTCATCCGGGAAGCACCCAAACGTTGCCTTCTCATACGGCTTCTGGTCCGCCTCTGGCTGAAAGTCATAGGGGGTATGCGGCGCATAGAACGGAACGTGCAGATAAAACGGTTGTTCAGCCTTTTGTTGATCCAGAAACTCCAGCGCGAAGTCGCCGATCGCGTCTTCCTTGAACCCGGGCATCCCCTTTGTCTCGCCGTTCTTCACGAATTCTGCGTTTTTAAACGTTCCGCCCCCACCCGGCACCGTCGCCCAATACGAAAACCCGCGCTGCGCCTTCTCGTCCTCGCCCATATGCCACTTGCCCACCATGCCGCAGCGGTAGCCAGCTTTCGCCATCAGCTCCGTATACGTAAGGTGTCCGTCCAGCCAACGCTTGGCCGTCGGACCAAACGAATCCTCCGGCCGCAGCCAATCCTGCACTCCGTGCGTCGACGGAATTCGCCCCGTGATATAGGTCACCCGGCTCGGCGAGCACACAGGCGTACACGCAAAAGCCCGCGTAAACTTCACGCCCGTCTTGGCCAGTGCGTCCACGTTTGGCGTCACCATCTCGCCACAACCGTAGATGCCGGTCGCCCAGGCCCCATGGTCGTCGCTCATGAAAACGATCACATTTGGGCGGCGCGGCGATGGCGCAGCCAGGGAAGCGAGAAACAGGCGTCGAGTCATAATAAATGCGAGAAGGGGTAAACCGTTGTCCAGTCTACCCCTTCGGCGCGTCGATCAGAATCGACCTTGTGTTTAGGATCGAGAAGTCCCCTTCTAATCGGGGCTACTTCTGCAAGTCTAGCGCAACATCGCTATGGGAGAATAGAGGCTCATGGCAAAGATCGAACGGGCCCTGTTGAGCCTGACTGACAAGACCGGCGCTGTTGAGTTCGCCCGCGGACTTCGCGCCCTCGACATTGACCTTATCTCCACCGGCGGCACCGCCAAACTCCTGCAGGACGCGGGCATCCCCGTCTTTGACGTAGCCGCCGTCACCCACTTTCCGGAAATGCTCGATGGCCGAGTAAAGACGCTCCACCCCGCCATCCACGGCGGCATCCTCGCCATGCGGTCGAAGCCCGAGCACATGGAAGCCATCGAGCAGCACGCCATCCCCACCATCGATCTCGTCTGCGTCAACCTCTACGCCTTCGAAAACATCGCCTCGAACCCGGACGCCTCGACCGAAGATCTCATCGAAAACATCGACATCGGCGGCCCCACCATGATCCGCGCCGCCGCCAAAAACTATCAGGACGTCGGCGTGGTCGTCGAACCCGCCGACTACCCCGCCATCCTCGCCGAACTCGAAGCCAACCAGGGCTCGCTCCTCCCCGCCACCCACTGGCGACTCGCGGTAAAAGCCTTCCACCACACCGCCGCCTACGACCGCGCCGTCTCCAACCGCCTCGCCCTCGTCGGCGTCCCCCCCGTGCCCGTCCCGGCTACGCTCGACCTCCGCGTCCCCCAAATCCTCGCGCTTCGCTGTGGCGAAAACCCCCATCAAGCCGCAGCCCTCTACGCCTCCGGCCACTCCGGCGTCGCCGGCGGCCAGCAACTCCACGGCAAAGAACTCAGCTATAACAATGTTGTCGATCTCGACGCCGCCTGGCAGCTTGTCAACGAGTTCACCCAGCCCGCCTCCGTCATCATCAAGCACACCAACCCCTGCGGCTGTGCCGAACAAGCCACCCTAGCTGAAAGCTACCGCATGGCCTTCGCCGCCGATCCCATTAGTGCGTTTGGCGGCGTTCTCGCCTTCAATCGGCCGGTGGACGCCGACACCGCTACCGAAATCGGGAAAACTTTCATCGAAGCCATCGCCGCTCCGGACTTCACAAACGACGCTTTGGCCATCCTCACCACAAAAAAAAATCTTCGCCTCGTTAAGGTGCAAGCCGTCACCGATCAGTACGTCGTCAAGTCCATCAGCGGTGGGTTTCTCGTCCAAACTCCGGACCTCGCCGGTCTCAACCGAGCCACCGCGCAGGTCCCCACGGACCGCCAACCAACCGACGCCGAATGGGCCGCCCTCGCCTTCGGCTGGAAGGTCGTCAAGCACGTCAAATCGAACGCCATCGTGTACGCAAAAGACGGCCAACTCCTCAGCGCCGGAGCCGGACAAATGAGCCGCGTCTTCTCGGTAGAGATCGGCGCCAAGAAGGCCGTTCTGCCCCTTTCTGGCTCGATTGTGGCCTCTGACGCCTTCTTTCCGTTCGCCGACGGCCTCGAAGCCGCCGCCGCCCACGGCATCACCGCTGCCATCCAACCCGGCGGCTCGGTGAAGGACGCCGAGGTGATTGCCGCCGCCAATCGGCTCGGCATCGCCATGGTCTTCACCGGATTCCGACACTTTCGCCACTAACCAGGAATCAACTATCTATGGCCGAAACTTTCATCGCCGAAGAACCCAAACGGGTCCCCGGTCGCTACGTCGTCTACTTCGTGATCTTCTTCGCTTTCCTCGTCGCGCTGTTCGCTACCTGGGGAATTCGCGTCATGCGCAAGCTCCCCCCGGAAGCGTACAAAATGGAGCAGGGCAGAAAAAAATAAGTCCTCCGTTGACACGCCGCCTGATAGATGCGATAAAGAGAAAACAGGTTTCGCCTGTTTGCATCTTTTGGGGTAAATTTATGAAAATCCATATTCGGCGTCTGTGGTTTCTTGTAGTTACGCTGGCACTTCTGATTGGGGTCGCCAACGTCCCCGCCTCCGCTCAGGTTCTTTACGGGTCGCTCGTTGGAACGGTCGAAGACCAGTCCGGCGCTATCGTCCCGAACGCTAAAGTTTCCATCACCAACAAGGCCACCGGCTTCTCCCGCGACACGGTCACCGACGCTGGCGGGCGCTACTCAGCCGTCTCCATCCCTGGCGGCTCTTATGCCGTTAAGGTCACCGCGGCCGGCTTCAAGACCATTTCGCGGAGCAACATCGACGTCACGGTAAACACCGTCTCCCGTATCGACCTCAAGCTCGAAATCGGCGCGATCACCGATACGGTCACGGTCGAAGCTTCGACCGCCACGCTCCAAACCGACAAATCGGATACGAGCGCGGAAATTCCCCAAAAGGCCATCCAGGGTCTCGCCCTGAACCAATACCGGAACTACCAGGCGCTTCTCAACCTCGTTCCCGGTACTACTCCCGCCGGCTTTCAGAACTCCTCTACTGACACCCCGGGACGCGCTCTCACCACCAACGTCAATGGTACCGCCCGCAACAATAACGGCACCCGGCTTGACGGCGCTGTCAACGTAAACATCTGGCTGCCCCACCACGTCGCTTACGTCGCGCCCAGCGAAACCGTTGAACAGGTGAACATCGCCACCAGCTCCTTTGACGCCGAACAGGGTATGGCCGGCGGCGCTGCCATCACGGTCATCTCCGCCAGCGGCACCAACGCTCTCCACGGCGCTCTGTGGGAATACCACGAGAACCAGAAGCTCCGGAGCCAGCCTTATTTTCGGCCCTCCACCTTCGTCAAGCCGCGCTACACGCTGAACATCTTCGGTGCCAAGGCCGGCGGCGCGATCATCAAGAACAAGTTGTTCTGGTTCGGACACTATGAAGCCACCCGTCAGGGTACCGGTGCTACCAGCCAGTTCTCGCTGCCGAACTCCGCCATGAAGGCCGGCGACTTTAGCGGCTTCTCAACGCCGATCTTCGACCCCGCCACCGGAGGTGCCGATGGCTTTAACCGGACCCAGTTCCCCGGTAACCGGATTCCGGCCAATCGCATCAGCCCCCAGACCGCGCGGATTCTCCCGTTCATTCCGGAGCCTAACTTTCCTACCGCCAACGTCACGCAAAACCATTTTGTGAACGCGACCGGAAAGTTTGATCGCGACAACTACGACGCCAAGATGAACTGGAACCGCAATGAGAAGCACACCGTCTTCGCGAAGTTCTCCTTGCTCAGGGCCAACGTCGGCGGAGTGTTCGCCTTCGGCCCCAATCTCGGCGGCCCTGGCGTCGGCGGCGACCCCGGCCTCGGCGACACCAAGCAATACCTCGGCACCGTCGGCACCAACTACACCATCTCGCCCACCCTCCTCTTCGACGCAAATTGGGGCATCACGGAACAGGATCAAAGCGTAATCGGTTTCGACTACGGTAAAAATGTCGGTAGCGAAGTGTTCGGCATCCCTGGCACCAACGGTACCGATATCCGGTACAGCGGCCTTCCGTCCTTCGGGTTCAACACTTTTACCCCGTACGGCTTGACCGCCACCTGGATGCCCATGTGGCGGAACGACCGTAGCTACACATTTACCAACAACCTGACCTGGATGAAGGGTAAGCACGAAGTCCGCTTCGGCTTCGATATGGTTCGCCACCAGTTGAACCACTGGCAGCCCGAAGTGGCTAATCCGCGCGGTGCCTTCGGCTTCAGCGGCAACATCACCGCTCTCCGCGGCGGTGCGGCTGGTAACAACCTGAACTCTTTTGCGGACTTCCTGGTCGGCCAACCGACCAACATGAACAAGAGCATTCAGAACATCCTCATGACCGGCCGGGAATGGCAGCTCGGATGGTATGTTCGGGATCGTTGGCAGGTCTCCCGCCGTCTCACGGTCAATGTCGGTATGCGTCTCGAGCGTTATCCGCTCATGAGCCGCGCCGGTTCCGGCCTTGAAAAGCTCGATCCGTCCACCATGCAGATCCGCCTCGGCGGCTACGGCAACATCCCCACCAACCCCGGCATTGACGTGCAGCCGTTCTTCGTGGCACCCCGCCTCGGGATCGCCTACAAAATCAATGACAGCACCGTCTTCCGCGTCGGCTACGGCATGACCATCGACCCGCTTCCGTTCTCGCGTCCGCTCCGTGGCTTCTACCCGCTGACCGTCACGGGCAACTTCGTCGGTGCCAGCGACTTCGATCCCTTCCGGAATCTGACGCAAGGCATCCCGCCCATCGCCCTACCGAACATCAGCAGCGGTATCGTCACTTTGCCACCCACCGTCGACATGCGGACCCCCGGCAACCGGATCGACCGCGGCTACATTCAAAGCTGGAACGCCACGATTCAGCGCAAGCTGCCGGGTAGCTTCCTCGTGGACGTCGGGTACGTCGGCACCCAGACCACCAACCAGTTGGCTGACCTGGACATCAACGCTGCCGCCCCCGGTGCCGGCGCCGCGGGTCGTCCTTACGCTGCTCAGTTCAACCGCCGCATCCCGTTAAACTACTGGAACGGCTTCCTGAGCTCGAACTACCACTCGCTCCAGACTGCCGTCAACCGCAGCTTCTCCAACGGACTCTTGATCAAAGGCGCATACACCTACTCCAAGGCCATTAACATGACCGACGACGACGGCTGGGCTGGCGTCGGCTGGAATCATCTGCCGGTGTTTAGCCGCAACCGCGCTCCGGCCGGCTACGACCGAACTCACAACTTCCAGATGGGCTGGGTCTACGACCTCCCGTTTGGCAAGGGTAAGCAGTTCCTGCAAACCGGCGCTGCCGCTGCGGTCCTCGGCGGATGGAGCATCAACGGCGTTTACTCGGCTTACTCCGGCACCCCGTTCACCATCGGTGCCAACGGCGCTACGCTGAACGCTCCCGGCAACACGCAAACGGCTGACCAGATCGGTCCCATGAACTACATCGGCTTGAAAGGACCCGGCCAGCAGTACTTCGACCCCAACTCCTTTGCCTCGCCGGTTGGTGTTCGCTTCGGCACCACGGGCCGTAACCGCTTCCGGAACCCCGGCGTGGCGGGTGCGGACCTCACGATGATGCGTACCTTTAAGTTCACCGAACGGATGGACCTTGCCTTCCGTGCGGAAGCTTACAACTTCACCAACACCCCGCGCTTCGGCGGCCCCGGTAACAATCGGGATGGTGCCAACTTCGGTGTGATTACTAGCGCCGGCGGCGAACGCCAAGTTCGTTTCGGCCTCCGCTTCGGCTTCTAGCCGTCACCGCAACCTAATCAACGGGCGCAGATCGCAAGATCAGCGCCCGTTTCTTTTTGCCACAATAGAATCACATGCGCCTTGCGCTCGCCCTCCTCGCCGCCACCCTCCTCGCCCAAACCCCCGAACAACTCCGCCTCGCCCAACAAGGCAAGGATTACCTCGCCGCCGGCCAGTTCGAAGCCGCCATCCCCGTATACGACCAACTCGTCAAAGCTCTCCCAGCCAACCCCGGACTCAAACTCAACCTCGGCATCGCCCTCCACATGGCCGGCCGCGACCCCGAAGCCGTCTCCGTCCTCGATCCCGTCTCGAAGCTCCTTCCCCAAGCCTTCCCCGCCTTCGCCCTCCTCGGTGCCTCCTACATGCGCCTTGGCCAACCCGCCAAAGCCGTCGCCCCCCTCGAACGCGCCGTCCAACTCGGCCCCGATGACCCCCAAGCCCGCCGCATCCTCGCCGACGCCCTGCTCATGCTCTCCCGCTTCGCTCCGGCCCGCCTCCATCTCGAAAAACTCTCCACGTTCACCCCCAACGAACCCGCCGTCTGGTTCGGCCTCGGCCGCGTCAACGAAGAACTCTCCCGTGCGTCCTTCGAACAGCTCAAGCGCACCGCCCCCGAATCCCCCGCCATGCTCTACCTCCTCGCCGAAACCCGCGAAAAGCAAGGCCGCAAAGCCTCCGCTGAAGCCCTCTACGCTAAAGCGAAAGCCCTCTCCCCCAAGCCCCCTGCCTGCCCTTCGCCTTACTGCACCATCCGCGCCTACGATACCAAAGCCCGCGAATCCTTCTCCAAACTCGCCAGCCTCGGCGACTCCGTTGAACTCCGCCAAACCCGCGCCGAAATCCTCTCCAATCAAAACAAACACGCCGAAGCCGCCGCCGAATGGCGCGCCGCCCTCAAAATCGCCGCCGGCCGCCCCGACCTCGAACAAAGTCTCGCCACCTCCCTCTACGCCGCCCAGCAGTTCGACGAAGCCGAAGCTCTCCTCAAACACCTCGTCAAAGGCGAACCCGGCAACCCTGAACTCCACTTCCTCCTCGGCGATTGCCTTCTCCAGAAAGGCGACGCCGAAACCGCCCTTCCGTCTCTCCGCCGCGCCTACACCCTCAACCCCAAGTTCCTTCCCGTCCGCGCCACCCTCGGCCGCGCTCTCCTCGCCGTCGGCAAACCCGCCGAAGCCATCCCCCATCTCGAAGCCGCCCTCCCCTTCGACGACGACGGCACCACCCATTTTCAACTCAGCCGGGCCTACGCCGCCACCGGCCAAACCGTCAAATCCGAAGCCGCCGGCAAACGCTCTCAGGAACTACGCCCATGAAACTTCTCCTTTTCCTCTTGGCTCTCCCCCTCGCCGCCCAAACGGTGACCGAGGCGCTCGCCTTCCTCGAAAAAGCCGAGAAAGAGCTCCTGACCGCCTCCAACTACGCCCAGCGAGCAAGCTGGCTCCAGGCCACCTATATCAATGAGGACTCCGAAACCCAAGCCGCCCTCGCCAACGAAAAATACATCAAAACCGTCCTCGCCCTCTCCCGCCAAGCCACCCGCTTCGACAAGCTCACCCTCCCCAGCGAAGCCACCCGCAAAATGCGGTTGATCAAACTCAACCTCACCATGGCCACCCCCGCCAACGACGCCGAAAGCTCGGAACTCACGAAGCTCACCGCCCGCATGGAGTCCACCTACGGCTCCGGCAAGTACTGCCGCGATGCCGCCGCCGACAAGGGCAAATGCCTCGATCTCGTCCAAATCTCCAACATCATGGCCGCCAGCCGAGATCCCAAAGAACTTGCCGACGTTTGGCAAGGCTGGCACCGCCTCGGCGAACCCATGCGCAAGGACTACTCCCGCTTCGTCGAACTCGCAAACAAAGGTGCCCGCGAACTCGGTTTCAAAGATTCCGGTGCCATGTGGCGATCCAAGTACGATCTCCCCCCCGACGAATTCGCCAAGGAAGTTGATCGCCTCTGGGCCCAAATCCGTCCCCTCTATCTCTCTCTCCACGCCTACGCCCGCACGAAACTACGGGAGAAATACGGTGCCGATGTCGTCCCCGCCTCGGGCCCCATCCCCGCCCATCTGCTCGGCAACATGTGGGGCCAAAGCTGGGAAAATATCTACGATATCCTTGCCCCGCCCAACTCGACCAAAGCGTACGACCTCTCAAAAATTCTGAAAGATAAAAAGATCGACGAACTCGAAATGGTCCGCTACGGCGAGCGCTTCTTCAGCTCCCTCGGCTTCGCTCCGCTGCCCAAAACCTTCTGGCAACGCAGCCTTTTCGTCAAGCCTGGCGACCGCGAAGTCGTATGCCACGCCAGCGCCTGGGACGTCGACAACGACGAAGACCTCCGCATCAAAATGTGCATCCAGATCTCGGAAGAAGAGTTCGCCGTTATCCATCACGAACTCGGACATAACTACTACCAGCGCGCCTACAACAAAAAGCCCTTCCTCTTCCGCGACTCCGCCAACGACGGTTTCCACGAGGCCGTCGGCGACACCATCGCCCTCTCCATCACCCCCGAATATCTCGTCCAAATCGGCCTCCTCGACAAAGCCACGGACCCTTCCGGCGACATCGGCCTTCTAATGAAGCAAGCCCTCGCCAAAATCGCCTTCCTCCCCTTCGGCCTCATGATCGACCAGTGGCGTTGGAAAGTCTTCTCCGGCGAAATCACCCCCGCCCAATACAACCAGAAGTGGTGGGAACTCCGCCGCAAGTACCAAGGCATCGACGCCCCCGACCGCGGCGAAGAAGCCTTTGACCCCTTCGGCAAATACCACGTCGCCGCCAACGTCCCCTACACCCGCTACTTCCTCGCCCACATTCTCCAGTTCCAATTCCATCGAGAACTAGCCAAGACGGCCGGCTGCAAAACGCCCCTCCACCGTTGCTCGATTTACAACTCGAAGGAAGCCGGCACCAAGCTCAACAACATGCTCGAAATGGGTCTCAGTAAGCCTTGGCCCGACGCTCTCCAAGCCATCTCCGGCAAGCGCGAGATGGACGCCACCGCCGTCCTCGACTATTTCGCCCCGCTTAAAAAATGGTTGGACGAACAGAATAAGGGAAAGACTCTCGGCTGGTAGCCGCTACGCTTCTATCTCCAAGCGAACTACCTGACCGGCTTGCAAAAACCGATAGCCGATGAGACCCGAGTCACCACAGGCTCAATCGTCGGCCAATGATTCGTCGACAAGATTAAAACCGCCATCCGCCGCGTCGTGAAGCTTTGCTGATAAGGAAGGTTTTGGTCCGAGGTAATCAGTACATCGAAGCCGTCGGCCTCTGCCGCAGTCAGCAAGTTGCCGTTCTCGAGAGTCGCCCAACCCATTTTCTCCGCGCTGTTTACTGTGTGCCCTTCCAAAGAATGGGAAATTCCCCACGGAACGCTATTATCCAACAGGATCTTCAGGCAGCCTTTTCAGGCACCCGAAGCGACGCCTGCGCAAACTTAAGAACCGCGTGGACATCTTCCGGGCTCATGTCGGGGAACCACTCGAGAAACTCGTCGATGGTCGCACCCCTGTCCAAGTGATCGAACCACGACGCAACCGGCATCCGAGTGTTCACAAAACACCACCCCCCCATCTTCCCGGGCAGACGATCAACGGAAGGACATTGCGACCAATCCATTTCCGAATCATACGTCGTACCGAACCATAACGCTCTATAGCAAGTCTTGACTTAACAGAGGGCAAACCCGCGACGTCTGAAGAGATCCGGAGCAATGTCGGGAGAGAGGAAGGGGGAGAGAGCCTCGGCGAGATCGACGACAAGCGCAAGCATTGACGGGGCCCTGAGCTGGGACAAACGTAGTTTGCAGTCCGCCCAATACGGGGCCGG
>JANXMS010000043.1 GCA_025354525.1 Acidobacteriota bacterium
GCCGCTACCGAAGACGCTGGACTCTAATCCCGCCCGGCGTCTCCCAGGCAGCCACTACCTGCGGCCCCCCCGTCAAACTGATAAATCCGCCCGGTCCCATCGACTGCCCGTCCACGATCACCTCTCCACCGCGTGTCCAACCGTACACCGCCTTCCCGTCCGGCCCCACTGCCATCGCCGGGTCCTTCCCCTCGCCAATTTCGTCGGTAGCGTGGATCTTGCCGTCGCGACGCCATACCGTCATCGGCCCGGCCGGGCCCATCACCAGCCCCCCGCCGTCCATGGGGCAGGCATTGAGTTTCCAGGTCCCCTCGCCCAGCTTCGCGGCTGCAAAAGTCTTGCCGCCGTCCTTCGAAGAAGCCAGATACATGTCCCGCGATCCGTCCAGCGAGTTTCGGAACATGACGTGAATCTGGCCCAGGCCATCGATCGTTACCGAAGGATGGCAGCACTCGCAGACGCTACCACCCGGGGAAGCGTACACTAGCCGGTTCGACCACTTCGCCCCTCCGTCGGTCGAAAGAGCCCCGTAAACCTTCATCCCCGGGGACCGCAAGTCCAGCCATACGGCGAATAATTCGCCCTTCGGTCCGACGGCCATCCCGTGCAGACCCTCCCGAGCAGATTTCGCCACATCGTTCACGGAAGACGCTTGGCTCCAAGTCTTGCCGCCGTCGCGCGAGTTCCAAGCTAACAGAGTCCCATCCGCAATCGCGCTGACCGCCACCTGCTGACCACGCACCACAACCCGCGGCCCCCGATGCCGACCGACCATGAACGCCCCACCCGCCACAGCGCTGGAAGTCCCAAACGATGCGCCGCCGTCGTTTGACAGGGCCACCGAGAGCACTTTGCCATCGCTATAAGCCAGCGCCACGGTGGCCCCATCGGAGGCCAGTTGAGGCTGACGAACACCCGGAATCAGAGGAAGCGCGGCGAACAGGAGAAGAGCGATCATTCCTCCATTTTACACGGAGCGCCCTAGCGTTTCCGCTGACGGAAGTACACCAACCCAGCCAGCGCCAAGCCTGCTAGCCAAACGTCCCCGGCTCCGGCACCGCCGTCGAAGTCACGACCAGATTCGAAAAGTTGAGCTGCGGATCCGCAATCGGACCACTAACGTCACTCGATCACAAACTGATCGCTCCGAAGACAAGAGTGTTGGACCCCGACGCTAATCCAACAGACACAAATCCACTGTTGAAAGCCCCAAGCAGCACTCCGCCAGTAGGAACGATCTGGTCTAATACGACCAACGAGCCGTTCAGGATATAGAAAAGCGAACCGGTGGCGCCCCCGTCAAAAGCCCCCTCCCAATTGAACGAAATCGTGGATCCGGGCGACACGCTGAACCCGGCAAGCCGCACAGCGGAACCTTCGGTTGCTATAACGCCATTCCCATCAAATGAGGAGGACAGATCGTAACCGAGATAGCTGGAAAGAAGAAAGGTGGCGACCGAGCCGTTCCCCGGCGTGGCAGCAAACGCGGTCCTGGCCGTAACGTTAGCGTTGCCGCACGATGAGGCCGTACCGCCCGAGCTACCGGCAATCGGAAACACGGCGTAAGTGTTGTCAGGTCAGGACAGAACGCCCGCCGGACTGCTAGCGGCCGACAAAACCAAGAGCAGCGAAGATAAGAATATTTTCGCCGCAATGGTGTAACACTTTCGCACTCGCTCGACTAGTGCCTATTCCATCACCGAGGCATTAACCATCTGCATATAGGCATACTTCGCCTCGGCCGGCGCCCCTGTTAGTTGGGTCAGGAAAACGCCCACCGTCTTGCGCGCCGGATCTACCCATCCGTGGGTCGAAAAGGCACCGCCGTGGCCGTAGGTTCCTTTCGAGAGCAAATGCACCTCGCCGCGCGGATCGTCGATCACCTCCCACGTCAATCCAAACGCCGTGTTCGGCATATGGCCCGCGCGCAAGTCGCCGGTCTGTTTACTCGTCATCAACTGTATGGACGCCTTGGACAGAATCCGCCGATCCCCGCTCAACAGCGCCTGATAGAACCGCGCTAAATCCTCGGCCGTCGAGTACATGCCGAACTCCGGCGCGGCGTACTTCGACCCCGGCCGCGCGTCGGCCGATAGCCCGCCGAGAACCGTCGCGTCCGCCCGCTCGAGCCCCGTCGGGGTCAGCTTGTAGACGATCGCCAGCCGTTCCCTCTTCGCCTGTGGCAGGAAGAAGTGACTGTCCTTCATCCCAAGCGGCTGAAAGATCCGCGTATCGAGAAACTTCTCAAAGGGCATGCCGCTGGCGACTTCAATGATTCGGCCGAGCGTCGCAATGCCCGCGTTCGAATAGCTCCATTTGGAGCCCGGCTCGAAGTCCAGCGGCTGCTGCGAATAGACGAGTACCGCGTCGGCCAACACCCGATCCAACTTCTGATATAACTCGCCGATTCCGGGCGGCGGGGCGCCGGGGAGGCCGCTGGTATGGGTCATTAGGTCGTGGATCGTGATCGGTCGCGAGGGCCTCTTGAGTGCCCCCTCCACTTTCAGCATTTGGCCCCGAAACTCCGGCAGGTGCTTCTCCACCGGATCGCTGACGGAGAGTCGCCCCGCCTCGGCCAGCATCATGATGGCCGTCCCGGTGAACGGCTTGGTCATCGACATGATTTGAAAGATCGAGTCTTTCCGCATCGGCTTCCTGTTCTCGATGTCCTGCCAGCCGACGGCTTCAAAGTGCACCAACTCGCCTTTTTGCTGAAACAGCGTCACCGTGCCGGCGATGCGCTTTTGCTCGACTAGCTCCTTCATCCGGCCGGCCACCTTCGCCAATTGGCTGGAATCGGCCGCCCAACCCGCGGCGACGACGAGAAAAAGAAGAAAGCGCATGACCAGCAAGTATATCGTTCCTCGCGGGGTGCTACGTTCAGGGTTTAACCGGCCACGACCCCGTCCTCTGGAATGCGCCTTGGCAACTACGAATCGTCCGTGTTCTCGGTCGCGGGTGCAGGGCAGAAGTCTATTTGGCCCCGATGAACGCCTCGATCGCTAAATCGCGTTGAAGTTCGTAAAGCCGGAGTGGGCGGCCGACCCCGATACCCGCAAGCGCTTCCTGTGCGAAGCACGTCTCCCCCGCCGCCAACTGCACCCGTCGGCCGTGCTAGTCGAAACGACACCGGCAACAGGAAGCGCAAGTCTCGTACACTGCCTTTCTCAATACCCCGAATTCGGACAAGTCCCAAGTCCTTCGAAAGTTCCACAACTAGATTCCGGCGCTCCATGCCTTTGCTTTTCGAACCGTAGCAGCGGACCGTAACCACCCCGGCGTAGCCGAGTTTCGTCCGGCTCTCTGCCGCATTTACGCTCCCGGACGGGCGGGGAAGATCCCCCGGCAATCCTCCGTCAGGTGGAATTTCCGATTGCCCCCACAACGCACAGACAACCAAATAAGCTTAGAAAAGCCGCTCGTTTGATAGGTTTGTGACTTTGCAAGAGTATGCTCCCATCGCAATCAAGAGTGAAGAGAGCCATCCCCCCTTTCTATTGGCCGACAGAAGTGTTAGTGTCTCCATCACCATGAAGGTCTACACCGGAACTGAACTACGGAACGTCGCGCTGGTCGGCCACCTGCACGCGGGCAAGACCCAACTCACCGCCGCCCTCCTTCATACGGCCGGTGCCATCAACCGAATCACAAAGGTCGACGAGGGCACCGCTCCCACCGACTTCGACGAGGAAGAACGCTCCCGCAAGCTCTCCATCCAATCGGCTCTCGCCGCGCTCGAGTGGAACAAGCACAAGATCAACCTCATCGACACGCCCGGTTTCCACATGTTTCTGCACGAAACCAAAGGGGCGCTGGTCGCCGCCGACTCGGCGCTCATCGTCCTCAACGGCGTCGACGGCGTCGAAGTGCAGACCCACCAGACTTGGGCGCTCTGTGCCGAACTCAACATCCCGCGCGCCATCGTGGTCAGTAAACTCGACCGCGAACGCGCGTCGTTCTCTGGTGCCGTCGAAAGTGCGCAGAAGGCCTTCGGTCGACAAGCGATTCCCATTCAACTACCCATCGGCGAAGAGCGCGACCTTTCGGGCGTCATCGATCTAATCACGATGAAGGCCTCCTCCTGCCGTCCCGATGGCGACGGCAAAGGCCGGGAAATCTCGATTCCTCAGTACCTCGCCGCAGAAGCCAAAGCGGCCCACGAAGCCCTGATCGAGATCATCGCCGAAGGCAACGACGAACTGCTTGAAGAGTTCTTCCGCGAAGGAACGCTGCCCATTCCCCATCTCATCGACGGCCTCCGCCAAGCCGTTCGCGAACGGCGCCTGTTTCCCATCCTCGCCGTCTCCGGCTTGCACAACATCGGTACTGCCAAACTGCTGGACTTCCTGGTCGACATCGCCCCTTCGCCGGTCGAGCGGGACAACGCGTACGGGCAGTGGGACAATCATCCGGTCCTGCGCAAAACCGTCGACACGGATCCGCTGTCGGTCTACGTCTTCAAGACGCTCACCGACCCCTTCGCCGGTCGCCTCTCTTACTTCCGCGTCGTCTCCGGGACGCTCAAGACCGAAGCGCATCTGCTCAACGGGGTCACCCAAACCGAAGAACGCTTCGTCACTCTTGGCGTCCCCAACGGCAAAACGTTCACCCCAATTACGGAACTTCACGCGGGCGACCTCGGCGTTGTTCCTAAGTTGAAAGAGACGATCACCGGCCACACGCTCTTTGATAAAGCCCATCCAGTCCTCTTCCCGCCCGTCCTGCTGCCGGAGCCGTCGATCGCCTACGCGGTGGAAGCCAAGTCTCGTAGCGACGAGGACAAAATCGGCACCGCCATGCACAAGCTGATGGAAGAAGATCTCTGTCTTCGCTTTGACCGGGACCCGCAGACCAAAGAGTTTCTTCTCCACGGCAACGGCCACCAACACATCGAGATCGCCGTCGCCAAGCTCCGCAACCGCTATCACATCAACGTCAATTTACGAGCCCCAAAAGTTCCGTATCGGGAAACCATCCGTGTAGTGGCTTCCGTCCAAGGGCGTCATAAGAAGCAGACCGGCGGGCATGGTCAGTTCGGCGACTGCTGGATTCGTTTTGAGCCGCTTCCCCGGGGGGCCGGCTTCCAGTTCGCCAACGAAACTCACGGCGGCTCGGTTCCTCGCCAGTTTATCCCCGCCATCGAAAAGGGCATCGTGGAGGCTACCACCCGCGGCCACCTCGCCGGCTATCCGCTCGTCGATTTCAAGGCCGCCGTCTACGATGGCTCCTATCATGACGTCGATAGCTCTGAGATGGCGTTCAAGCAGGCGGCGCGGAAAGCGTTTCGCGCTGCCATGGAAGCGGCGAAGCCGGCCTTGCTCGAACCCGTTATGCGCGTCGAGATCCACGCGCCCATTGATTACGCCGGCGATCTCATCTCCGATTGCAACGGTCGACGGGGCCGGATCACCGGCATGGAAACCACCGAGGGCACTCAGATCATCCGTGCCGTGGTCCCCATGGCCGAGATGCTCACGTATCAAAATGAGCTCACCGCTCGAACCCAGGGCCGGGGCTCGTATTCAATGGAGTTCGATCATTATGATTTCGTGCCCGCTCTTCAAGCGGACAAGATTATTGCGGCAGCCCGGTCCGTCGGCGCGCACCATCACCACGATGAAGACGAGGATTAATGTTTTGTGCCAATCCCGTCGATACCCAGTACTAGGTACACCCGCTTGCCCCGACTATTCCAAAAATAGTAAAGTGAGGGGGTTGCCATGTAACCCTAAACTCACCTCCGGCCAGGAGAACGAATTCGTTTGTTTCTAAAGACGCTTTCCACCACTACCCTAGCATGGGCACTGAGCCTGCCCCTTTGCCACGCGCAGCCGTTCAGCTTTGCTGCCCGCGCCGCAGCCGATGCCGAAGAATCAAAGGTCCCCTATCTGCCCGCAACAGCGGCAGTTACGCCTATTCCCCCACACATCAATCAACCCTTTCCAGCCAAGCCTACCCGTAAAGACGAGCGCATGAGTCGCGCTGAAATCATGTTCGAGGAAGGCCGCAAATTGGTTCAGGCTGGTCGTGTTGAAGAGGCACGCAAGCTGTTTGACGAAGCTCTCGATCTGGTTCTGAACTCCAAAGCCGACCCGGTCGACCGCACTCACTTCGATAAACGTTTCGAAGAGTTGGTCGCAAAAATCCATCGCCTCGATGTGGAAGGCCTCGGTGCGGGGGCAAAAGCCGAAGAACCCAGCTTCGACAAAGCCCCGATCGACGACATCCTCAGCCTCACCTTTCCGGTCGACCCGAAGATCAAACGGATGGTCCGCGAAGAAGTCGCCGCGACGGTGAGCCAACTTCCCTTAGAAGCGACGGACGCCGTTCTCTCCTTCATCAATTACTTCAGTGGCGAACGGGGCCGCGGAACGATCCGTGCCGGCCTCCGCCGCGCCGGTAGGTTTAAGCCGATGATCTCCCGGATCCTCGACGAAGAGGGTATCCCGCAGGAATTCATCTTTCTTGCTCAGGCCGAATCCGGCTTTCTCCCCCGCGCGGTGAGTTATATGAGCGCCGCCGGGATGTGGCAGTTTATTCGTGGCCGCGGGGCCGAGTACGGCCTCCGCCAGGACGCCTACGTCGACGAACGCTTCGACCCCGAACTCGCAACCCGCGCCGCCGCCCGCCATCTTCGCGATCTCTACCACCAGTTCGGCGATTGGTACCTCGCCATCGCCGCCTATAATTGTGGCCCCGGCAATGTGGACCGCGCCGTGGAAAGAACCGGCTTCGCCGACGTGTGGGAGCTACGCAACCGTGGCGTCCTGCCGCTCGAAACTTCGAACTATGTGCCCATCATCCTGGCCATGACCATTATGGCCAAGAACCCCCAGAATTACGGCCTCAACGACATTATCCTCGAAGAGCCGCTGCAATATGACACGGTCGAGATGAACACGATGACCAGCCTTGCGCTCATCGCCGACCTGACCAGCCAACCTGTTTCGGCCATACGGGAAATCAATCCCGCTCTGCTCAAGGACGTTGCGCCGGCGGGCTATAAGCTGCATGTGCCCAAGGGGACGCTCGTCACGTTGACGGCCGGGCTCGAACTCGTCCCGGAGAACAAACGCCTCGCTTGGCGTGCCTATCGCGCAGATGCTGGCGAAGACCTGAATCAGATCGCCCGGCGCTTCGGCACTTCGACCAGCAGCCTGTTGGCCGCCAACCCGGAGTTGAAGGAGATGCTTGAGGCCGGAGCCTTGATCCTGGTTCCCGCCGCTCCCGCGTCGGCCCCGCGTGCCGTCGTCGCCAAAGCAAAAACCCGGGTCCCTGTCCGCACGAACTCGGCCCGACGGCCCGTAATAGCCCAAGCAAAACCAACGCTAAAGGACTCGGCTCGGAAGCCCGTCGCTGTCGCGACACAAAAACGTAGCCCCCGCGGTTAGTTTCAGGGTATCATTCGGCTTGAATTCCATTCGATGATGGTGGACGCATGAATCAGTTGCCGGTTTACTGTCGTCCTTTCGACGACGACGATTTTGAAGAACTTTCCCTAGATGACGAACACGTCGAGCTAGCGTCGGACCTGCGCGAGTACTCCGAAGACGACTACGACGACGAGTTTACCGAGGAAGAGCGTCGGGAACTCGTCATTGCTCCTCTGTCACCGTCGCAGCCGACGGTCGCTCCGGCCGCGCCCAAAGCAGCCATCGTCCGGCGAGTCGAGCGAGAACCGCCTCCCCCGCCCACCTTCGCCCTTGGCCCGGGTCAACTGCCGCCGCGGCCGGCTAAACTGCTGCCTCCGGCGAAGAAGGCGGCTGCGTCGGCCAAGAAAGCAGCCGCGGTGAAGAAGGCGATTCCGGCAAAGAAAGCCATCGCCCCAACGAAAAAAGCATCCCCGGCGAAAGCACCCGCTAAAGTGGCAGCGGCTCCGCCCCCGGCCAAAAAAGTGGCCGCAAAAGAATCAACCCCGACCAAGGCACCTGCGAAAGAAGCCCCAGCCAAGAAAACTACGGCAAAAAAGAAGTAAAACGGAGCACGGGGGCCCTCCGCCGCCCCCGTCCCACCGCGCCTATTCCACCGGTTTTTTCACTGCACCGCGGCAGCGCTGGAACAGCTCGAGCAGCGACTCCGCCTGCTCTTCCGGGCTCTTGGCCGACGTCGTCTTTCCCGAAAAACCCGCCGCCGGCGAGCCCTTTCCGTATCCCGTCGTCACGGCGATAAACTTCATCAACTCCAGCGCCACTTGGTCGCTTTCGTTTTTCTCCGGCTTTGCGTCCTTCGATTCTTTCAATTCCATTTCTTTTTCTTCTGCCATGCTGTGCGCGTCCTCTGCGTTTGGGATAATCCTTTAGTTTAGAGCAGAATTCGCATTCTTACGAGCTACCCTCGATTTCTATCATCCATGCCCATCCAGGCGCGCCGTTTCCTCCGTCGCATGCGCGGCGGAGCCCAATCCCATCTTCTCGAAGCCGATGACGGCCGCTACTACGTCGTCAAGTTTCTCGAAAATCCCCAACACCGGCGCATCCTCGTCAACGAATGGGTCGCCGCCGGCATTCTGCAATATCTCGGCGTCGCCTGCCCCGAGACGCGCCTCATCGAACTGTCCCCAGGCTTTCTCCGCGATAATCCCGAAATTGCCATCCATCTCGGCTCCAATCAGCGCGCTATCTTGCCCGGCTGGCACTTCGGCTCCCTCTTCCCCGGAGATCCGATGCGCCAAGCCATCTACGACTTCATTCCCGATTCCCTCCTGCCAAAAATCGCCAACCGCCCCGATTTCCTCGGTGCCCTCGTCTTCGACAAATGGTGTGCCAACGCCGATTCCCGCCAAGCCATCTTCTTCCGAGCCCGACTTGGCGACTGGCTCCCCTCCCCCGAAGCTCCCTTAAAAGTCGGCTTCGTCGCCCAGATGATCGACCACGGCTACATCTTCAACGGCCCTCACTGGGAATTTCAGGATTCTCCCCTCCAAGGCCTTTATTTCCGCCACGAGATCTATCGCTCCGTCCAATCGATCAACTCCTTCGAACCTTGGCTCGAGCTCGTTCGCCATTTCCCCGAAGAGATTCTCGACCTAACCGCCCGGCAAATCCCTGAATCCTGGCTCCCGGGTGACGAACGTTCGCGCCTTGATGACCTACTCCTATCCTTGCAGCGCCGCCGAGGGCGCGTCGCCGACCTCATCAACGCCTGCGTCGACGCTCGCGTTAATCCCTTTCCCCATTGGGGAGAATCTCATCGCACAGCATCTTGGCGGTAATCGGCGCCAACAGAATCCCATTCCGAAAGTGCCCATAGGCGTCCCAAATCCGGCTCTCGCCCCGCCGACCCACCACCGGCTCTCCCGTCACTGATCCCGGCCTAAACCCCACCCACGCCTCCTCCACCGGCACCCCCCGCAACTCCGGCACCATCGCTTCGGCCGCCTCTTTAATCTCTTCGACTGCTGCGGCACGCACCGACCGCTCAAACCCCGCCCGCTCCATATCCGCACCGGCGATCGTCTCCCCGCTTCCCCGTTGCAAAACGTAAAAATGCCCGTGCCTGACAATCCGAGGCAAACTCCCCGGCGTCATCCGATACCGAATCAAATGGCCTTTCACCGGGAACCCACCCGGCGCCCATGCCCCCGTCGACCACACCACCGTCTCCTCCTCCGGCTCACTCACCGCAACTCCCTCCCGATACGCGACGCCCAACCCCTCCCCCGCCACCCGCAGCGCCGCCACCACATCCCGCGGATTCACCACCGCCTCATCCGGGTACCACCATCGGCCCGACGCCATTCGCTCCACGCGTATGCCCATCCCCCGCTGGGCACTCACCCGTAGCTCCATCTCTGCCTCTTCCGAAATCTCCTCCGCCCCACAGATCCGAAAATCGATCCGCCGCCCCGTCGTCACCTCTAACTCCCGCACAAACCCGGGATACATCCGCAAACTATCCATCCCCAGCTTGCCCCACCGAGATTCCGTCGCAAACTCTCCCCCCGGTGCCAACATGCCCGCCCCCGCCCAACTCGCCTCCCCACCAATCCGCCCCTGGTCATATACCGTCACCCGCGCCCCGCCTTGCGCCAATCGCCAAGCCGCCGCGCAACCAATGATCCCGCCGCCCACCACTGCTATTTGCATCTTTAAATTATAGTAAAGCCGCTACAATCGGATCATGCATCGCACCCTGCTCTACAATGACGAGCTGCGCGACTCCTCTGATCGCTTTCTCTCCCCCGGTCAAGTTGGCGTACTCAACGGTTGGGGCGTCTTTTCCACACTTCGTGTTCGCAACGGCGTCCTGTTCGCCTTTGAACGCCACTGGGCCCGCATGGTCCGCGACGCCGCGCGCATGCACGTCCCCCTGCCTGCCTCCCCGGCCGCTCTCTACGAAAACCTCACCCGCCTGGTGGCCGCCAACAGCGCGTCCAACTCCACCCTGCGCGTCGCCATCATTCGCAACACCGGCGGGGCCTTCGACGCCCCGAATCAAACCCGCCCCTACGACATCATCGCCTTCACCAAGGATCTCACCAATTGGGGCCCCGGTGCCCGCCTCGCCTGGAAGCCAGACGCTCGCCACGGCGCCAACGAATTCGCCGGCGCAAAAATCACCGCCTGGGCCCAAAACCTCACCTGGTACGAAGAATCTCGCCAGCGTGGTTATGACGAAGTTGTTCTCCTCGACGAACACGGCCGCGTCAGTGAATGCACCTCCGCCAACCTCTTCGCCATCTTCGGACACACCGTCGTCACCCCACCCCTGGCCGCCGGCTGCCTCCCGGGCATCACGCGGGAAATCCTCCTCGAACAGATTCAAGTCGCCAATCTAACCATCACCGAACAGCATCTTCTCCCTCACCAGCTCGAACAAGCGGACGCTGTCTTCATGACCTCCTCCACTCGCGATCTCCATCCGGTGTTCGAAATCGAAGGGCTCCAACTCCGGAAGTCCTCATCGTGCCTATCCCTCCTGCAGGAAGTATTCCATCGGCACATGGAGTACTATCTTCCATGGATTAGTACTTAGGCTTTGAGTCACTAAGCATTTGGAGCAACAAAGCCTTAGGAATTTAGTAATATAAATTACCTAAAGATGTTGATCACGTGTTCCCGCTGCGGATCAGAAACGGTGCGCACCTCTCGGTCGCGCTCGCTCTCCGGCAAATTTCTCAACTTGTTGGGGATAGCTGCGTTCCGCTGCCAAAATTGCGATTATCGTTTCCGCGCCAGCATCTGGGGGATCCGGCAGGCGTTCTACGCCAAGTGCCCCCGGTGCCACCGGATGGACCTTTCGAAGTGGAACACCGATCACTACCATCCTCCGCTCGGCACCCGGATTGCCGTCGCCTGTGCGGCAAAGGCCGTTCGATGCGAATACTGTCGGCATAATTTCTGGAGCTTTCGACGCGTGAAAGTAGTCTTCAGTTTGCTGAAACGCTACGCACGCAGCCCCATCGTTTTTGACAGTTCCGACGGAGAGTTCCCTCCGGAGCTACCGGCGATCAAGACGCAGGATCATCCCATTATCGGTGATGGCCCAGAGCTGGCCGTCCGGAGCGGCAGCTAGCTTCACGTCGCGAGCAGTCGCCCGATAGTCCACGTCATGGTCCACAACTTTTCCGACCACGTTCTTCGAGTCGATCGGAACCTCCCGAATCACCACGCGGCTCGGTAGCTTCAAGCTCCGCAGGCCGGAAGGCTCAATCCCTGCCAGGATGATCGACCGGTTAGGGAGGTACGCAATATCCAGGACCGCGTGCTCCTTACGGCGATAGACCGGGCTCATCTTGCCCGTTCGAAAATCGATCTGGTCGACCTCCGCGGGCACTTCGAAACTATCCTCGAATCCAATCAGCGCCAGCGCAAAGCCCGCGGGGTCAACGATGATCCGACTCACCATCCCAAAGATTGACGCCGTCGAAACCTTCCACGTATCGCCACTATCCCGGGTTTCAGCCATCATCACCAAGTTCGGCAGACTCCGCCGCTGCGCCTCGCGCTCTGGCTCCATCCACGGAGGGAAGATACGGCGGTCATCTCGGCGAGGCGGTCGACTCGTCCCCGCCACCATGCCCACCCTTCCCCCAAATCCCATCGTATGAAACGCCGCGTACTCCGGCTTGGCCTCAATCTCTTTCGTAATGGCCAGCGGCGTCCAAGTTTTCCCGCCGTCCTTGGTCTCCCAGATAGATTTCTCGGTGCCCGCCGCAAAACCGCGGGTCGAGGATTCAAAGTGAAGTACAAAGATCCCTTTCTGGCCAGAAACCTTCCGCCAAGTCCGCCCCGCCTCTTCGGTCAGCCAAACGCCCTTCTCCGTCGCAATCCAACAAGCCGAATCGTTCACGCAACTGATGGACACCGGAATATCTTTCAACGGGATTTTCTCCCACCGCTTCCCTCCGTCCCCGGTCACAACCGCCACGGGCCTCACCCGACCGCCCTTCTCCGTCAGCACCCCAATCGCGATGCCGCGCCGTTCGGACGGAAACACGATCTGCACCAGCGTCAGCGCCGAATCCTTCTCGTCGTGAAAAAACGCGACGTTCCACTTATCGGCCGCCACCGCGGCCATCGTTCCAACCAAGAATGCGAAAAACAATAGACGCGCGCGCATCATCCCCTCAACGCCGTTACTCTTCCCGCCAGAACACTCTCCAACGATACCGACCGCTCAATCATTTCTTTGTCCATCCGAGCGAGCAGCAGCAAGCATCCCACCTGCTCGCCCACGGTCGTTAATAGCTCCATCTCATCACCCGTGTACGCATGCGTCTCCCGGTGTTGCACGTTGATCACGCCCACCACCTTGCTCCGCGCCATCACCGGCGCGGAAAGAAACGCCTCAAACGTATCGGCTTCCAACTCCGAAAACGTCTTGAATCGAGGGTCGCTGTAAGCGTCCTGCGAAATCGCCAACAGCCGACGCTCCCGCGCCACCCAACCGGTCAACCCTTCGTTCAGGCTAAGTCGCATCCGTCCCAACGCTTGTTCGGGCCCATTGTCGGAAGCACACAGAACTAACTCTCTTCCTTCCAGCAGATAGACAAGACATGAGTCACAAACTGTGAACTCCTGAATCAGCCTCACAATCGAGTTCAGCACCTGCTGCAACGTCGCTTCACTCGCCATCAACCGGCTAATTCTTTGAAAGAGCCGCAGCTGTTGCTCTGTGCGCGCCAGCCGCTGTTCCAAATCTTTCCACTTAGACACTGCTCTGATTATCCTCTATAATCGTTACCTACGGTCGATGGCTTCTCCTCACGAAGATTATTTACGTTTCCATCAGAGGCGCTATCAGTTCCTCCTCGAAACCGTCCAGCGAGTAGAGAAAGTTCGGTCGGGTTGTGAGCGCATCCTCGATATCGGCCTCTCCTATCAAACCCTGCTCTTCCAACAGTCCTTTCCTCAGGCCTCCGTCGATACCGTAGGCTATTTCGACCACCGCTTCACCGGCCAACTGCGCGGCCAGCACATTAACTTCGACCTCAACCTTGCCGCCGATCCTGCCGCCTGGCCCGTGGTTGAACCATACGACATCGTCGTCATGGCCGAAGTCATCGAGCATCTCCACACCGCCCCCTCCCAGGTTCTCGCTTGCGTAGCTTCCTGGCTTCGTCCCGGTGGCTCGCTCGTGCTGCAAACGCCGAACCCCATTAGCCTGGGCAAGCGCCTCGGCTTGCTCGCCGGCCGCAGCCCTTTCGAAATCCTTCGCGATGACCCAACCAACCCCGGGCACTTCTGCGAGTACACCGTCGCAGACTTGAAACGGCTCGCCCGCCAAACCAAGCTCGACCTCACCGGCCTCTGGCTCCGGAATTACTTCGGCCACCAAAACGTTCTCTACAACCTCGCCTGCGCGCTCCTCCCCGGTCAACTCCACGACGGCATTACCTTCACTCTACGGAAGCCCCCTCTATAACCTCCCCCCCGCCGCCCTCCTCAACGTCATCGGTCTTCACCGGCTTGATCCGGAACACGCCGCTCTTCCAGGATGTTCGGCAAGGAATCCGTCATCGACGGCATCCAGCGCGAACTAACCGCCACCTCCGACCGCTCCGTCTCCACCTTCCAGCGCCAGCAGACCCGGTAGCCTGAACCGGTCTCCTTCTTCCTGCCCGTTAGTCCGTGAACACGTCTCGCAGGGTGGCCAACTTGGCGGTTAGGGTCTTCTCCGACGAAGCCCTGCTCGCCATCGCCCGCGAAGTCTTCCTGGAAAAGGCTTCACGGCCTACACCAAAACAATCGCCCGCCCGCCGACCTCACCGCCCTCATGTCCCATCCATCGTTCGAGTTCGAGGATTTTGCAACCAAACACCCGGATTCCCCCATGGTCACCCTGCGCCGGGACATCGGGCATTTCATGGTCCAGCAGATCCAATCCGGCCGCATGGGCCCTGTGCACCCCGGCGCTGCTTCGCTGATCGCCTGGTCCACCGCCCACACCATCGCCTTCTTCGAACATCTCGGCGCCCACGGCGGCAAGTTCGACGACAGCATGATCCAAGCGACGCTGCAATGCGCCTGGAAATGCCTCGCTCTTAGGCCATCTTGATTGCACCGAGAAACTCCTATACGCTTGGGACTCAACTATGGCAATCGGCAGACGAAGCTTTATGGGTACGGCGGTAGCCGCGGCAGCGGCGGCGACCCCGGACCGCCCGAATATCTTATACATCATGACCGACCAGCAGCACGCCGGCATGATGAGCTGCACCGGCAACCCCTGGCTGAAAACACCCCATATGGACGCCCTTGCCGCCTCCGGCGTCCGCTTCGAACTCGCCTATTCCGGCAACCCCGTCTGCGTCCCCGCGCGCACTTCCATGATGACCGGCCGCTATCCCAGCCACTTCGACATCCGCGGCAACAACGCGCCCACCCTGCCCGATGCGATGCTACCCACCGCCGTGGGCAACGTCTTCCGCGCCAACGGCTATCGCACCGCCTTCGGCGGCAAAACCCATTGGCCGAAGCCCATGACCGCCGAGACCATCGGCTTCGAATACATCACCCGCAACGAGCGCGACGAACTGGCCAACCAGTGCGTCCGCTTCCTGCAAGCCAAACACGATAAGCCCTTCCTCCTCGTCGCCTCGTTCATTAATCCCCACGATATCTGCTACATGGCCATCGACGCCCACGCGAAAGCCGAAGGCCTGCCCACCGCGCTGCCGAAGTCAGTCGTCGAACGCGAGTACGTCGCCGCGGCCTCTCGCTTGCCTGTCGGGGCCGCGTGTCCTCCGCTCCCCGCGAACCATGCCGCCACCGTCGGCGAACCTGCCGCCCTCACACGCTTGACCGGCTTCCGCAAATACGTCCGCGCCCACTGGACCGCCGAAGAATGGCGCCTCCACCGCTGGACCTACTGCCGCCTCACCGAAGGCGTCGACACCGAAATCGGGCGCGTCCTCGCGGCGCTGAAAGAAACCGCGCTCGACAAAAACACCGTCGTCATCTTCGCCAGCGACCACGGCGACATGGACTCCGCCCACGGCTTTGAACACAAAAGCCTGCCCTACGAAGAATCCGCCCGCGTGCCGTTCCTCGTCTCCTGGCCCGGCCGCGTACCGCGCGGCAAAGTCGACCGGAAACACCTGATAGGCTCCACCATCGACCTGTTTCCCACCCTCTGCGATTTCGCGGGGATCACTCCTCCACCCGGCTTGCCGGGGCGAAGCGTCCGCCGCCTCGCCGAGAAGGGAGCGACCTCCGATTGGCGAACCGATCTCGTTGTCGAGTGCGGCGATTCGAGGACCTTGCGCAGCGCCCGGTACAAGTACTCGCTCTGGGAGGGACCAGGCAACCGAGAGCTGCTCATCGACATGGAGAAGGATCCCGGCGAGATGCGAAACCTAGCCGCCGAACCTCGCATGGCTGCCGTCCTCGCCCAGCATCGCGCCCGGCTCCGCGACGAGATCAACCGCCGCGAAGACCGCTACGGTCGAGAGCTGCTAGCCGGCCTGGAACTTTAGAAAAACATCCGTAGCGAAAACCGCATCTGCCGCGGCAACCGCGCGGCCGTGTACTCCCCAAACCGGGCGTTCACCTGCCGACCCTGCGCGTCAAATCCAGTAGCCGTATCGAACGCGCTGAACTGCGTGTGGTTGAAGACCTGGCCGCCGGACCCCGCCCGTCTCCGCGACGAGATCACCCGGCGCAACGACCGCTACGGACTGGGTCTTCTCGCCGGCCTGGAACTCTAGAAAAACATCCGTAGCGAAAACTGCATCTGCCGCGGCAACCGCGCGGCCGTATACTCCCCGAACCGCGCGTTCACCTGCCGACCCTGCGCGTCAAACCGAGTAGCCGTATCGAACGCGCTAAACTGCGTGTGGTTGAAGAAGTTGTAATTTTCCCAACGAATCTGCAGCTTCAGCGATTCACGAATCACGAAGTTCTTGAACACCGCCACGTCCCAGTTGTTGATCCCCGGCCCCCGCATCGTGTACCGCGCCGAGTTGCCGATCGTCCCGAGGGCCGGCGGGCGAAACGCGTCCGTATTGAAGTTCCGGCTGAACGTGCGATCACCCTTCGGAATCACCGCATCCGCCACAATATTCACCCGGGCACCTTGCGAAGCCGACCCCGTCACGTCCGTCGCCGCCACAAAATTCAACCCCGCCGTCGTCGGAGCCCCACTCACAAAACTAGTCAACCCGGAAACCTGCCATCCCCCCACCGCCTGCTTCGCAATCCCAGCCTTTGCCCATTGTGGCGTCGGAATGTCGTAGTTGTAGTTGATCTTGGCGACGTGGGTCCGGTCAAAGTCCGATAGGCCGTAGTTCCAAACCCGCACCGGCACCAGCGCACTCACCGTCACCAGGTCACTGCTGTTGTAGTCCATCGATTTCGACCACGTCCACGACCCGCCAAACTGCAATCCCCGCGCAAACCGGCGGTTGGCGCTCACTTGCAGCGAATGGTAGTTCGACGACGCCGCCCACTCCCGCTGCAATACATCGTTGTAGCCAATGATCCCCCGCAGGAACGACGACGGCAGCGGCACCCGAGTATTCGTCGGGTCGGCATTCTGCGGCAGGAAGTTGGCCCCCAGTGGAATCGGGCTCAGGTTGCGCTGCCACAGCAGATGGCGCCCCAGCGACATCACATAGCCCACATCCACCACCGTGCCCCAGCCCAGGTTCTGCTGCACCGACAAACTCCCGTTCATCACATTCGGAATCTTGGAAGCACCGTCCACCCCAATGATGTCCTGCGGGAAGACGAACCCCGGCGTCCCCGCCGCATCCCGCAGGTTGCCGAAGTTGATCAACGGCGTCGACACGAGCGGCGGTTGGCCCCCCAGCAATCGGAGCAATTGGAAGTCGCCGATGTTGCTGAACATGCCGAAACCGCCGCGAATGGCCGTCTTCGCGTTGCCGAACACGTCCCACGCAAACCCAATACGCGGATTGTATTGGATGCCCGCGTTCTCCGTCAGGCCACGCGGGTAAGAAGAATCAGTGCCCACCACCAGACCGTTGGAGATATTCCCCGAACCGGGAGCAATGGCACCGACCAGCGCCTGCGGATACACTTCCCCGGTAACGGGATGCACCCCCACGCGACGCCCGCCCACCATCGCGGGACGAATCAGTTGCACCATCTTCGAACGGTCGAAACGGCCCGGCACGAAACCCGATATCCGACCTTCGCCTTCGTACTGCGGAACGATGTTGGCAAACCGCAGGCCCAGCTCGATCGTCAACCGACGGTTCACCTTCCAGCTATCCTGCAAGAACCACTCAAACGACTTGATATAGATGCTGATGTCCGGGCGACTGGTGGCCTGCTGGTAGCTATTAAACACCCCGAACATCGCATTCGAAAAAGCAAACCCGGTTTCCAGCGGGTTGTTCGGGTTGCGGCCAAAGTTCAGCGTACCGTTGAAGGCGGACGGAAGCTGCGCCTGGCGAAGGTTATGGCTGTAGAACACCCCGGCCTTCACCAAGTGCGAGGCGAAATTCTTCGTCACGTTGTAAGTCAGGTTAATCGCGTATTGCGTCTGGTCCAGCGGCGTGCGCCCGTCCATGTTCAAGTTGATCGGCTGGCTGATTCCCCCGAAGATGACGTTCGGCACTAAGTTAAGCGGGTTGGCGGCGGCGTAAAGTTGCGGAGCCGTGTACCCGATGGTCGCGAGTTGATTGCGTTTCAAGTCGGCATCAGCGATGCGCTCGCCCTCCGGCCGACGGGAGTAGCCGAACGTGAACTCACTCACCAGGGTCGGCGACAGAATCATCTGATTCCGCGCGGAAAGCACGGTGCCTTGCGTCCAAAACGTCTTGTTCATCTGACCCCAATTCGCACCGCCCGTGGGGATTCCGTACGGGCCGGTCTGTTCGTCCTTGTGGCGGGAAAGGCTAAAGGCGAGTTGACTTTTCGCGTGGATCTGGTAGTCGACCTTCATCGTTTCGAGCCGCTGCGGGGTATCTACTTGCTCCTGGAAAACGTAGTTGTAGCGACGGGCCGAAATGCCCGTATCGAAGAAGTTTGGGACAGGCAAGAAGTTCAGCAGCGCTCGACCGCTGGGGTCGATCCGGCTGGAGGGCATTCGATTCCCGGGCAGCGCTTGGCCGTTGGTCGGATCCACCACGGGGATCAGCGCGCCGTTCAGCTCCACGGAACGAGAGAAATCCCCGGCGCGTTCGAGTTCGGTCGGCGTCGTCAGTTGCCCCAGCGGCAAGCTCGATGAACGAGGCCAAAACTCCTGGGACCAAAAGAAAAACAGCTTCTCGCGACCGGTGTTGAACAGCTTCGGAATCGTGATCGGGCCGCCTATGTTATAGCTGTAAGTATTCAGCCGGGTCCGTGGCTTGGCCACGCCCGTCAGGTTATTGAAGAAGTTATTCGCATTGAACTGCTCGTGGCGCTTGAAGTAACTGAACATCCCGTGCACCTTACGGGTGCCGCTCTTCGTAATCAACTGCACGTTAGCACCCGACATGCGACCGTACTCGGCCTGGTAGTTCGTCAGCAGCACCTTCACTTCGGCGATCGCGTCCATGCCGACACTCACGGTTCCACCCTGGTTGTTGCCGACGTCGATCATCGACATGCCGTCCACGGTCAAGTTGTTCGTGTTGCTCCGTCCGCCTTGGACGTTCACGGTGAAGCCGCGATCAATCGCGTCCCGATCGGAGTTATCCACGACACCCGGCAGCAATTGGAGTAGAGAGGTGACGTTGCGACCGCGGATGAGAATGTTTTCCACCTGGGAGCTAGTAATCACTCCGGAGCGTTCCGCGCTCGCGGTCTGAACGGTAGCGCCTTCGGCCGAGATGGTCACGCTTTCGGTCGTGGAACCCACCTGCAATTGCACATCGCCCACCGTCAGCGTCTCCGAGGCCGTCAGGTTTAGGTTACGCCGTTCGGACTGCTTAAAGCCCTCGCGTTTAACCGTAAGGTTGTACTGCCCCGGTGACAGCGCCGGAAACGCAAACGAGCCAGTTTCCGACGTGGTGGTTCGCCGTTCGAGCCCGGTGGCGGGTTGCACCAGCGTAACGTCGGCTTTCACAACGGAGAGGCCGGAGGGGTCCATCACGGTGCCAACGATGGTGCCGGTAACGGATTGCGCAGGCATATTCAGGACAACGAGGACCAGCAGCAGGCAGAGGCGTATCAAAAACATGGTTGGATCCTATCACACCGCCCAGTGTGAAGATCCCAACGTACAGTCTGACAGTTGGATCATTCGACTCAACTCCCCATTTCTTTGGCCACATAGTATACTCATACACTTAATCCGGGCCAACTATGGCACCAACTAACAAGTCCATTTATGTCATTTCGGACCTTCACTTAGGCGGCGAATCCGAACCGGGTTCGCGCGGCTTCCGCATCTGCACGCAGGAGTCGCACCTCGCCGCTTTCATCCGCTCCCTCGCCGAGTCGCAGGAACCTGCCGTCGAACTGGTCATCAACGGCGATTCCGTCGATTTCCTCGCCGAACGTTCCCCCGGCGCGCCCAACGGCTGGAAGCCCTTCCACTATCCGGAGGAACACGCCGTCCAACTCCTCGACCGCATCGCCGCCCGTTCCGCCGCCGTCTTCGATGCCCTCAAGCGCTTCCTACGCAACGGACGCCGCCTCGTCATCCTCCCCGGCAATCACGACATCGAACTCCATCTCCCCAAAGTCCGCGCCCGCCTCCGCCAGCACGTCGGCGCCAATGGCCCCGCCGACTACGAGTTCATCCCGCACGGCGAGGCCTACCGCGTCGGCGACGTCCTCATCGAACACGGCAACCGCATCGACGACATGAACTTCGTCGACCACAACCAACTCCGCATCCTCTGCGGCCTGCTCTCCCGCGGCGAACCAGTCCCCAAGGAATTCCTCTTCCGCCCGCCCGCCGGCAGCGAACTCGTCGCCGGCCTCATCAACGACCTCAAAAAAACCTACAGTTTTATTGACCTTCTAAAGCCCGAAAAGGAAGCGGCCTTCCCCGTCCTGCTCGCCCTCGACCCCGGCCGCCGCGCCGATCTGCTTACGGTCGCCAGCGCCCTCGCCGAATCGAAAGCGCGCCGTTCGCAACAACGCACCCGGTACAAAACGAACATCTCCGCCCTCCCCGCCGCCAACGCCCTGGAAGCATCCCTGCTGCGTACCGTCAAACGCGCGAATTTCGGCATCTACGAACGCGCCGCCACCACAAAGCAAATCTCGGCCCGGGGAAGGCTGCGAAGTTTTGTCGACCTGCTCCTCGGCGATCGCGACGAAACCTGGGAGCAGCGCCAAATGGACCTCCTCGACGCACTCCGCGCCTTTCATGATCGCGACGCCTTCGACCGTTCCACGGAAACGGAGGAGATCTACAAGAAGGAAGCCGACCGCCTCGCCTACGGACCCATTCGCCACGTCGTCTTCGGCCACACCCATCTGGCGAAGAAAGTAGAACTTACTGGCGGGCGCTATTACTTGAATTCCGGCACCTGGGCCGACACCTTGCCCCTGCCTTCGGCTATCCTGGATCGAACCCGGGAATACGCCCCCCTCGCGGAGTTGGAAGCGCTCATGAAGAATCTGGTATCACAAAACTACCGCGACTACGAACTGTTCCAGCCGACGTATATACATTTCCAGCAGGACCGCGATGGCAACAGTATCTGTCAGGACCTTTGTGACTATGACCAGGAAACCGCTTCGTGAGAACCCCCTGGGGATCCATTGCGAAAATCGAGGTAGGGGGCGGTCACTCTGGCACCGGATTCCTGGTGGCGCCGGGTTATCTCGTCACCGCTCTCCATGTCGTCGCCACCCCGGAGGGTCGGTCGCTTGGCGACATCGTGCTCCATTTCAACCCAGCCGCGGAGCGTGACGACGGCAGCCCCATCGTCACCATGACCGCCACGTTGGAAGCCGATTTGTGGAGCAGTGCCCACGATTTCGCCGTCCTCAAGTGCGAGTATCCGCAACCCGACGCAAAGCCCTTCCGTCTCGCCGACCGCTGCCGCGTGGACAACAAATTTTCGTCGCCAGGCTTCGGCCTAGTGGAGCCGATTGGGTTCACTGCGGGCGGCACAATTACCGGCTTGAATGACCCCTCTGAAGAGGGCGGAACTGTGCTGCGTCTACAATTCGATTCGGGCTCAGGCGTACCACTGAAAGGCCATTCCGGCGCACCCGTCATCATCAATGGTGTCGTCGTTGGCCTCCTCTGTACGGCATTCCTCGATGGCGCGGAGAAATCTGTAGGCGGCTTTGTTGCGGCATCACCGATCCGCCACGTTGTCGAGTTTTGCAACCAATACGACCGGCGCCTACTGCAATACAAGGCGGCCATTTCCTGGCCAACCGCAACTCCAACCGTCAGCCCAGTTATGGCGGACCGGAAGCAGGAGTTCAGTGAGTTTGTCGGCATGATCACGGGCCAAAGCCAGAAGCGGATACTTTTCCTGCAAGGAGTCAGCGGTTTCGGCAAAACGCGCGTCGCCGAGGAATTTGGAGAGTATGCGCGGGGCTTACGTGTCATCGTCGCTTCGGTCGATCTGAAGGGCCCCTTGGATTTGGAGCAGGTGTACCAGTCGTTTGTCTTCACTGCTGGAGGAGAAGTGTTCCCTAACGCGGCGGCGTCCGAAAGTGGGGCCGCTCGCTTCCCGCAAATCGTTGAAGACCTAATCTCTTTGGAACGTCCCCTCCTGCTCTCAATCGATAATTGGCAGGATTCATCCGATTTGTTCCAAAAGTGGATAAAACTACAACTCTTCGTACAAATGGACCAGATGCCCCACATAATCGTCATGATTACGGGTCACCAGGTCCCGGAGCCGCGCGCGGCCGCTTGGGCGAAGTTCGTATTGTCCCGGGAGTTGTCATTCATTGATGCGCCCGGGGACTGGCTCGAATTCTGCACGCGCAATTGGCCGCAGGGGGGTATTACTCGGGACCATATTGTGTCGCTTCTGTTGACCGCTCCGAAAAAATTGGCGCCCAGTGCCATGTACTCGCTGCTGGATACTTTGCAGCGCAAGCTGCAAGCTGACACACCGGCAGGAGCAGGCCGATGACTTTTGAAGAGATCCTTGAAAGTCTGCGCCAGGCTCAAGGCGACCCGCTGCGGTTAGCCCTCGCGACCGTGGATATGGCCATCGCCTCCCATCCGCCCTCGGTTCGCACTGCGCTCGAAGCGGCGGCGATTCCTCATTGGTTCGATCCAAAAATCCTCGTCGAGTTGCTCAGCGTCAGCCTGGACGAAGCGTCAGCCCTTTTCGACACGCTAAAAACCCTTCCCGTCGTCGAGTCGTTCCCCGCGAAGGGAGGCTGCAATGTCCACGAAACCACCAGACTCGCCCTGCGGCAACACTTGTATCAGGCCGAACCAGACCGGTTTGTGTCGCTCTCCGCTAAAGCTGCGAATTGCTGGTCCGGCGACGATCCGGGCTCCCAGGTGGAAAAGGTGTACCACCGGCTTTCGTCGAACCCGGAAGAAGGCGGCGGCGAGTTGGAACGGCTGTACTGGAAGTGGCAACGCTCCGCCAAACTGGAATCCATCCAGCGGTTGGGCCCCCTGCTGGAAGAGTTATCTCGCTTTCCGTTGGCCGAAACCGCCAGGGGACGGATCCTATTGATCTTAGGGTGGATTCGCCTGAATCGGATGCCCCTGGCGGAGTTAATAACTCTTGCGAGAGAAGCCGTTGCACTTCTCGCCCTCACCGGCCCGCAATCGTCATGCGCGGATGCACATGCTCTTCTTGGACGCGTGCTGGAAATCAGCGGGAGGCGGCCCGACGCCCTCGCCGAATTCCAGGCTGGGAAACGGATCATGGAATCCCTCACCGCCCTGGACCCCGCCAACTCCGATTGGCAGCGCGACCTCTCCGCCTCCCTCCACCACATCGGCCATATCTACCAGTCCCAGGGCTGCCTCCCCGACGCCCTCGCCGAATTCCAGGCTGGGAAACGGATCATGGAATCCCTCACCGCGCTGGACCCCGCCAACTCCGATTGGCAGCGCGAACTTTCCATCTCCCACCACAACATCGGTCGCATTTACCGGTCCCAGGGCAGCCTCCCCGAGGCCCTCGCCGAGTTCCAGTCCGACAAACGGATCATGGAATCCCTCACCACCATGGACCCCGTCAACTTCGATTGGCTCCGCGACCTCTCCGTCTCCCACCACGACATCGGCGACATCTACCAGTCCCAGGGCCGCCTCCCCGAGGCCCTCTCCGAATTCCAGGCCGGAAGACGGATCATGGAATCCCTCACCGCCATGGACCCCGCCAACTCCAACTGGCAGCGCGACCTCTCCGCCTCCCACCACCACATCGGCACCATCTACCAGTCCCAAGGCCGCCTCCCCGACGCCCTCGCCGAATTCCAGGCTGGAAAAGGGATCATGGAATCCCTCACCGCCCTGGACCTCACCAACTCCGCTTGGCTGCGCGACCTCTCCGTCTCCCACTCCAACATCGGCAGCATCTACCAGTCCCAGGACCGCCTAAAAGAGGCACTCACCGAATTCGAATGCGATCTGGCGATCGCTGAAGCGCTATCCCAACTCGACCCAACCAATCAGACGTGGCAGGAGGATCTTAGCATCACGAAAAGCGAAGTCGCGCGGCTTCGCAAGAAATTGCGCGCTCAATAGTACGCGGAATCGGCACCCAGGAACTCACGTGCCCAACGCAAAGTCTCGCCCCCCTCCAACTCCAAAGCAATCAACTCGGGATACATTCATTAAGCCAAATCGTTGTTGGCCAACGAAGGTCAGGTCTGAATTCCTCCTCCCACCAACCCCTGTTTGAGCACCCGCCATTCCGGCCAGCCGAGTCATATGCCCCTATCCCGTCGCCACTTACTGCTCTCCCTAGCCGCCGGCCCCCGCATCACCCCCCTCACGGCCGGCCCCAAACACCATTTCTTTGGCTACTACGGCGTTTCACCCTGGAACCGCGCCGGCAATCAACTCATCTGCCTGGAAACACCGTTCCAGAACCGGATGCCCCGCCCCAACGAACCGGCCTTGATCGTCTCCGTGCATCCGGAATCCGGCGCGACCAAGCCGATCGTCGAAACCCGCGCCTGGAACCTGCAGCAAGGCTGCATGCTCAACTGGTCGCCCTCCGACCCCAACACCATCCTCTACAACGACGCCCAAGGCGGCGACATTATCTCCGTCGGCCACAACCTATCCACCAACAAACGCCGTGTCTTCGATCGCGCCATCGAAAGCCTCGCTCCCAGCGGCCGCGTTGCCAGTTGCGTCACCTACGGCCGACTTGCCCGGCTCCGCCCTGTGGTCGGCTACGCCTCCGCCAAGGATCCGAACCCGGAAGCGAACCATCCAGAGAACGACGGCGTGCACATCCTAAACCTCGAGACCGGCCGCAGCCACTTGGCCGTTTCCCTTCACCAGGTCTATCAAGCCCTGGCACCCCGTCATCCGGAACTGGCGGACAAGCCGCTGTTCATTCAGCATTCCATCATCAATCCCGCCAGCCAGCGCATGTTCTTCCTTGCCCGAACCAACGGACCCGGCGGACTCACTTCGGCTATGTTCACGGCCGGACTCGATGGCTCCAGCCTTCGCGAGGTTGTGCCGTTCGGCCGCGGCGTATCGCACTTCGCTTGGCGCGGCCCGGACGAGATCATGGCCACGTTTCAAATCGAAGGAAAAGTCCGCCACGTGCTCTTCCGCGATACGCCCCAGCCCGACTACCAAGTGATAGGCCCGGACTTTCTCGACGCCGACGGCCATTGCAGCTTCAGCCCGGATGCAAGCCAGATTGTGACCGACCGGAACATACCCAGCGTGCCCGCTAAGCGGCTAATGCTCTATCACCTCGGACGCAAGCAAGGCACCGTGCTCGGCGAATTCCCCATGAAGACCCCGTCCGGCGAAAATTACATCTCGACCGATCTCCGCTGCGATCTCCATCCCCGCTGGAAGGCAACCGGCGATCAGATCTGTTTCGACGCCCTCGATACCCGAACCTGGACCCGCCAGTTACACATCGCCCAACTCCCACCGCCGCGATAGCGGCTCTTCGCTTCTCCGCTCAAACTCAGCTCTGGCCAGCCTATAGACAGTCTTGACTTCACAGAGGGCAAATCGGCGACGTCTGAAGAGATCCGGAGCAATGTCGGGAGAGAGGAAGGGGGAGAGAGCCTCGGCGAGATCGACGACAAGCGCAAGCATTGACGGGGCCCTGAGCTGGGACAAACGTAGTTTGCAGTCCGCCCAATACGGGGCCGG
>JANXMS010000044.1 GCA_025354525.1 Acidobacteriota bacterium
GCTGCGGGCTCATTCATAGCTAAATCGGCCAATACTTTGCGATTAAGGTCAATCTTTTTTTCTGATAATTTGTGAATAAATTCGCTGTAAGTGATAGACTTGGGTACGGAGGCTTTCGATGCGGGCAAGGTGGCGGCCGGCGGCACCTACGTAGGAGGCCGAGACGGAATTGGCGACGCCGATCGGCTGTTCGAGGGCGAAGCTGAACTGCACGGTGTAGGGGAGTTTGTAGCGGTCGTCGTAGTCGAAGAGGCGGGGATAAGGCGGGTTGAGATTTTGCGCTCCGACGGCGGAGAAAAACGCGGGGTCGTTGAGCGAGAGATTGGCGAGGGTTCGGATGCGGGAGAAAGGGAAATTACTGGGGGTTAGAGCGGTGCCGGTGAAGGCATAGCCGAGGTCGTAGAACATGCCGAGGCCGGCGCGGAGGACTGTCCCGCGAGAGCGGAAGGGTTGATAGGCGACTCCGAGGCGGGGCGCGAAGTTGGTGTAAGTCGTGGGATAGAGTTTGGTGCCAGGGGCGGCTAACTTCGCCGTGGGTGGGTTCTCGATTCCGGTCAATGTGAGGGGCAGGTTGTTGTTGGCCTCGCCGGGGGCGGGGTTCACTTCCCAGCGGAGGCCGTAGGTCAGAGTCAAGCGGGCGTTGATCCGCCAGGCGTCCTGGACGAAGAGGGAGGTGTTCAGATAACGCGGTTCGAGATAGTTGTCGACTTGCCGGACTTCGCCGGTGGGGACGATGCCGGTGGTTAGCGCTGTGATGGTGGGAAACGTTAGCGTTTTGCTGTAAAGGCGTCCGCCGATGGAAGGGGCGAGGCGGCGGAGGTCGAAGCCGAATTTGAAGGCGTGAGCGCCGAGGTTCCAGCCGAGGGTGTTGACGATGTTGAACTGGCGCTGCGTATTGCGGCTGAAGGTTCCGGGGCTGATCGTGTTTTCGTCGTCGGCGCCGATGGTGAGGTAGAAGAGGGAGGTTGCGGAGTCGGTGAACCCGGGGAAGACGGTCTGGCGGGGCAGGAGTTTGGCACCGCCGAAGGTGTCTTGCTGGTAGATTTGGGCGGCGGCGGAGCGGCTCCAGTTGACGCGGAAATCGTTCGTGAGGCGGGGGGTGAGAACTTGTGTGGAACCGATGGTGACGGTCTCTGTTTTGCCGGGCAGGGTGGCGACAAAGCTGGGGGTGGCGAAGCGGCCACGCTCGCGGGTTTCCGACGGGGCGTAGTTGTAGCGACCGAAGAGGCTGATGCGACGGGAGAGGGCGTGATCGAGGCGGACGCTGGTGGCGTCGAGATGGGAGGGATTGGAAAAGCTGGTGACGTAGGGGGTTTCGTCGGGGAGACCGGGAAGGGGCGGGGCGATGGGGAGCGGGTAGGCTTCGAGGAGGCTCTTGAGTGCGCCGGTGGCACGGTCTCGGGCGGCTTGGGAGGGGACGCGGGAGGGGACGGAGATCACAGGTTGGATCAGGCGGAGGCCTTCGTAGGAGGCGAAATAGAAGGTTTTGTTTTTGATGGCGGCGCCGCCGAGGGTGGCTCCGAAATCGTTTTGGCGGAGGGCGGGGCGCTTCAGTCTGTTGAAATTGCCGAACCAGCTATTGGCGTCGAGTTTGTCGTTGCGGAGGTAGTTGAAGGCCGAACCGTGAAGGCTGTTGGTGCCGGAGCGGGTGACGATGGCGACCTGGGCGCCGGGCTGACGACCGTACTCGGGGGCGTAGGTGGAGGTTTGAATCGTGAACTCCTGTACGGCGTCGACAGAAGCCAAGGCGCTAGTGCTGCCCTGGGCGGTGAGCGAGGGGGTGCCACCGCCGGCACCTTCGGAAGGGGTGGTGGCGAAGGGGAGGCCGAAGTTGGCACCGACCCCGTCGACAGTGAAGTAGTTGGTGCCGGTACGTTGGCCGTTGACGGAGAACTGGCCTTGGTCGGCGAGGGTGGAAGGCGCCATGACGACGCCGGGGGAGAGGTTAATGAGCGTCTGGAAGGTTCGGCCGTTGAGGGGTTGGTTTTCGATGAAGGCGCGGTCGACGGCGGTGGAGACGGCGGGGCTTTCGCGGACGAGGGGGGACTCGCTTGTGACGGTGACGGCGTCGCCTTTGGCGGCGAGGCGCAACTGGACGCGGATGGAGCGTTGGTCGTTGCCGTTGAGGACGACGCCGGGGTAACGGGCGGTGGCGAAGCCGTCGCGTTCGACGAGGAGGTCATAAGTATTGGCGGGGAGTTGGGGGAAAGAGAAGGCTCCGGTGGCGTCGGTGTTGCCAGAGCGGCGCTGGCCTTTAGCGGAGTCAACGAGGGTGACCTTGGCACCGGGAACGGTTTTCTGTTGTTCGTCGACGACAGTGCCGACGAGCGATTGGGCCTGGGCGCAGACAATGCTGGCGATGAGCAATCCGAAAGTGCGAATCTGAACGTATATCATTATGTTCCTGCCTTGGTAGCACTAACGATACGGTCCGTAGCACGATTTTGGATTGCGGTTTATACAGTATTTTTGCCACATTGGAGAAAGATGAAACTCTCGCGTCTCATTCCCGCCCTGCTCGCCCTGCCTCTGCTGGGGCATGATCTCTATTTGATGCCGCAGCGATTTCGACCGGCACCGGGTTCGACAGTCACGATCGCATTCCATAACGGCGACGACTTTCCTGACCCGGATCGCGCGCCGAAGCCGGAGAATTTACTGGACGTTTCCCTACATGGGGCCAAGGGATCGGCCCGGATGCGGAATCTGCGAGTGGAGGGCAAAGTTCTGCTGGCTGACGCTACGGTGGCGACCGGGAGTTCGATTCTCTCTGTGCGGACGAAGCCAAATTTCATTGAGTTGCAGCCGCTGAAGTTTGAAGAGTATCTACGGCACGAAGGGTTGGCGCATGTGCTGCGTTGGCGAATGGAGCACAACGAATCGGCTACGGCGGGGCGGGAACGGTATAGCAAATACGTCAAGAGCCTAGTGGTGGCTGGTGCACCCACGGGCTTCTATAATCATCCGGTCGGGTATCCGATTGAGATCATTCCAGGGGCTGATCCGGCTGCGTTGAAGGCGGGGGCGGAGTTGCCGATTCAAGTTCTGTTTCGGGGCAAGCCGGCGGCGGATTTGCAGATTGAAATGGCCTGGCTGCCGCTGAACGGGGAGGCGACGCGGCAGACGGCGGGTCGGACGGATCGGGAGGGACGGCTGCGGATTCCGATCGGGTCGCCGGGAATCTGGAAGCTGCATACAGTGTTGATGGAGCGTTGCGCGGAGCCTTCGGAGGCAGACTGGGAGAGCTTTTGGTCGAGTTTCACATTCGAGGTGCAATAGTCATGGCTACCCGACGCCGTCTTTTGGGTTTGGCGCTGGCTCCGGTTTTCCTGTCTGCCCACGACGACGAGGGTGACCCCGGGCTGAATCGCGTCTTAGCGATCAGCGGTTCGAGCGGACCGTTCGCCGTGGCTGGCTATCGGATGGGCCAAGCGGCGATGAAGCAACTAGGCTTGGGTCGGGCCAGTGCCGATTGTGAGGTGATTCACCATTGCCCGGCTGACCTGGCTCTTTCGAGTGTCGTCGACGGGCTGCAAGCAGCGACCGGAGCCAGCCTCGGCAAGCGGAACTTGTCTTTGGTGGATGCGCCGGGCAACGAGTCGTATAGCATTGTTCGGAATCGAAAAACGAACCGGCAGGTTCGGTTGACGCTGACCGCTGGCTTTTTAAAAGCACATCGGGGACTCGAGTCAGCAGCGGCGGGAGCAAGGCTGATTGCCGCTCCGGAGAGCGACATCTTTCGCGTGCGGTGACCATCACGTTACAGTAGGTAAAGGAATGTCCACCTTTACCCGCCGCACCGCTCTCGCCGCCCCGTTTTTCCTGAAGAATCTGCTCTCGGCCCCACCCAGCGACCGCGTTCGTCTTGCCTCAATGGGCGGAAACGGCATGGCCTGGGCCACGCTCAACTCGATCGCGACCCATCCAAACGTTGAACTGGTGTGCGTCGCCGACGTCGACACCGAGCGGACGGGTCGCGTTCAAAAAGCCTATCCGAAAGCCACCTTGCATCAGGACTGGCGGAAGATGCTCGCAACAAACTACAAAAATTTGGACGCGGTTTGCGTTGGCACGCCGGACCATATGCATGCTCCGCAGACGATGGCGGCAATGCGGCGCGGTCTTGATGTCTACTGCCAGAAGCCACTCACGTCGCATGTTCGCGAGGCGCGCCAAGTGGCGAAGTTCGCCGCCGCGCACAAGCGGGTAACGCAGATGGGCATCCAGATCCATTCGAGCGCCGAGTATCAGATTGCCGTGGAGTTGGTGCACCAAGGCACGATCGGCAAGGTGAAAGAGGTCCATGCTTGGTCGAATAAAAAGTGGGGGGACGCGGTGGCTCGTCCCTCGCAGACGGACCCTCTTCCCGCCAACTTGGATTGGGATTCCTGGATCGGCGTGGCGCGACCGGAGCCCTACATCAAGGGCTACTGCCACCCCGGCAATTGGCGGAAGCGGCTGGAGTTTGGCACAGGGACGTTTGGGGATATGGGCTGCCATATCTATGACCCTGTTTTTGGAGCCCTCGGGCTTACCGCGCCGTTGACCGTTCGCGCCGAGGGGCCAGCCCCGAACCAGCAAAGTTGGGCCGTGAACGCGATCGTTAAATACACCTTTCCTGCAACGATTTATACTGAGCCGGGCAAGCCGGTGGCGGTGACTTGGTACGACGGGGATGAGCGCCCTTCCGAGCAGGTGCAGGCGCTGGTTGAAGGTGCCAAGCTGCCGAGTCAAGGCTCCATCGTGATCGGCACGAAGGGCGTGCTGCTGATTCCGCATATCGCGATGCCGTCGCTGTATCCGAAAGAAGCCTTCGCCGACTTGAAGTTTCCGGATTTGAAAACGAAGGACCACTATCACGAGTTCGTCGAGGCGATTCAGGGTAAGACAAAGACGACGACCGCGTTCGATTACTCGGGGCCATTGAGCGAGACGGTTTTGTTAGGCAGCCTGGCCACTCGGTTCCCCAAGACGACGCTGGAATGGGACTCGGCCCGCCTGCGGTTCAAGAATGTGAAAGAGGCAAACCAGTTTCTGAAGCGGTCCTATCGGAACGGCTGGAAAGTTAAAGGTCTGGGGTAGATGCGGCTTTTGCTGATAGGGCTTTGGGCCGGTTGGTTGGTCGCTCAACAGCCGAATATACTGGGCAGAGTGGATGTGCAGGCCGGTGAAGCGCGGCGCAACGAGAACGTTTTCATCACCGCGCTCGACAATAACGCCCAAAAAGAAGCGAATATCCGGCTGGGGACGACCGCGACGGCGGTAACCGAATTTACGGCGGCATCGACTTACTTCGGCGCTGAGTTTGGCCTGGCTCCTTCGACCGCCCCGCACTTGGTTCCCGCCCGGCGCTCAAAAACGATGCACGGCAATCTGCAATGGACTCATGCCAACTCGGCCTTGGCGGCGCGTAGTTTTTTTCAGGTCGGAGACGTTTTGCCGGCGCGTCAAAACATCGTTTCGGGCCGACTCGCCGTGCCACTTTGGCGGGGCGCGGTGCTGGCGATTGAAGGTGCGCTCGACACTCGGTCGGGGTTCGTAAACGGCAATGTACTTGTGCCGCTGGCGTCGGAACGATCTTGCTTGGCGGCGGATCCGGCGATCTGCGCGGTCATTGACCGGTACCTTCGAGCTTGGCCCACCGTGGCGCCGAACCGCCCGGATATCGCGGCGCGGGCGCTCAACTCGAACGCGCTGCAAGAGATCGACACGACTTCCACAACGGCCCGACTGGACCAATCGATTCAGAAACACCGCGTCTCGGCCCGGCACACTTGGACGAACCAGCAGGTTGACGCCTTTCAACTGATCGCCGGACAGAATCCCGACACCACCACCAAGTCCCACGATGGGCGGCTGACCTGGACCTTCGTCCGGAGCGCCAAGACGACCCTTGACTCGACGGTGGCGTTTACGAGGAATCGGACCCTGTTGGTGGCCGAACCGAATGCGGTGGGTCCGCAGGTGCTGGTCGGAACCGTCTACGATAAATTGGGACCCGGCTCCTCGATTCCCGTTGATCGCGTGCAGAATCGTTACCGGGTTTCGACCCGCTTCCAACATCAGTTTGATCGCCATACCTTTTCGGCCGGCGGCGAGTTTGCCCGTTTGCAGTTCAACGGACGGGAAACGTCGTCGAATCGAGGCAACATATACTTCCGCAACGATTTCGGCCGGGACGCGATTACTAACTTCCGTTTGGGCCAAGTCAGCCGGTACTCGTTTGGCTTGGGCGAACTCCATCGGGGCTTTCGACGGAACGAACCCAATGCGTTTATCCAGGACGTTTGGCGGATCTCTAAAGAGCTTTCGATTACAGCCGGGTTGCGCTATCAACCGCAGACTGGAATTTCGGAAGTCAACCAATTGACGGTTATTCCGTTTCGATGCGACTGCAATAATTTTGCGCCAAACATCGGACTGGCTTGGCGACGCTTCCGCGTTGCTTACTCGACTCAATATGGCGACGTCTTCCCCGCTACGCTCCAACAACTCCGGTGGAATCCGCCTGGTTTCCAGAAAGTGGAGGCCCAGGCACCACCACTGCTGAACTTACTCGAGGGGATCGTATTTGACCCGAACGCTCGCTCCGTTCTGTTTTCGTATCCGGAGCATCTTCGCACACCGTACGCCCATCAATACAGCTTTTCGTGGCGGTTGCCCCTACCGGCCAGGATCGGAACGGTGGAAGCGGCTTACATCGGCAGTCGCACGTGGAAGTTACTCTACATGCAGTATCTGAACCGCGCCGAACCATTGGCTGGAATCGCCCAAACCACCGCGACGATTAACGATCGCCGCCCTGACCGGCGCTACTTCGACTTTCGCGAAATCAACAACTCCGCCCGGGCTTACTACGACGCGGCGAAGGTGACTTACTCGCTGGCGTCTAAGCGCGGCGCGACGATTGAATCCTCGTACTGGTTTTCGAAGGCGATCGATACCGGGGCAACGTTTGTAAATATAGCTGCAGGCGACGACGCCAACCAAGGTCAGGCTCAGACGGCTACGAACGTGGCGGCGGACCTTCGGGGGTTGAGCAGTTTTCACCAATCCCATGCGCTGCTGACGCGGGTGTCCTACTCCGTGCCGTTTAGCCATCGACTGCTGCGGCAATGGCGTATGTCGTCGGTGTTCGTGGCCAAGTCAGGCATTCCGTTCACGGTTTTGACAGGCTCAGACGGACCCGGATTCGGGAACGTCGACGGCATTGTGGGAGATCGTCCGAATTTGTTAGACCCGTCGATTCTTGGCCGAACAATCAGCCACCCCGACCTGGCGACGAAACTGCTGCCTCGGTCCGCATTTGCGTATCTGAGTCCGACGGACCGCCGAGGCAATCTCGGCTCAAACGTGTTTCTGCGGGCGGGTTATCGGAACCTCAACGCAAGTCTGGAACGGCGGTTTGTTTTGCCGCACGACCGAGCGTTGTCGTTCCGGGCCGAATCGATCAATGCGCTGAACACGCCCCAATTCTCAGAACCGGTGGCGGACCTGTCGAATCCCGCGTTTGGAAAAATCACCAACACGCTCAACGATGGCCGCACGTTTCGGCTCTCGCTGAATTTGGAATTTTAGTCCAAACAAACCTTCATCGGGACAGTTCGTTTATCGCACTTCATTCGCGTGATGGTCGACAATTAGGAACCGCTTCTATAGCAAGTCTTGCCTTAACAGAGGGCAAATCCGCGACGTCTGAAGAGATCCGGAGCAATGTCGGGAGCGAGGAAGGGGGATAGAGCCTCGGCGAGATCGACGACAAGCGCATGCATTGACGGGGCCCTGAGCTGGGACAAACGTAGTTTGCAGTCCGCCCAATACGGGGCCG
>JANXMS010000047.1 GCA_025354525.1 Acidobacteriota bacterium
GCTGAGTTATGTGAGTAAGGATGTGTATTTTGGGGGGCGGGCGATTTGGCAGAACGGGAAGGCGATTGTGAATGATCGGCTGGGGAGTGTGATGGCGCGGGGGAACGGGGTGGGTGGGGTGGAGGTGCATGATTACTTTCCTTATGGGGAGGAGAGGGGGGCGGCTACCGTGGGGGATCGGAATAAGTTCGGGACTTATTTGAGGGATCAGACGGGGCTGGATTATGCGGATCAGCGGTATTACAACTCCGCGATTGCGCGGTTTATGACGAGTGATCCTTATGAGGCGAGTGGGGGGGCTGGGGAGCCGGGGAATTGGGGGCGGGGAGTTTACGTCGGTGGCGACCCAGTCAACTACGGTGATCCTTCCGGCGAGATCGCAGTCATTGCACCGGTTGGTCCGGCAGTGTTTTCAGGCGCGCTGCGCTTTTTGGGATTCTTTCAACTTTTTGGTGCCACTAAGTTACAGATTAGAGATGCTCGCTGGCAGACTGACGCCCAAGTCAATGCCGAGGTTCTCGCATACGCGAACACGTTCTACGGGCAACAGCAAAATGACGAGGACGACGGAGTGCAGAACCCGACGTACCTCGCTGTGGTAGACGACTGCTATCAGAGGAGGGCGGTCGGCGGAAGCCTTCTTCGCCGTCGCCGATACGAGGTGTTAGACGAAAGACGGCAACCTATGCGAAGTCTAAGTACCCTGCGAGTACAGGAGCAACATCGGGTGCGATTCGCTCCAGGAGGTTCAAATTTCAATGGGGCGTGGGGGCGTGGATCTGGCTCTTTGTTCGGCCGGTCCCCTCGGTTCGATGATCACATCGGAACGGGAGGTGCTGGAGACTTCTGGACATATCAGACCTTCTCGGCCACAGATTACAACAATCCGGTTCGCGCCCTCGCGGTCATTGAGCAGAATGGTGAAGTGAAAGGACTCATCGGCATACACGCGACTAGCGGACGAGTAAATATCAATGGAAACGATTTGTTGCAGAACGGCGCGCCGCTTAAGTGGTGCGATACCGAAGATCTAGTTCCGGGGATAGTATGATTCACCCGTCCTTCCTAGTCGGACTTTGGTGCGCTGCCGCGCTTTCACTATCCAACTGTCAGCGATTCCAAACGCCCCCAAGGCTATCTTCGATTACGGCCGAGCAGCTTGCTCAGGCACCGATCGTGGTGTTGGGGAGAGTGGCTGCAATTGATTGGGGACCTGTTTGGGCCGAAAACGAACGTACACTTAGGCATGCGTTAGTCACGATCTCAAATACCGTTTCGTTATCCGGTAAGGTGCCTGCGGATGTTTCGGTTAGCTGCTACCTCTATCAGTCACCGTATGCTCCACCATTCGAAGGGCAAGCATACAATCATGTGGCGATCAACCAATCCAGGATTTTTTTCCTGGAGAAGCGAGGTCTTCGTTACTTTGGAATTCGCGACGGCGACGCATTGTCCTTTCGTACAGCGAGCGTCTTTTTGAGCTCCGATTTTCGAACGAGTGACCTACTCGTCGATTCGATCGTACGGGTCCTAATCAAACCGGCAAGAGACCCGATCGATAGTGGCCTACCGGATCGAGTGAGCTATTTGAGCGCCAATATGGTCGATCCGCTGGTGGGCAAGGCCCAAGGACTACGCCTCTTGGAAGGCCTGTTGGAGAGCAGAAGCGTATCACTTCGGACTCGTGCCTGCGAAAGCATACTATACTCCACGGGCCTGCCGCATCGCTGTCTTGAGCAGGTTGGATCCCCGCAGGGGCCGTATGGGATTGAGGCGGATGCTTCCATTCGACACTGCCTGCTCGTAAACGCCGCTCGTTTTGCTGAAAATCAGGAGATTGGTCGGGCTCGCTCCTTTCTCATGAAGGAGTGCGAAAGCCCAGAAAAAGATCAATTCGCGTCTTGGATTGACCAACGAAAGGATTGCTCCGATTTCGTTGAATTGGCGGTATCCCATCTAGCTCGTCGGGGATCGTACCGATACTAACTTGAGTCGGGGCGGTCGGGGATGGGGTTCAATCCGGCGACGGTGGTGCAGCAGGAGAGGACGTGCGTCTACAATAACGAGCAGAAGCTGCAGTCGGTGACGCATTCGGAGAGTGGGATGAGTTTGTGTTGGTATCACTTCGATGAGACGGTGAAGGACAAGACGGACGCCATGGGCCAGAAGTAGCAATGGACTTACGATGCGCTGGCGCAGCCGACGTCGGTGCAGAAGCGGGCCGGGCTCGTCACCGCCCGTTCCTCGCATCGTATCTTGGGAGGCCATTCATATGGGGGGACCTCCTCGTGCGTGGGGACCTTCTTTTCGGGTTAGTGATGAAGTTTGAGTGGGCGCAAGCGAACGCCGTGCTGGAATCAGAATCTTTACCCCGCGCCATCGCTGACCGCGGATTCGCTGGGGAATTTGGTGAAAGTGACGGAGCCGTTTCCGGGGCCGGGGAGCGGGGCGGACTACGGGACGACGTATGCGTACTCGATGTTTGGGAAGTTGACGACGGTGACGATGCCGCGGCCGAATAAGACGATTATAGGGGCGACGGTGACGCAGACGCGGACGTTCAACTATAGTACGGGAGGACGGCTTTTGTCGGTGACGCATCCGGAGAGCGGGACAGTGAGTTATGAGTACAACGGGGATGGTTCGGTGCGGCAGAAGACGGATGCGAAGGGGCAGCGGGTGACGTGGACATACAATGGAAACGGGCAGCCGGTGGAGGTACGGAAGTTTATGGGGACTTCGGCTATGAGCGAGGCTGAGTGTGCCAAGGTC